>CAIXLI010000001.1 GCA_903920205.1 uncultured Pseudomonadota bacterium
CAAAACAAAGTCGACCTCCTGCCTCCAGAAGACCGCAAGATTCTCTCCGAATACACCGACCGCATTTCGGAGGAAATCGGCCACGTCATTCCCCTCGACGGCCTCCGTCAGGAAGCGCATGGCGGCATGGTCGGCTTGTCGGCGCTCACGGGCGAGGGGATTCCTCTTTTGCTTGCGCTTATCGTTAAACGTCTTTCCGCTCGCCACCGCGCCTATGTCCTTTCCATTTCCCTGTCCGATGGCGCGGCGCTGTCCTGGCTGCATGCGCACGGTAAAATCATTGAGCGCCGCGACACCAAAACCCAAGCTCGCCTCACGGTCGAACTTGACGCGGCGGATTACGGCCGCTTCGAAAGCAAGTTCGGAAAGAAAAAAGAATGAAACCTATCGACCTTGCCGCCGTAGGAAACATCATCGCCGAAGTCGCCGCGACCGAGATCATGCCGCGTTTTCGCAACCTAGGTGCTGGTGATGTCGAGGTTAAGGGCGACAAAAGCTCCGTCACTGTCGCGGACAAAGCGGCGGAGCAAGCCCTGATCGTTCGTCTTCAAAACTATCTCCCGCACAGCATCATCGTCGGCGAAGAAAGTTTTGAAGCCGACAACAGAATTCTGTTGCGTTTGTCTGGAAACGCAGATGTCTGGGTAATCGATCCCATCGACGGCACCCGCAATTTTATTGAAGGCCGCCCTGAGTTTGGAGTCATTGTCGCCCTTGTGCGCCGCAAACAAACAGTGGCAGCGTGGATTCACGATCCGTCAACAGGCGACATGTTGAGAGCGGAACAGGGAAGCGGCGTTTGGCTAAACAGTTATAAAATGCGCTTGGCATCGAGCGAGAAAGATGTTTCTCCTCTTGGACTTTTAAGCTGGCATGTTCACCAGAAATTTCTTCAACTCAAAGCTGCTGGAGCCGCCTTGCCTGAAAGCGAATGCGCCTCTGCGGCATCCTTCGACTACCCGCGCTTTTTCACGGGGGATGTGCTTTTTGCCAACAGCCAAAAACCTCGCGTGTCTTTTTTCCTCGGCGACCACGCGAAGCCGTGGGATCATGCCGCCGGATTGCTCATGATTAAGGAAGTGCAGGGCTATGGCGCAAATCTGTTCGGTCATCCCTATGATCCGGCATCTAGCCAAAACAAAGGTCTTCTTTCCGCCCCCAATCGTCCTGCATGGGACGGTATTCATCAAACTTTTAAGGCAGTGATTGATCCCATCATCACTTCCTAGTTGCACTATCTCAATTGCGAAAAGATAATAGGGGGCCCCATCCCTGCGCCGCAAGCTCGGAAAGAAAAAAGAATGAAGCCCATCGACCTTGCCGCCATAGAAAACATCATCGCCGAAGTCGCCGCGACCGAGATTATGCCTCGCTTCCGCAGGTTGGAGCAGAGCGACATTGAAATGAAGGGCGTCAACGACCCCGTAACCGTCGCCGACAAAGCCGCCGAAGAAGCCCTGATCGCTCGTTTTCAAGACATCCTGCCTGGCAGCGTCATCGTTGGCGAAGAAAGCTTCGCCAAAGACACGCGCATCCTATCGCGTTTTTCTGGCGACGAAGACGTCTGGGTGATCGACCCCATCGACGGCACGCGCAATTTCATCGAAGGCCGCGCCGAATTCGGCGTCATGGTCGCCCTCGTCCGCCGCAAAAAAACAGTGGCGGCATGGATTCACGACCCCTCGTCAGGCGACACGCTGGCAGCGGAGGAGGGGGGCGGCGTTTGGATGCGAGGCCAGAAAATGCGCCTAGCAGGGCATGACCCCAAAATCCCACGCCTCGGCATCATCGGTTCGCGCCTCAGGAGCGCCTTATCCAAACCAAGAGTAGTCCCCGTTGTAGCCGCCTTGCCCGCCCTGACGATAGGATCGGCAGCAGCCTTTGATTACGCCCGTATGTTTACAGGTGAAAAACTTTTTGCCAACAGCCAAGCCCCCCCCGCGCAACATTCTTGCTCTATCGCATGTCCAAACCGTGGGACCATGTGCCTGGCCTCTTCTTGCAATCCGAATCAGGGGGCTATTCAGCCGATCTGTTCGGAGACCCGTATGATATGGAAAACGGCAAGCGCGGGCTCATCCTCGCTCCTGATCTTGGCGCATGGACAAGCCTCTACCACGCTGTAAAACCCGTTCTCGGAACTTTAGTCAAAACCGATTCGTAAATAACCGAATCTCCTTGTTTCAGTATGGAAATGACCCCGCAAGCGACCTAAAAATGTCCATAACGAAGCCAAATAGTGCCTTTCCAAGGCTATTTTCCCGTCAATACCGCACTTTGTTATGGACTAGCGGCATGCTTCAAGCGAATCACCATCTTTTTAGCCCCATTTTCCACGAATCACCCATTAGAATGAGAAAAACACACGAACACAAAGTGGTTTTCATAGAGAAAAAGACCCTTTTCGCCTTATCGTTTCAATGTCAGAATAAAATCAGGTTGTTGTGGATAACTTTTGATATCTAGCATCAAAAACAGTCTGTTTCTTTGTAAAATCGAGTGCTTATGTGTGTAAAACCAGTTTACAGCTATCCCGTTTGAAAAAGACTTTTGAGATTCAAACGGTTAGAACGCCTTCTTAAACTAACCGTCCTAACAAGTGCCAAGCGGGAGAAAACCATGACCAGACCAAAAATTTACATCGACGGAGAAGCCGGAACTACAGGTTTGGAAATCCGCAAACGTTTGGAACGTCGCGGGGACATCGAAATTATCAGCATTGCCGCTGAAAAACGCAAAGACCCGAATGAACGCAAAAAACTTCTAAACGCCTGCGACCTCGCCATTTTATGCCTCCCCGACGACGCCTCGCGCGAGGCCGTATCCTTGATCGAAAATACCTCCGTTCGCGTACTCGACGCCAGCACGGCGCACCGCACGGCTGTAGGGTGGACATACGGCTTCCCCGAATTTCTACCGGATCAAACGGAAAAAATTCGCGCCGCCAAACGGGTCAGCAATCCTGGCTGCTATCCGACAGGCGCCATAGCAATGATCCGGCCTCTGGTTGACTCTGGTATCATCCCCGCGTCTTGCGGCATCACGGTCACCGCCATCTCCGGTTATTCCGGCGGCGGCAAAGAACTCATAGCGCTCTGTGAGAAAAACGATGCCAGCGACCGCGCCGCCGCCTATTGCCTCTACGGTCTCGACCAACACCACAAACATCTGGACGAAATGCGTGTGCACGGGGGCCTTACCCGCGACCCGATCTTTCTGCCTTCCTACAGCAACGCCTTCTATCGTGGCATGCTGGTCACGATAGCCCTGCGCCTGAACGACCTGAACGACACCAAGACCGACGCCGCAACTTTGCACAAGATTCTGTCCTCGCGCTACGAAGGCCAACACTATGTCCATGTCGAGCCGTTGCAGGGAAAACTGGAAAAAGGCTACGTCCTTACCCCACTGGCGCAAAACAACACCAACAACCTGCAACTACGCGTCTTCTCCAACGAAGAAAAAGCAACCGTCATCCTCACCGCCTGCCTCGACAATCTAGGCAAAGGAGCATCAGGCGCCGCCGTACAAAATGCGGAGATTATGCTGGGGCTGGGGTGACCCGTCTATTAAGCGGTTTTCTCCGCCGCCTTGATTGCGTTCCAGATACGCTCCATCTCATCCAGCGATGCGTCAGAGATTTTTCTGCCCTCGGCAGCAAGCGCCGCCTCAATCCCACGAAACCGCCGTTCAAATTTCCTGTTCGTGCGGCGAAGCGCCGTTTCGGGATCAATCTCCAACTTCCGCGCCAGATTGGTCACGGCAAAGAAAACATCGCCCAATTCGTCCTCTAAAAAATCTTTATTCGCGCCTTTGGCAATCTCGTGTTCTAACTCGCCAATCTCTTCCCTGATCTTGCTCAGAACATCCCGCGCCTCCGCCCAATCGAACCCGACCCGCGCCGCACGTTTTTGCAATTTCACGGCGCGTGTCGAAGAGGGAAGGGCGGTGCTAACATTATCCAGAACGCTAAGGGTGTGTCCCTCGGCCAAAGCCTGCGCCTGACGCTTGGCCTCTTTATCCGCCTCCCAATTTACCAAAACGTCATGCGCCGTTTTTACGTCGCGTTCGCCAAAAACATGCGGATGCCGTTCGATCATTTTGTCGGCGACATGCCCCGCGACGCTCTCAAAATCGAACGCCCCCGTTTCGCGCCCTAACTGCGCATGAAACACGACATGCAGAAGAACGTCGCCCAATTCATCCTTGATCGCGTTGGTATCGTTCTTCTCAATCGCCTCGACTAATTCATAGGTTTCTTCAACAGTGCCCGAAGCCAGAGACGCATGAGTCTGCTTCATATCCCACGGGCACCCGCCGTTTGGATCGCGCAACCGCGTCAGAACATCGATCAGCCTCTGGATGTTGGTCGTCATACGCCTCTTACGCCGAGGTAACGCGAGGTGTTGCCTTGGTCAAAGACAAAGGCAGGCGGAAATGAACGCTTTCCTTAACGCCCGGAAGAATAGAAACCTCAACCGGCTCGATAGCGCGCAAACTTTCAATCAATTGCTGCACCAAATCTTCAGGAGCCGAAGCCCCCGCCGTAATGCCGACACGCTTCTTCCCGCGCACCCAATCCAGATTCAAATGCGACGCGTCCTCAATCAGATAAGACGGCACGCCAACTTCCTCGGCGCGTTCGCGCAAACGGTTCGAGTTCGAGCTGTTATGCGCCCCGATCACCAACACGACATCGACATGCTTGGCAAGTTCCCGCACAGCGCCCTGCCTGTTCTGCGTGGCATAGCAAATATCCTTAGTCGCCGGGCCCACAATGTTCGGAAAACGAGCCTTCAATGCATCAATCACGCCCTTGGTATCGTCCACGCTCAACGTCGTCTGCGTGATATAGGCCAGCATATTGGGATTCTTGACATTGACCTTGGCCACATCGGCGACTTCCGACACCAAATGCACGACGCCCGGAATCCGCCCCAGCGTCCCCTCGATCTCGGGATGGCCTTCATGACCGATCAAAATAATTTCGCGTCCCTGCTTGGCGTAACGCTGCCCTTCAGTATGAACCTTCGACACCAAAGGACAAGTCGCATCGATAACCTGCAGTCCCCGCGACACCGCATGAGTTTCAACTGTCTCGGCAACGCCATGAGCGCTGAAAATCACGACGGCGCTTTCAGGCACTTCGTCCGTTTCTTCGACGAATTTCACGCCCTTGGCGATCAGGCGTTGAACCACATGCGGGTTATGCACGATTTCATGGCGCACATAAATCGGTGCGCCAAACTTTTCCAACGCCATCTCGACGATTTCAATCGCGCGTTCGACTCCGGCGCAAAAACCACGGGGCTGAGCTAAAATAACCTGCATGTCTGGCAACTTTCGTTTTTCAAGCGAGGGTGAGAGGAAAAACCGCATCAAAATCAGCGCCAGTATTTAGCACAACTCGCCAAGCCCCTGCCAGAGGTTTGGCGCCGTAAAGCGGCGTTTTGACGCGAAATCATGAGTGATAATCAAATGTTTGCTACGAATTCAGCAAACAGACGGTTTTGAAACCGCCTGTTTGTTTAATGAAGGGTAGGCCTCGAAACCAAGCGCACTCTTCCCTTTAGGGGCGTTTACAGCCCTAAGACAATCAAAAAAACCAACACAGCCAAGGATGAATGCAGCGGCCTCGACACTTCCTTGCGCAAGCGACATGGCGGTCATTGTCATTCCCACAACAGGAATGATCAAATTACCAGTCACAGCTTTGGCAGCCTTCATACGGGACCGAGATTGTGCAAATTCTTTTTTTGCGTCATAGACGCACAACCGTGCGGGAGCCGTCAGGAAATCAATGGATCGCGCAAGAACTTCATTGCCGACGGTCTTAAATGAATTGACCACCTCATTAATATTCTGCTTCGTCGACATTGTTCCATCCCTATTATGTATTGCCCTGCAAAACATGTCCTTAACTTCTTAGTACTGACTATACACCTAAATCCTCGAATCCGTCTGTATAAGTAATACTTTCACTCAACTTTACGAGTAAAAAAAGCGTGCCTGTTTCCACCTGCCGCCTCTTACTGACCCAAAAAAAAGCAATAAAATTTCTCGCCGCCAAGCGTATTTTTCTTCTTCAAAATCAAAGGCAACCCACCTTTAACCGCCAACCGTTTCGAAAGTGTGTTTATTGATGACGGTGACGCGATATATGGTATTGTGTCGCCAAGTTTCCACCACATCTTGTGTGCGCGGTCGTTTTTAGAACACCCCAATAATCTCGGAGGCAAGAGAGAATGTTTAATGTGATTCAGGTCGAACACGGGCAGAAAGTCGCCGTGGACTACAGTCGCGACGAGCTTCTGACGCGATTCGGCAACGCGACGTTGCAAGACCGTTATCTACTGCCGGATGAAACGGCGCAGGATATGTTCGCCCGCGTCGCCTCGGCCTATGCCGACGATCCCGACCACGCGCAAAGGATTTACGACTATATCAGCAAGCTCTGGTTCATGCCCGCGACTCCCATTCTCAGCAACGGCGGCGCCAATCGCGGCCTTCCGATCTCGTGCTTTTTGAACGAATGCAGCGACAGTCTGGACGGCATCGTCAATCTGTGGAATGAGAATGTATGGCTGGCTGCTTTGGGCGGAGGCATCGGTTCGTACTGGGGCAATCTGCGTTCAATAGGCGAACCCGTAGGGCGTAACGGCAAAACATCCGGCATCGTCCCCTTCATTCGCGTCCAAGACAGCCTCACCTTGGCAATTAGTCAGGGCAGCCTTCGGCGCGGTTCGGCGGCATGCTATCTGCCGATCCATCACCCCGAAATCGAAGAATTCATCGAAATGCGTCGCCCCACTGGCGGCGACGCCAACCGCAAGGCGCTTAATCTGCATCATGGCGTCGTCATCACCGACGCCTTTATGCGCGCCGTGGAAAAAGACGAAGAATGGGCGCTGACCAGCCCCAAAGACCACACCGTCATGAGCCGCGTCAACGCCCGCGCCCTATGGATCCGCCTCCTGACAGCGCGCATCGAAACAGGAGAACCCTATCTTCTCTTCATCGACAACGTGAACCGCCACATCCCTGAACACCACAAGCTGGCGGGGCTAGAAGTCAAAATGTCGAACCTATGCTGCGAAATCACGCTGCCCACAGGCATCGACAAAGACGGCAAGCAACGCACGGCGGTGTGCTGTCTGTCTTCGCTGAATTTGGAAAAATTCCTTGAATGGGAAAACCACCCGACCTTTATTGAAGACTGCCTCCGCTTCCTTGATAACGTCCTCGACGATTTCATCGCCCGCGCCCCCGATAGCATGAGCAGGGCCAAGTACGCAGCCTTCCGCGAACGTTCAGTAGGGCTTGGCGTCATGGGCCTGCACTCCTTCCTGCAAAGCCAAAACGTTCCCATAGAAAGCGTCATGTCCAAAGTCTGGAACAAACGCATGTTCCGCCATATCAAAGGCCAAGCCGACGAAGCCTCCATCAAACTGGCGGAAGAGCGCGGCGCATGCCCCGACGCCGCCGATTACGGAGTCATGGAACGCTTTTCAAACAAGATCGCGATTGCACCAACGGCGTCGATCTCGATCATCTGCGGCGGCGCAAGCCCGGGCATCGAACCAGTAGCCGCCAACGCCTATCTGCACAAAACCTTGTCGGGCAGCTTCGCCGTCCGTAACTCGTATCTTGCCAAAGTTCTGGAAACCTACGGCAAGAACGACGAAGACATATGGAGCGACATCACCCAACACGAAGGCTCCGTCCAACATCTTGATTTCCTGTCTCAAGAAGAAAAAGACGTCTTCAAAACCGCCTTCGAATTAGATCAACGTTGGCTGATCGATTTGGCAGCTGATCGCGCCCCTTTTGTGTGCCAAGCGCAAAGCCTGAACGTCTTTCTCCCCGCCGACGTTCACAAACGCGATTTACACATGCTTCATTACACGGCATGGAAGAAGGGCGTGAAAAGCCTGTATTATTGCCGCTCTAAATCCGTGCAACGCGCTGAATCCGCCGTCCACGCAGAAGCCCAAGCGGCGCAAAGAACCGCCATGCCCGAAACAGCGAAGGAAGAACCCGTCTCTTACGAAGAATGTTTGTCTTGCCAATAGGCGCGTTGTTGCCACGCGTTCTCAGTCTTGTCATTCCGTGGCGTGCGAAGCACGAACACGGAAACCAGTGTGCTTGCGCTCAAGCAATGTCCACGCCTGATGGGTACTGCAAAAGCCAGATAAACGAAACCTTTGAGGCAAATCACGCAACGCCATTGTTCGCTGAAAGGCCATCTGGGTTCCGTGTTCTCGGCAACGCTTTGCGTTGCCGAGCCACGGAATGACAAATTGTGAAAAATTGACTAGTGGTAAGGCCAATAAGCGAGTTGTTGTTGCCACGCGGCGCTTAAGGCAATACCCTTGGCAAAACAGAATATAGGACAAACCATGACCGACATTTCTCCCCAGCGCCAATCCCTCTGGCGCGTAGCTTTGAGCGAGTTGGAATCCTTCATCAAAGCCGAATGGCAATGGGTCGTCGGCTTGGCGGCGTGCATTGCTATTGAGCAGCTTCTTGTCTCCTCCAACGTGGATTCAGCCGCCTTGCTTGATCAATTAAAGCAGGCGCAAGGGGACTCCGCCCAAAGCCTCGCCATCATCGATAAATTTTTGCCGAGTTTTCTCATCTCCACACTCGTCGATCTGGTGACGGCGGCTCTTGCGACTTACGTTTTTACCGTCCTCTACCTGCAGCACAAACTTCCTCCTGCTGACGCGCCAGCTTTTTCGCGCCAAAGCTTTTTCTTTTGGCTCGGCAAGGTATTCCGCAAATACCTGACCCTATCTTGGCCCATGCTTCTGGCAATGCTTGTCTATGGGGTGATCGCGGCGTTCAAACCGTCGAACGTTGTAATGAACGTTTTAACGATTGTTCTCGTTCTCGGGTCGATGGTGTGGTTCTATTATTTCTACTATGGCCTTTACCAATTGTATCTGGTCACGCCCTTGGCGGTGTTGCGCCAAGAACCCGTCTTGCCAACCAGTTCACGCCTAACTCAGGATAATCTCTGGCGCATATGGTGGGGCTCGGTTCTGGTGACAATAGTTTTGCTTGGCCTGTTTTTCCTTCCCTTTGCCGCCGCGTCCCTAGCCGCCAAGAATTTTGGCCCCACAGCTTCTCAAGCCGTCATGGCCTTGATTCAAGGCGCTTGGCGCGGCGTGATAGGTACGGCGATGCCCCTCTATGCCTGCGTCGTCACGCGCATTCTTGTGCAAGAACAAAAATCGTCTTCCGTTCCAACTCAACAGTAAATCAGGAGAAACTATGTCCGGCCTTCTAACCCCCAATCCCGTCTACAAACCCTTTCGCTATCCGTGGGCCTATGAATGTTGGCAGAAGCAACAGCAGCTCCACTGGCTTCCTGAAGAAGTCCCGATGGCGGACGACATCAAGGATTGGAAGCAAAAACTGACCGCCTCCGAACGCAATTTGCTGACGCAGATTTTCCGCTTCTTCACGCAAGCCGACGTGGAAGTGAACAACTGCTATATGAAGAAATACGCCAACGTATTTCAACCGACCGAAATCCAAATGATGCTGGCGGCGTTTTCGAACATGGAAACGATTCACATCGCCGCCTACGCGCATTTGCTGGATACGATAGGCATGCCGGAAATCGAATACTCCGCCTTTTTGCGCTATAAGGAAATGAAGGCGAAGTACGATTATTGCCAAGCCTTCAATTGCAGCAACCCCGTAGAAACAGCGCGGACACTGGCGGTGTTCGGCGCGTTCACCGAAGGACTTCAGCTTTTCGCCTCTTTCGCCATGCTGATGAACTTCCCGCGTTTCAACAAAATGAAGGGCATGGGGCAAATCGTCACATGGTCGGTCCGCGACGAGACACTGCATACGCTGTCGATCATCCGTTTGTTCCGAACCTTTATTGACGAAAACAAATATATCTGGACGGACAGCTTTCAACGCGAGCTCTATCTAGCCTGCGACACCATCGTCGATCACGAAGACGCCTTTATCGACCTCGCCTTCGAACTGGGTGCGGTCGAAGGATTGACACCCGACGAAGTGAAGTCCTACATTCGCTACATCGCTGATCGGCGTCTGACTCAGCTCGGCATGCAACCCATCTATAAGGTAGAGAAGAATCCGCTGCCTTGGATGGACGAGATGATGAACGGTGCCGAACACGCGAATTTCTTCGAAGCCCGCGCGACCGAATACAGCCGCGCCGCGACGCAAGGAACCTGGGAAGAAGCCTTTTCATCAACCTTCATGACAGACGCGGCGGAGTAAAAAAATGACACTTCAAGGAAAATCGGCAGTCGTCACCGGATCATCTAGCGGCATCGGCCTCGGCATCGCCCGCGCGTTAGCGGGGCAGGGCGCCAACATCATGCTCAATGGTTTTGGCGATACGCCTGAGACGATTGAGAAATTGAAAGCGGAAATCACAGCTCTCGGCGTCAAAGCCGCCTACAGCCCCGCCGATGTCGGCAATCCCGCCCAAGTCGCCCAGATGATCGAAGAAGCCGCCAAAGCTTTCGGCTCCGTTGATATTCTCGTTAACAACGCTGGCATCCAATTCGTAGCCCCCATCGAAGAATTTCCGATTGAGAAATGGAACGCTGTGATCGCCACGAACTTATCGTCGGCCTTCTATTCCTCGCACAGCGCCGTTCCGGGGATGCGCAAAAAAGGCTGGGGACGAATCATCAACATCGCCTCGGCGCACGGCCTTGTCGGAAGCCCGGGAAAAGCGGCCTATGTCGCGGCGAAACACGGCATTGTCGGCCTGACAAAAGTTGTTGGCTTAGAACTCGCCGGAACCGGCGTTACCAGCAACGCGATCTGTCCGGGCTGGGTTCTGACCCCCTTGGTGCAAAAGCAAATCGACGCCATCGCAGCCCGCGACGGTCTGACCAACGCCCAAGCCTCCGAAAAATTGCTGGAGGAAAAACAACCCTCTAAACAATTTGTCACGCCGGAACAAATCGGCAAGCTTGTCATTTTCCTCTGCTCCGATGGTGCCGACCAAATCACTGGCTCCGCCTACAGCATCGACGGCGGCTGGGTGGCGAGGTAACGCATATCTTTGCCCACGAAAAAAGGGACGCCTGCAAAAATCAGGCGTCCCTTTTTTTATTCCTACAATACCGGTTCTTACGCCGTCATCGCCATCGACACCGGCCTTTGATACAGCGCGAGGTCGAGATAGTCTTCGACATAAGTCGTCAGCATAGGCAGGTTATTGGTAAAGAAATGGCTTGCCCCGGGAATAACGCGATAATCGATCGTAACCCCACGCTGGCTGGACAGTTTGTTGACCAGTTTGGCGACAAAAGGTTCAGGAACGATTTCATCCGCGTCGCCGTGAATGATCTGACCCGAAGCAGGGCAGGGGGCGAGAAAGTTGAAGTCCAACATATTGGCGGGAGGTGCCACCGAAATAAAAGACTCGATCTCCGGACGACGCATCAGCAATTGCATCCCGATCCACGCGCCAAAAGAAAACCCGCCGACCCAAACGCTGCGCGCATTCGGATTAATGCCTTGCAACCAATCCAGCGCGCTTGCGGCATCGCTCAATTCGCCTTCACCACGATCATAAGTGCCTTGGCTACGCCCCACGCCACGGAAGTTAAACCGCAACGTCGCAAAGTCGCGCTCGGCAAAAGCGTTATACAAGCTGTAAACAACTTTGTTGTTCATCGTCCCGCCATGTTGCGGGTGCGGGTGCAAAATCAAAGCCAGCGGAGCCGTCGGGGATTTTCCCGGGCTATAACGGCCTTCTAAACGTCCGGCAGGGCCGGCAAAAAGGACTTCGGGCATATTGTTTTCACCTAAGTTGCTGCAAAAGGTCGAAAAATCTGATATACTGCCGCCTCTTTCAAACTGCTGAGGACGGACACCGCATTCTAGCACAACCCAAAAGGTTAATTTCAAGCAAGTAATTCAACCCTTTGGAAACAGACCTTCAGCGGCTACTATACGGAGCTTTCTTAGGAAAAACAATAAATTAAAAGATTTTCTTCAAGAAGAGCCACGAAACACGACGAAGATGGGAACATGATCTACCTCGATTACAATGCGACAGCGCCCATGAAACCTGCCGTTCGCGCCGCAGTCGTCGAAGCGATGGAGCGCCATGGGAATCCTTCGTCCGCACACCGCTATGGGCGCATTGCCCGCCGTTATGTCGAAGATGCGCGCGCCTCGGTGGCAGCCTTGGTGGGAGCTAATCCGTCAGAGGTTATTTTCACAAGCGGAGGTTCCGAAGCGAATAATTTGATCCTCAGCAATTTTGTGTCGCCAATCGTCTCGGCGGTCGAACATGATTCCGTCCTTTCATTCTCAAATCCAAATTATCGCCTTCCGGTCACACAAGACGGAACCCTCGACACGAACGAAGCCGAACGCATACTAAAAAACGCGCCGACGGGTTCGCTGATTTCAGTCATGCTGGTCAACAACGAAACAGGCGTCATCAATCCGGTCGCAGAACTTGCCTCGTTTGCTAAAAAATATGGCCATAAAATTCATACCGACGCGGTGCAAGCAGCAGGGCGCTTACCTCTCGATTTCGCTGCAATGGACGTAGACGCGATGACTCTCTCCGCGCATAAGATCGGCGGTCCCCACGGAATCGGCGCTTTGGTTGTCAAAGATTCCCTTGCTCTGTCCTCGCTTATCAAAGGCGGAGGCCAAGAACGCAACCGCCGCGCTGGAACGGAAAATATCGCAGGCATAGTCGGCTTTGGCGTCGCGGCGCAACTCGCCGCCGACGACCTGCGCGACGGCGTGCGCCTTACGAAGCTCCGTGACAGGCTGCAAGACCGTCTGGAGACGTTGGGCGGCGACGATGTCGTGATTATTGGCGAGGACGCGCCGCGCGTCGACAATACGTTGTCTGTTGCCATGCGCGGCGTCAGCGCCGAAACGCAAGTCGCAGCGATGGATCTGGCTGGCATAGCGGTCAGCGCAGGCTCGGCCTGCTCCAGCGGTAAAGTCAAAACTTCGCATGTCCTGACTGCAATGGGATACGCGCCGGATGTCGCAAGCTGCGCCCTGCGTCTGTCGCTCGGCTGGAACACGCAAGAACGGGATATCGACCGCTGCATCGAGGCTTGGCAAAGCCTTTATCAGCGCACACGCGCTTTACGCCAAACACAAGCTGCCTAGAAACGGGGAAATCTTATGTCAAACGTCGTAGGAATGAATGAATTTGTCGGCATGGCGAACGGCGATTCCCATTGTTGGCTTTGTCAAAAGCCAGTCTCGACCCGCGCTTTGTTCTGCCACCACTGCGGCACGATCCAACCGGTGCGCGACATCGACCACTTCGCCCGCCTTGGCCTCGACCGCAAGATCGACGTCGACGCCGATTTGATGGAGCGTCAATATACAGCGCTTAGCCGCACGCTCGACCCCGAACGCTTTCTCATCCGCGGCATAGGCGAACGCGGCCACGCGGCGAAACAGCTCGAAGCGTTGAACGAAGCCTATGACACACTGCGCGACCCCCTGCGGCGCGGACGTTACTGGCTTTCCCTGAACGACAAAGATTTCAAACAAGGGGCAGACGCCAATCCCTTGGTCAACGACTTGCGCCGCGAACTGATCGACGCCGCAGAACCCAGCCATTGCGACCGCATCGCGCAAAAAGCCGGGCAGGCGCTCGAACAAGGCGTGATGCTGCTGATGCAAGCCCTACGCGGCGGCAACTGGCAACAAGCCAACCAAACCCTGATCGAAATCGACGGCGTAGAAAACATCCTCGACGAAGTCCGCGAAAGACGAACGGGCATGATGGCGGGACAGGAGTAATATGAGGTCAGAGCCACTGTGTTTGGTGGATGTTATAACGGGAGACTTGGCGGGCAAATAGAATGTAACAACCAGGACAAAGGAGGCACAGGACATGAAAAATTTTTGTGCTGGGATCTTTGGTGGCATATTTGTAGGTGCTTACTTGGGCTTTATGGCTGCGGGGCTTCTTACCACCCGCGAGTATCCATCAATTGGCATTAAGTTTGACGACACCAATAAGGCTATAGTGGCCCGCGATCAAAAAAAACTAAACGCCGCAGAAATTGAGGCGCAGAGTCTTGGGGCCGTGCGCCATTTTCTTAATGGTGGCAATATCCATCAGACCGTCACGATCCATGTTGCAGAGCGCCCAAAACAAGATACCCTCGCTTCATCAAACGTTGCACCGACACTCACAAAATAGAGAACAGACCTCCTCTGTTAGACGAAGGAAAATTATCCACCACGATCACCCAAACAATCCCCTCTTCCCTATCGGTGCAGGAGTAATCCGGCTGCGTAACGTCACCTTTATCGAGAAATATCCGCCAACAGAAAAACCGTGGGTTGCCTTCGGAGGTTCTGAATCCGACTACGCCATATGGAGCCCGCACACCTGCGGAATCTGCTGCCTCAAAATGATCGGCGACACGTTAGACCTTACGACAAATAAATCGCTCTATACCCTTACAAAAGAATGCCATGTGAAGGGCGGTTTCAAAATTTTAGAATCCGGCAGCATAAGCGGCGTTTTCCATGTCCCGCTTCTCAACTATGCCCGATCCCTAGGTCTGGAAGGACAAGTCGAAAAAGATTTGAACGTCGAAACCATCAAAGAAGCGCTCGCCAAGAACCGCTTTGTTCTCTTATCCATCGACCTTGCCAAAACGACAAAAAATCATACAGGGGGACATTTAATCCTCGTCCACACCTACGACAAAGCAACCGATGACTTCATCGTCCACGATTGCGCCCACACGGTTGCGAGCAACGGCAAGAATGCGGTCGTTCCCGCACAAGCACTTGAAAGTTATTCCAACAAAAAAGGCCTAACCCTTTCCCCGGTGGTCGCCTGAAAGTGCTCCACCTGTGGTCACCCCAAAGTGCTCCACTTGGAGCAGCAGACTTTGAGTAAATTAGCCGAAGATTTTGGCTAATGCAAAGACGGTGTATTCGCGGTTTGGGTTTTGTTCTCTTTTTCTCCATTTTGAGCGATGGTTAGGTGGGGGTGGGTAACAGCGAGCGGAGCGTGAGCCCCCACACAGCGGAAGCGTAGCTCGCTGTTATCCATGCCCTTTACTCACGTTTCTGGCCGCCGCTTCCTTAAGCCGCCAGCTCTTGCCGTCGAACTTGAGCAGATAGCCGTGATGCAGGAGACGATCGAGCAGCGGGGTAACGACTACGACGTCGCCAAGCAGCTTGCCCCAATCGTCGAACGGGCGATTGGACGTGATGAGGGTCGAAGCCTTTTCGTAACGGCTCATCAGCAGATCGGCTAGTTCGTCGCCAGCGTTTACGGGCAGTTTGCGCAGAAACAGATCGTCGATCAGCAGCAGATCAACGCTTTTGATCTGCGCCCGGTATTTGCGGATCGTGCCAAGTTCGCGGGCCTCCATGATGTCTTCGAGTAGCTGATGGGCTTCGCGATACAACACTTTGTAACCACGCTGAACGGCCATCAGCGCCAGAGCCTTGGCAACATGGCTTTTGCCGGTGCCGGGCGGCCCCAAGAGCAAAACGTCTTCCTTGGCGTCGATAAACTTGAGCGCTGCCAGTTCGAACACCTCGCGTTTTGGCAACCGTTGATTGTAGCTCCAATCAAAGTCCTTCAGGTCCTTGCGTTCCGAAAGCCCCGATAACTTATAGCGCCGCTCTAGCAGGTTTGACTGCCGCCGATCTAACTCATCCTGCACAAGCCAGGAGAAGCCTTCGACGAAGTTCATCGTCTGCGTATCGACCGCCATGGCTCGGGCTTGCAGCGTTTCCGCCATGCCGGATAGACGTAAGGCGCGCAGGGAATGCTCCAGTTCGGTGAGTGACATGACCATATTGATTATCCTTCCTGTTTTGGTTGCTGTGGGAATGGTTCTCCCAGAACGCCTGGTAATCACTGAGCGGGCGTATCGAGGGATCTGTTTGCAGCAGATCGATTGACGTCGGAGGGCGCGCCTTGGCTTCAACGCGCTGTTGCAGCGCTTGTTTGACGGCGGCATAGCTGGTGCAGCCGTTGGCCATCATGCGTTGGCAAACGGCTTCGATATCGGCGCAGGCATAGTGGCGCGTCAGATTCGACAGGCCGTAAATCACCTTGGCACCCGGTCGCCCCTGTTTGGCAAAGATGGTTCGTGCCAACTGGGATGTGTAGGGACCGATCCTGTCGAGTTTGCCCAGCAACAAAGCGTTCTCACGCGATGGATTAAAAATGCGATCGCTCGCATCCATCACAAACGCGCCCTTGCGCGCGGCCTTGACTTGACGGCGGATAAGCTTGCCCGCCATATCCAGTATCTCGATCTCGCGCTCATAGATGCGAACCATCACCTGGCTGTACAGAGCCGCCGGCATCGCCGAATAATAAGCCCCAGCCACCTGGACGCAGCCGGAATCATCAACCTTGCGTACCACTTGCTTGAACACGCGGAAGCCTTCAACTGGCAACGGCTTGAGGTGGGGCACCTCTTCCAAAAACATCTCCATGACCTGCCGTTTCTTGCGACCATGGATGCGTTTCGAAGCCCAGTTTTGTTCCCAATGGCGCAGATGATCGTTTTGTGCGTCGATTGTCTGGAACTGCCGCCCTTTCAGGGAGTTCTGCGTATGCTGGATGGCGCTTTCAACCGTGCCCTTGCGATTGGGATCTCTGACGCGGCAGGTATCGGCAACCACGCCGTAATGCGCTAACATCGCGGCATACACCGGATTGAGCTTCGGCTCATAAAGATCGGGCGTGATCACGCCCTCTTTCAGATTATCAAGCACCGCATATTGCGGGCATCCGCCGAAGCTGCGAAACGCCTCTTCGTGCAATCGTGCCCATACTTCCTGACCCGTTTTCCAGACAACCTTGCGGAAGCTTTTTCCGGAGTACTTCAGCGTCATAACAAACAGCACGGGCTTTTTGTATTTGCCGTTCTCCATCAGGGCTGGCGCGCCCTGACCGTAATCTACCTGCGCTTCTTCGCCCGGCAGATATTCCAGCACATCAAAACGTTCGGGGGCCGTTATCTTCAGACCGCCAACAAAGCGCCTCACAGAGATGTATTTATTACTGAAGCCATGCCTATCGACAAGATCCTGGTAAATGCTGACCGCATTGCGCCCCAGCCGAACCTGCTGCTCAATCCACTCCCGGTGAGGTTCACACGCCGATGTCGACACGCGGGTGGCCATCGGCGGAACCGGCACCGTCGTTTCAATGACAATTGGTGCGTTTTCCCCAATCAAAGCCGGTAGTCGGATGTGTTCTTTTGCCTCCAAACCCCCACAAAAGCCGGTGGTCACCCCCGCAAGCAGTGGAGCACTTTGCTCGCTTTCTCCAATAAAAGCCGGTGGTCGGGTGGAGCACTTTGAATCCAGCCCAAGGGCAATCCGCCGGATCGTTCGACGATTGATCCGGAGTTTTCGAGCAATTTCTCGTTGCCCAATGCCGTTCTTCAGTAGCGTTTCAACGCTTATGCGTAGATGTGGCTTCAAAACGTTCATCTTTCTTCCCTCATTCAATTGAGGGATCAGATTTACGTCTGCTGCCGTCCTAATTTCTAGAATTCAGGTGGAGCACTTTCAGGTGACCATAAGTGGAGCACTTTGGGTGACCCGCGGGGCAAACGCAAAGAACGGCAAGAAAATGTGCGCGGCGCTTTCGCTGTGGCCTCGCATCACAAGGCTGCGCTGGAAGGCAAAAACTCTTGTGCTGATTGATGACGTGATGACAACGGGCGCGATTGCTGAAGAATGTTCCCGTGTCTTGTTGGCCGCTGGCGCAGAACACGTTCACGTCCTGACCCTGTCGCGGGTTAAAAGCGTTGTATAAGCACGCCCATCGCTTTTCCCGCCAAACGCAACCCGCGATCCAGCGCCGCCATTGTTTTTGCCATATCGCGGCTTTCATCCCGTCGCCATGCCAAAAACGCCCAACCATAAACGGCGGAAAGACCCGCCGCCAGAACGGGACGTGGCGGCGCATGGAGCGCGGCAACGTCGATCACGCTATAAAGTCCGTTCAACACCTCCCGAGTCAGAGAGCGAGACAAAGCAAGATCGCACCGCGCCGCTTCTGCAATAGACAAAATTGCTTTACGGTTTTTTTGCAAAACATCAAAACGCGCCATCAGCAAATCGAAAAAAATATCATGCGCCGCGCCGGAGGGTTTTCCTGCGTCAGCCAAAGCCTCGCGGCTAATTTCTTTGACGATAACGGCAGCAAGTTCATGCGGCTCAACAAAGCGTTTCTTGAATAGGGCAGGAGAAATTTTTGCGCCCCTGGCGACGGCATCCAGCGTCACATTTTCCCATCCCTGCGTGGCGGCGAGGTGCAAGGCGGCAGCGCTGATTTTGGCGTTTTCGGTTTGAGTTTTGGTTTTTGTCATGCCGAAAAATTTAGCGGAAAACGTCCCGCAAGGCCATCACGATTTAACGCCTGTCGAGCCGAAACCGCCAGCACCCCGCGCTGTCGCGGAAAGCTGTTCGGACTGTTGCCATGTGACGCGGCTATACTGTGCTACGACCATCTGTGCGATGCGCATCCCACGCGTTACGACAAAATTCTCCGTCCCCAGATTGGCGAGGATAACCTGAACTTCGCCGCGATAATCGGCATCGATGGTGCCCGGGCTGTTCAAAACCGTCACGCCGTTTTTCAAAGCCAAACCGGAACGGGGGCGCACTTGCGCCTCATATCCCGCAGGCAAGGCGATAGAAAGTCCTGTTGGAATCAACACGCGCTGTCCGGGCTGCAGCACAACCTCGCCCGAAACGGCGGCGCATAAATCCATGCCAGCCGCATGTTCGGTGGCATAAGTAGGCAAACCAAGATTTTCAGCATGGGGCAGGGCGGTGACGGCGACGGCAACATCGGACATAGAAAAAGCCTCGGCAAAGGGAAGGTTTATCGGCGGAAGGAGTCTTCTCGAAACTCTAAACCGCGCGCAGGGCGGGAAAACGCGTTTCTTCTTTCACTAACGGAATGACGGAATCCATGCCGCAGGCAAAGTAAAACGCGCGCGGCTGTCCCTTCAATCCCTTGACTGAAAGAACACCGCCGACAGAATACATTATGCGGGCGATAGACAAAAAGGCACGCAGCCCAGCACTCGTCATATAGGTCAGGCTCGCGCAATTCAAAACCATCTTGCGCGAACCGCTTTGAATGCACAGGCGCACGTCTTCTTCGAAATCCGGCGCGTTCGCGCTGCTCAGATATCTGTCGGTGTCCATAATGCCCGGGTCCGTGACGTGCCACGGAGTCGTATCGGCGATCTGTTGCATGGCCTGTTTCTCCCTCAACTTTACCCTCTAATAATACATCTTTTTTTCCATGAAACCATTACATTATGCGCTTGGCCTTGAAATGCCTCCTGAGGCAGGGCATATAGCTTGGCACATTAACTAAAGAGGCGTTTATGGCGAAAATCCCCGTTACCGTATTAACAGGCTATTTGGGCGCGGGAAAAACCACGCTTCTTAACCGTATTTTGTCCGAACCCCACGGCAAGAAATACGCGGTTATCGTTAACGAATTTGGCGAAGAAAACATCGACGGTGCCTTGATTGTCGGCGCGGACGAAGAAATTTTCGAAATGAACAACGGCTGTATCTGCTGCACCGTGCGGGGCGACTTAATCCGCGTTATTTCCGGTCTGATGAAACGCGCCGCGTCCTTTGACGGCATCTTGATCGAAACGACAGGCCTGGCAGACCCTGCCCCCGTGGCGCAGACCTTCTTTGCCGACGAAGAAATCGCGGTGAAGGCCAAGTTAGACAGCATCGTCGCTGTCGTGGACGCCAAGCATTTGCCCTTGCGTTTGAAAGATTCTCAAGAAGCCGAAGAACAAATCGCCTTCGCCGATGTCATCGTGTTGAACAAAGCCGATTTGGTCAGCGCCGAAGAATTGACCCATATAGAATTTCTTATTTGCGGCATTAATCGTGGCGCAAAAATTATTCGCGCTACGCGTTGCGACGCTCCGCTCGATCAAATCCTCGGCCTCGGCGGTTTTGATCTCGCCGAGATTCTCAAACGCGAACCCGATTTCCTGAAAGAGGAAGAACCCGCGCACGACCATGCATGTGGGTGCGGCTGTGGGCATTCTCATCACGACCATCATCCTAAACCAAGTGCAAAACACGACAGCACGATTTCAAGTGTATCCCTTACGTCAGCCAAGCCCCTCGACCCCGCAAAATTTGAAGCATGGATCGGCGAGCTTCGCGCCAACAAAGGTCAGGATTTGCTGCGCTATAAAGGCATCCTCGATCTGGCGGGCAGCCCTACGCGCCTCGTCATTCAAGGCGTGCATATGATGATGGACGGTACCAATCTTTCCCCATGGAAAGAAGGCGAAAAACGCTCCAGCCGTATGGTGTTCATAGGCCGCACCCTCGACGAACAAACCTTACGCGAAGGCTTCGCGCGTTGCGTAGCATAGGAAAAACCCATGGCTTCTCCCGACCTGATTATTTTCGATTGCGACGGCGTTTTGATCGACAGCGAAGGTTTGGCGCATCAGGCGTTGATCGATGTTCTTGCCAGCTACGATATTCATTTGACGATGGAAGAAGCGCTGAAGCGTTACGCGGGGGTCAGCTCGGCCTCCGAAACGGCGGATATCCGGCTCCGTTATCAAGACAAGATTTCTTCCGATTACGTCGAGAGAAAGAACGCACGTCGAACAGAGCTTTTCGAACAAAGCTTGAAGGCCATCTCCGGGATTTTCGAGCTTATCGACGCGTTGCCAAAAAAGAAATGTGTGGCGTCCAGCAGTTCGCCCGAACGATTGAGTCAAACGCTGGGGCTCGTCGGATTATGGGATCGTTTCGCCCCGCATATTTTTAGCTCCACGCAAGTTAAAAATGGCAAACCCGCGCCCGACCTTTTCCTGTTTGCGGCGGAACAAATGGGCGTGCCGCCTTCGTCCTGCCTTGTGATTGAAGACAGCATCCCTGGCGTCCGCGCTGCCCAAGCCGCCAAGATGCGCGTTTTCGGCTTTACGGGCGGCAGCCATTGCGGCTCCGACCATGCCGACAAACTACGCCGCGAAGGGGCAGAACAGGTTTTTTCCGCAATGAGCCAGATCGCTGAAGCGTTACAAATTTTCCCTTCCGAGATTTAACATGAATCCCTCTGCCATCTACGCCCAATGGAAACTCGATGCGCCCGTCTTATCGCTCTGCGTCAATCGCAAGGGCGATTGGGTCGCCGCGACATTGGCGGATGGAACCGCACGGCTTTTCCCTGCCAGCGACGAAGCGATAGAACCTGTCAGCGTTAAACTGCATGACGGCATCTCTTTGTCTCTTCAGCAAGACGCCGACGATCACGCGTTTTTATCGGGCGGCGACGACGGCAAGGTTTTGATCCTTGATCCCGCTTTGGGGGAAACCACCTTATTGGCCGAACACAAAAACCAATGGATCGATCATGTCGCTGGTTCCTCCGACGGCAAATGCCGCGCCTATAACACTGGCAAGAAAATCCACGTGCTGGATGAAGAGGGTAAGGAAAAATTCGACCCGCTTCTCGCCGCTTCCAGCAATCCGGGAGCGTTATCCTTTAGTCCCAACGGCAAGCGTCTGGCGGTCAGCCACTATAACGGCGTTTCGCTGTGGTGGATGAACGCCAAAGACGCAACGCCGACCCCCTTGGCGTGGAAGGGCTCCCATCTCGACATTATCTGGAGCCCCGACGGCAAAGCACTGCTTACGGGGATGCAGGATTGCGCCCTCCATGGCTGGCAACTCGCCGATAACAAAGAAATGCGGATGAGATCGGAAGAGCACACGTCTGAACTCCAGTCACTGGCTCAGATC
>CAIXLI010000002.1 GCA_903920205.1 uncultured Pseudomonadota bacterium
TATTATTTATCTGCACGGGTGGGGGAAATAATGCGACCCCTGCGTTCCCCCCTTATCCCCCATCAATTTAAATTCTTGTCATTCCGTGGCGTGCGCGGCGCGAACACGGAAACCAGCGTGCTTCCCTACAAGCAAGGTCAGCACATGATGCGGGCTGTAAAAGCAAACCTATGCCCCACAACGCTTAACGCCCCTCTTTGTTGAAAATTCATCTGGTTTCCGTGTTCTCGCCAACGCTTTGCGTTGGCGAGAACACGGAATGACAAATTTTGGAAAAATAACGCGCCCACGAGTTTAACCCTATTTTAGGGGTTATGCGCGATTTTCGGGGGATGATGGACACGCCCCCCATACCCTCGCAAGACCTTGCTGCCGCCTTGCGCGAATGCGAGCTGAAATACAGCATGGTTTTTGAAAATGCCGATATTGGCATTTTTCACATTGCTGAAAACGGGCAATGGACAAGCGCGAACGCCACCGCCGCCGCCCTTCTCGGTTATAATTCTTCCGACGACATTCTGGCGGCACAGCCCGATCTTCAAGGCAAGCTTTTCGTCGACCTCATGCATCGTGCCGCGTGGCAGGAACTTGTGCTCGTCAACCATCGCTATGCCGACGAAATCGCCGTCTATACCCATGACAGGCGTATCATCTGGATCAGCCTTAGCGGTCATAGGACGGTGGATGCCGACGGCTCTGTCGGCTTCGAATGCACGATGTACGACATCACCGAGCGCAGGAAAGCCGAAATGGCGCTGACCCGCGCCAAGGAACAAGCCGATTTCGCCAACCGCAGTAAATCCGAATTTCTGGCCAATATGAGCCACGAGCTTCGCACGCCCTTAAACGCGATCATCGGTTTTGCCGAGATCATCAAAGACCAAATGTTCGGCGATGTCGGACAACCGCAATATGTCGAATATGCTAAGGATATCTATGACAGCGGGCATCTCTTGCTGTCCCTGATCAACGACATTCTGGATATGTCCAAGATTGAAGCGGGCAAACGCAGCTTGCAGGAAGTCACGTTGAACATCGACACGATCGTGCTCTCAGTCTCGCACCTTGTCGCCGCGCGAGCCAAAGAAGGCAAAGTAAAGTTGAACCTGCACATCCCGCACAACCTGCCCTCTTTACGCGGGGAAGAAAAAGCGATGAAGCAGATTCTCGCCAACCTTCTGACTAACGCCATTAAATTTACTCCCGAAGGAGGCAGCGTCACCTTATCGGCGATGATCGATCAGGACGACCAAATGATTATCTCCGTCGTCGATAGCGGCATCGGCATCGCGCCGGAAGACATCGCTGTGGCGATGGCGCCTTTCGGTCAGATCGAAAGCGCCCTAAGCCGCAAACATCAGGGGACGGGACTTGGGCTGCCCTTGACCAAAGCTTTGGTCGAACTTCACGGGGGCACGCTTGATCTGGAAAGCGAAATGGGCAACGGAACTAGCGTCACGCTGACCTTCCCCGCCGTTCGCGTGGTTAGAAATCCGTAAGGGGGGAGAGACTCGCTCCCCTTTTTTACGACGGACCCATCTGCTTGGATTTCGCGCCCAACGAATTAACCAAGGCAGGAATGCCGTCGCGGCGGGCGATGGAGGAAAATTCGGCGCGGCGTGTCGCCAATTCGCTGATTGTGCCGTTCATGAAAACGTCGACAATGCGATAGACGCCCTTGTCGTCCAGACGCATCAGGTAATTCAAGGCGATAGCCTCGCCCGTCGTTGGCTTCAAGCTTGTTTCAACGATCACGTCTTTGCCAGACGCCTGTTCGCCCGTCACCGTGAATTGCTCGCCGTCATAAGCGGCAAACCGGCTGGCATAGGTGGCGATGCTGAAACTCGAGAAGGCAGAGACAAGTTCGTTCTGCTGCTGCGGCGAGGCGCTCGCCCAATTCGAACCAACGGCGACCCGCGTCATCAAGGGCAGGTTGAACGAGGCGCGAATGACCGGCTCCAGCTTCTTGTAACGCCCGTCGAAGCCAAGCTGGTCTCCCTGCTTCATCGACGCGATCAACTGCGCATAAAGCCCGCGCACGACAGACTGCGCCTGCGAGTCGGCGGCATGGGCCGGAAAGGACGCCAACAAAACAAGAGCAATTACAACCAAGGAACGGCGCATTAAAACTATGTATTTCATGTCTCAAACTTTCGAACGTTGCCCCCTGATTCAAAGGGGGAAATAGGTGGAACTAAACGGCGCTATAAGTGAACAAACTTGTTGTTTTTTCCGTGGCAAAGTTCCCCATCCCCGCAAGAAGATGGGAACCCGTGTCAGGCGTTGGCAACGGCAGCCGCGATTTGATCTTCGCCTGCGCCCAAAGCCTCCAAAGCCTTGGCGACGATATGATGCGCGTTTAAACCCGCTTGTTCATATTGCTTATAGGGCGTGTCATGATCTTGGAAAATATCGGGCAAGGTCATGGCGCGGATTTTCAAACCGCGATCCAAAGCGCCAATATTTGCCAGATGATGCAGAACATGGCTGCCGAAGCCGCCCACTGAGCCTTCTTCAATCGTGATGATCGCCTCGTGTCCGCGAGACAGACGCGAGATCAAATCAAAGTCAATCGGCTTGGCGAAACGCATATCGGCAATCGTCGTGCTGATGCCACGGGCTTCCAACAGCTCCGCCGCTTTACGGCACTCGATCAAGCGCGTGCCAAGATTAAGAAGCGCGACCTTGGTGCCTTCTTTCACAATGCGCCCCTTGCCGATAGGCAGAACCTCGCCGCGTGCAGGACGTTGAAGCCCCACCCCTTCGCCACGAGGGAAACGCACGGCGGTCGGCAAATCATCCATGGCGGCTGCCGTGGCAACCATATGCGTCAATTCGACCTCGTCCGAAGGCGCCATCACGATAATGCCGGGCAGACAGGCCAAAAAGGCGATATCGAAAGCGCCCGCATGGGTCGCGCCGTCTGAGCCGACCAATCCGGCGCGGTCGAGGATAAAGCGTACAGGCAGTTTCTGCAAAACAACGTCATGCACCAATTGGTCATAAGCGCGTTGCATAAAGCTGGAATAAATCGCGCAGAACGGCTTGAACCCTTCGCAAGCCAAACCGGCGGCAAAAGTCACCGCATGTTGTTCGGCGATACCGACGTCAAAAATGCGTTCAGGAAATTTCTTGCCGAACAGATCTAACCCCGTGCCCGAAGGCATCGCTGCGGTGATGGCCAGAATACGATTGTCATGCTCCGCTTCCGTGACCAGCGCCTCGGCAAAAACCTTGGTGTAGGTTGGGATCGAAGATTTCGGCTTCTCTTGCGCCTTTTCCGCTTCGGTCTTGACGATATTGAAGCGCGGTTGAACGGCATGCAGCTTGTCGGCGGCGTTTTCCGCCGGTTCATAGCCGTGCCCCTTTTGCGTCACGACATGGATCAAAACGGGCCCGCCTTGCGGATCGTCACGGACGTTTTCCAGAACGGGAACCAAATGCTCCAGATTATGCCCGTCGATGGGGCCTACATAGTAAAAGCCCAGCTCTTCGAACAACGTGCCGCCGGTCACCATGCCGCGCGCATAATGTTCTGCCTTGCGCGCTGCTTCGGTCAAGCGGCGGGGAAACAGCTTGGCGAATTCCTTGGCGATATGGCGCAAGCCCCGATATTCCTTAGACGACACGATGCGCGACAAATAGGAGCTCATCGCGCCAGTCGGCGGCGCAATCGACATGTCGTTGTCGTTCAGAATCACGATCATGCGCGATTCCGAAGCACCGGCATTGTTCATCGCTTCATAAGCCATGCCCGCGCTGATCGACCCGTCGCCGATAACAGCGATGACGTTATTTTTCTTGCGCTTGAAATCGCGCCCCACCGCAAAGCCGACAGCCGCCGAGATCGAGGTCGAACTGTGCCCCGCGCCGAAAGGGTCGTATTCGCTCTCCGAACGCTTGGCGAAACCCGACAACCCGCCTCCTTGGCGCAAGGTGCGTATACGGTCGCGGCGACCGGTCAGAATCTTGTGCGGATAGGCTTGGTGGCTGACATCCCATATAACGATATCTTCGGGCGTGTTGAAAACATAATGCAAAGCGACGGTCAGCTCGACCACGCCCAACCCCGCGCCCAAATGACCGCCCGTGACGGAAACCGTATCGATAGTTTCAGAACGCAGTTCATCGGCTAATTGCGGCAATTGTTCCGGCTGCAACTTGCGCAAATCTTCGGGAATCGAAACGGTGTCCAACAGCGGCGTTGCCAGCTTGCCGGGCGCAACGATAACGTCTGCGGCTTCGACTTCCGACTCTTGGGCGCTGTTGACGCTATAGGATGTGCGGCTCTCTGGCTTGGCTTTAGGGGGTGTGGTCAAGCGTATCTCCCGTCTGAAATTTTCTTATCCGTGATGCCTTGGCTTCAAGAATCGATTCTTTATAGCATTTCAAGAGCACGATTCTGAACGATTACCCTCGTTCACAGCCAAATTGCAAGCGGCGAGTCTCTTTCCTGCAACTATAGGCTACACACGACATCAAGAATGCCCGTTAATCCACTGAAATCAAAGATGAAAAATCACTACTGCCGCACTACCAGACGAGCCGATTGGAAATGCGTCAACCATTCGTCCTGCAGTTTCCAATTACCGCGCAGGATAAAGCTGGGGTGAAAAGTGGGAATCACCTGCACGGAGGGACAGAGGCGGCAAGGCAGCGCACGCCCCACTTTGTCCAGCAATCCGTTTTCGCCCGTCAAAGCCCATAAAGGCGTGCGCCCCAGCGCCACGATGATTGCGGGTTTTTCCCGCGCCATAACCTCGCCCAAATGCTCGATTTCGGAAGCGAATTCCGCGCGGCAAAAATGGCTGCCGAATTTGCCGTAAGATTCGGCAAGCGCGAAACCTTGCGTCAAAGCGGCGCGACGCGAGGCAAAAAAATGATCGACCTTGTTCGCGGGAGGCTGACGGCGAAAAACATTGGCGATCAGGCATCTGTCCCGCTCGATTTCGGCACGCTCCAATATCTTGTCAAGCAATTGACCACTGCGCCCCACAAAAGGTCGCCCCAGCCGCGCCTCTTCAGCACCTGGCGCTTCGCCCACCAAAACAATCCTATTCCAGCCCTTCTCTGTGCGAGGAAAACTGTAATCGGCAAAAGGAAGTTCCAAAACGGGTTCGGAGAGATTCAAACTGTGTTGCATAATTAAAGTGTAACCTAAAGCTAGAGACGAGCCAGATTACCATTAAAAATACAAAAGTCCCGTCCTTTACCTCGCACACCCACGGCTCGGAAGTCATAGTTAACGGATATTCGATACTTACGATGGGTCATCTGCAAGGGCTTTTGGTATTAGGTATGAGCGCATTTTTTGAAAACTGTATTCATATGGGCGGCTAAATCATGATCCTTGTCTGTAACGCCGTCAGCATCGTGGGTTGTCAGCACGACAGAAACTTTGTCATACATGTTCTTCCATTCAGGGTGATGATTCATTTTTTCACAGAAAAAAGACACTTCGACCATAAATGCGATAGCCGATGCGAAGGATTGAAACTTGAACGTGTAAACAAGGCTCTTGTCTTTCAGTGTCCATCCGGTGGGAAGTGCGGGCATGGCGAGTCTCCTCTTACTGTTTGGGAGCATTATAGGGCGCAGACAAGGAGTAAAGCGTCGTGCGATTAAAAGCATATCGTTGAGACCGCTCTTTGACTTAGGTAAAAATTGGCGACTCCTATGTCCCCTCGTTGTTGTCGGGATGCATGGCAAATGGCTGCTATTTTTAGGCAAAAAACTTTTTAAAGTGCAATCGACTTGGATCTTTTCTGACTTTGCTAACGTTGGGATGCGAGTAAAAAAATAGCTTTTGCCATGCCCCACCAATTTCGCACTGCACCAATAATGCTGCACTGCAGCTACTTTTTTCAAAATTTAAACTGGTCTTCCCCTACGTAGAGAGATAAGACGTTCTTCTCATCAAAGCGTGGTTAATTCCACAAGAAACGCTGGACGACAAAGGATAAGGCCAAGATGCAATTAACAGGCATGATTCACGGCGCAAAGCTTTTGAAGCTTGCGGGTTTTCCGACTTCTGAAGTTTTGGGGCCGGAGGCGAGCGAACGCGAGATCAAGGAATTGATCGAACGCCACGGCGAAGTCTTCATCAAGCCTATTTTCAAAGGCGGCGTCGGCAAGAAAGGCAAATCGGGGCTTATCGGTCGCGCGAAAGACGTTAAAACCGCCCTGCGCGAAAAAGAGCGCCTGTATTTCGCCACGCACTCCTTTGACGGGCGCGAGATGAAGGCGAACGGCGTGACCTTTGAAGGCGCTGTTCCCGCCCAGCACGAAGTTTATTTCTCCATCACCGATTCCACGCGCTATCGCGCTCCTACCATGATCCTGTCGCATTGCGGCGGCGTGGATATTGAAGAACTTTCCCGCGACAAGATTGTTGAAATTCCCTTTGATCCGCTGACGGGGCTTAAATCCTTTGTCGTCGCCAACGCCTTATCCGATCTTGGCGCACCTAAGGAAATCATTTCGCCGCTGGTGCAAAACCTCCCCAAGTTGTGGGACTTGTATCATCAGAACGGCATGACGGTTCTTGAGCTGAACCCCATCCGCATGAGCCCCGTCAAGCCTGGTGTGCTGACCCCCGTTGCTTGCGATTTCAAATGCAGCTTTGACCGCGACGACCCGCGCGCCGCAAGATTGAATCTTCCTAAATCCCTCTTCACAGAGGACATTTCCGATTTCGAACAGGAGATCAACCAGCTTCGCACCTATCAAGGGCAAAGCGACGTTTATGTCGTCAATCCCAAGGGCACCATTCTGGCGCTGACTTTCGGCGGCGGAGCGAATTCGCTGGTGACAGAAGCCTTGGGCGACGATGCAATTATTTCCTCGGACTTCGGCGGCAACCCGCCTTACGAGAAAATGCGGGACGTCGCGCGTATCTGCTTTAAACATTGGCTGCCGCAAACCAACGTCCTGTTCGTGATCGGCGGCAAGTCGAACAACACCGACATCTTTGTGACCTTCCGCGCCATCGCCGACGCCCTGCGCGATTATGTCGCCACCCATGGGCCGCAGCCGATTTCTGTCGTGGTCGGACGCGGCGGGGTCAATCTTGTGCGCGGACTGATCGCGTTCAAGGATGTGCTGGAGGCCCTGCATGTGCCCTACCGCATCTTCGCGCACGATTCCGCCATGAGCGGAGTCGTCGATTATGTGCATGATGTCGATCGCTGGATGAAAGCGGGCGGTCGTGCGGCGGTTGCCGCCAATCTGGGGATTGCCTCCTCGGATGCCGACGACATCGCCATCTGTTCGGCTGCCGAATAATCCGCAGCCCCTCGATTACCGGAGAAGAAAATGCCAAATCAAGCCCCCAAGCCAAATTTTGAAAACACGTTCCTGATCGACTCATTAGATCAGATCGCCACCTCTAAAGATCGAGTCTGCGTTTTGAATATCCTCGGCAAGGAATCGCGCGGCGTCACGCCGATTAGCCACACCTATTCCGGCGGCAATATCGTGTTCGGCACCTCGCCCGGGCGCGGCGGCGATGTTCTGAGCACGGAATCAGGCAACATCCCCGTTTATAACAATGTGCGCGAAGGCTTGGCGAATGGGCACAGCTTCAACGTCGGTGTTGTTTACCTGCCGCCAGCCGCCGTGCGCGACGGCGTCTTCGAATTCATCCGCGTGAATAACGAGCTGGAAAAAGTCATTATCCTGACGGAAAAAGTACCCGTCCATGATGCCCGCGAAATCCGCGCTTTCGCGCTGGCTCGCGGCGTTCAGGTTTTCGGCGCCAACAGTCTCGGCGTCGCGGATTCTTGGAATCATATCCGGCTCGGCGGCGCGCTTGGCGGCGATGCGCCGGAGGAAACTTTACGCAAAGGCTCGGTCGCCATCTACGCCAATTCCGGCAACTTCACGACTACCATCGCCAGCTATCTGAAAACAGCGGGATGGGGCACGACGACCTGCATTTCCAGCGGCAAAGATTTGTATATCTTTTTCTCGCCCGCCGAATTCGCCCATGCGCTCGATAACGACAAGCGCAGCAAGGCTGCCGTCCTTTATATCGAACCAGGTGGTTACTACGAACAAAACCTCGCTTTCACCAAGCCGGTCGTCGCCTGCGTCGTCGGACGTTGGAAAGCGCGTCTGACCCGCGCCGTCGGTCATGCTGGCGCGTTGTCGCAAGGCGAAGACAAAGCGGAATCCAAAGAAAAATGGTTCATGCAGGAATTCGGTGTGGACGCTATTTTCACGCCCGAAAACCCCGTTTGCTCGAAGAAAGGCGCGGTCGTCACCGACATCGCCCATATCCCGCAAGCTTTGTCCGCCGTGATGAAGCTGAACGACACGAGGCCTGATTTTCCTCCTGAAGGGAATCTGACCTTGAAGCCATGGTTTGGCAATAATGTCGGGCTCAAGCTGCCTCCCGAACTTGATATGCCCATCGTCAAGGCGATAGCGCCTTACGACAGCCAGATCGCGGAACTTAGCGCCCATGTCGGGGCTATCCTCCCGCGCCAAAGCATGAAGGATTGCTCCAGCAGCTCCATCATGGATCCCGATACGCAAGTGACTCGCGTCAGCGGCGTTTCCGTTCTGGATGCTTCCGGCCTTCCGCTCGAAGCCAATCTCTGCTTGCCCCTGATCCGCGATATCAACGACGCGAACGATAATGCGTTGTTCAACGTCGCTATCGCCTCCGGCCTTAATCTGCACGGCGACGACATTGTCGCCGTCACGGAAACGGTACGCAAAGGCGGCAACGCGCCCAACGCCGTCCTCGCCGCCGCGTGCTGCGTCGTGGGCCCTGCTCGCGTCGCATCGGCCTGCACCGCCGCCGACACGCTGATCGATCTTTTCGCCTTCACGCCTTTGGCGGAAGGTAAGGCGGTCGATTTTGCAACGATCAAGCCCACGGCTGAACAACGCGCGACTTTGGTTTCGGACAAGCCCGACGCGAAAGCCGAAGCCATGCTGAAAGCCCTGAAAGCGCGGAAGGCGAAATCGGACTTGGTCGCTTACCTCGTCTCACTCGGCTCCCCCACGGCAGATGCCGTGACCGCCGCCATCACGACGACGATTGCGTGGAACGCCCTTATCAGCAAACGCATCACAAGGGTTACAGTGCGCACGCTGCCGTGGTACGCTCGTCTTTTCTCCACCATCCTCGGCGCATCGGCCTCGGCGGATAAGCATGGGGAAACGAGCTTCTGCGACGTCGAGATCAAAGAGATTATGGAATCTTGGTCAACGACGGAAATGGCCTATCTCGCCTTGCTGGGCGAAAAGCCGACGGCGGAACAACTCTTCCCCTTCCAAGCGATGCTGGGACTTATCATCTCCAACGGCCCGGGCACCATCTCTGCGCAAGGCGCCAAGTCTGCGGTTTCGGCAGACGGGCCCGAAATGCCGGAACGCGTACAGATCAACAAAGCCATGGCTGGCTTCCTGGTCAACACGGGCTTCGCCCATGGCGGCAACGGCTTTGAAGGCATTGAGTTCCTGATCGAACGTTTCAAGGACACAACACTGAAAGACGCTGGCAACGAAAAACACGGGCTCGATTTCAAAACTATCGCTGGTGCCTTCATCGAAAACTTTAAAACCGAAAAGGCGGCGCGTAAAGCCGTAGGATCGGAATCCGCCAATATCCCGGGCATCAACCATCCCATCTTTAAAAACAAGCCCGTCAATTACGATCCCCGCGAAGTCTACCTCGCCGATCTTTTTAAAAAACGCGGTGAATACAATGTGTTCCACGCTTTTTATCGTGCGCTGGTTCAGGAATTGTTTGCGGCAGGCGTGACGAAGAACGTGTTCTGCGTCAATATCGACGCCGTGATTGCGGCGTTGCTTTTAAAGCTCCTTTGGCCGCGCTTCCGCCAAGGAACATTGCAAGACTCCGACCTGCGTACTGCTGCCTTTACCGCCTTCCTCTATGGGCGGATGGCAGGATGCGCAGGCGAAATCGACGACCACATCAACCGAGGCCGCAACATGGACACGCGCACCGCCGCATCCAAATGCAGCTTCATCTCCTAAGGAAAGAGGAACTACGATGACAAAGATTAAAGTAAAAACGCCGGTAGTCGAAATTGATGGCGACGAAATGACGCGCATCATCTGGCAATACATCAAGGAATATCTGATCCTTCCCTATCTCGACATCGACCTGAAATATTACGATCTCTCCATCGAAAACCGCGACAAGACAGACGACAAAGTCACGGTCGAAAGCGCCGAAGCGATCAAGAAATACGGCGTCGGCGTCAAATGTGCCACCATCACGCCCGACGAAGCGCGCGTGAAGGAATTCAACCTCAAAAAAATGTGGAAATCGCCCAACGGCACCATCCGCAACATCCTCGACGGCACCGTGTTCCGCGAACCCGTCATCTGCAAGAACGTGCCGCGTTTGGTTCCAGGGTGGACGGCCCCCATCGTTATCGGTCGTCACGCCTATGGCGACCAATATCGCGCGACCGATTTCAAAGTGCCTGGCCCCGGCAAGTTGACCATGACCTACACACCGGATGGCGGCGGTGCGCCCGTGGAATACGACGTGTTCCGCTTCCCGTCTTCGGGCGTAGCGATGGGCATGTATAACCTCGACGAATCCATCCGTGGTTTTGCCCGCGCCTGCTTTAACTACGCAATCCTGCGCGGCTATCCCGTCTATCTGTCGACCAAGAACACCATCCTTAAAGCCTATGACGGTCGCTTCAAGGATTTGTTCCAAGAAGTCTTCGACGCCGAATTCAAAACCGCGTTCGACGCCAAGAAGCTTTCTTATGAACATCGCCTGATTGACGATATGGTGGCGGCGGCGCTGAAATGGAACGGCAACTTCCTTTGGGCGTGTAAGAACTACGATGGCGACGTTCAATCGGACACGGTCGCGCAGGGCTTCGGTTCGCTTGGTCTGATGACCTCCGTCTTGATGAGCCCCGACGGCAAAACCATTGAAGCCGAAGCCGCGCACGGCACCGTCACGCGCCATTACCGTGAACATCAAAAGGGCAACGAGACATCGACCAACCCTATCGCCTCCATCTTCGCATGGACTCGTGGGTTGATCTATCGCGGCCGCTTCGACAACACGCCCGATGTCGTCAAATTCGCCGAAACGCTAGAACGCGTCTGCATCGAAAGCGTGGAAGCGGGACAAATGACCAAGGATCTCGCGCTGCTTGTCGGCTCAGGCCAAAAATGGCTGAACACCAAGGAGTTCCTCGAAGTCCTTAGCGCCAACCTGAAAAAAGAGTTGGATGGCTGCACCTGCGGCTGTTCATGCAAATGCGCCTAAGAGCTGTCTAAGCCAAGAGTATCGTCATACCGGCGAAAGCCGGTATGACGATTGTTTATAATGCCCCCCAACCGCAAGAGGCCGTCATGACCAATTCCAACGCCCGTTATCGCCAAACGCTCTCTGTCGAAGGCAAAACTTATGCCTATTACAGCCTCGTAGCCGCGACGGGCGCGGAGAATTTGCCTAAACTGCCTTTCTCCTTGCGCGTGCTGTTGGAAAACCTTCTGCGTCATGAAGATGGTCAGGCCGTTACAACCGAAGACGTTCAAGCCATCGTCGCCCGCGCCCGAGGCGAACAGCCGCAACGCGAGATCGCCTTCCATCCTGCCCGTGTTTTGATGCAAGATTTCACAGGCGTCCCCGCCGTCGTCGATCTTGCCGCCATGCGTGACAAGATGACCGCCTGCGGCGACGATCCGCAAAAGATCAACCCGCTCTCGCCCGTCGACCTTGTCATCGACCATTCTGTGATGGCGGAAACGGCGGGCACGCCCGACGCCGTCGAACGCAACACCAAGCTTGAATTCGAACAAAACGGCGAACGCTACGCCTTCCTGCGCTGGGCGCAGAACGCCTTTAAAAATTTGCGCATCGGTCCCCCGGGCACGGGCATCTGCCATCAGGTCAATCTTGAATATCTTGCCCGCGTGGCATGGACGGAAGACAAAAACGGCGAAACCGTCGTGTACCCCGACACCGTCGTCGGCACCGACAGCCACACCACGATGGTCAATGGCCTCGCGGTTCTGGGTTGGGGCGTGGGCGGCATCGAAGCCGAAGCCGCTATGCTAGGCCAACCCATTTCCATGCTTGTGCCCCAAGTCGTCGGCGTGCGCCTGACGGGCGCTTTGAAAGAAGGCATCACGGCGACCGATCTCGTCCTGCGCATCGTCGAAGTTTTACGCAAAAAAGGCGTTGTTGATAAATTCGTGGAATTCTATGGCCCCGCTTTGGCGCATATGCCGCTGACCGACCGCGCCACCATCGCCAATATGGCGCCGGAATACGGCGCGACTTGTGGCTTCTTCCCCATCGATTCCGAAACCATCGCCTATCTGAAAGACACCGCCCGCCCCGCCGCGCAAGTCGCGCTTGTCGAAGCCTATGCCAAAGCGCAAGGATTGTGGTGCGATGCCAACACCCCTGCCCCCGTCTATGCCGATACGCTGGAAATCGACCTTGGCACAGTCGTCCCATCCCTCGCGGGCCCCCGGCGCCCTCAAGATCGCGTGCCGCTCGAAGGCGTTGCAGGCTCGTTCGAAAAAGCCCTGTCCGACATCGCCAATGTGGCAGCCCCCCGCGCCTCGGGCGCTCTGCATGACGGCGACGTCGTCATCGCTGCGATCACCAGCTGCACCAACACCTCGAACCCTTCTGTGATGATCGGCGCAGGACTTCTCGCCAAGAAAGCCGTCGAAAAAGGCCTGACAGCCAAGCCTTGGGTCAAAACATCGCTCGCCCCAGGATCGCAAGTCGTCGCTGATTATTTGAAAACGGCAGGACTGCAAGCCCCTCTCGACAAACTCGGCTTCAACGTCGTCGGCTTTGGCTGCACCACCTGCATCGGCAATTCCGGCTCGTTGCAGGAATCCGTGTCGAAAGCCATCGACGCCGAGAAACTTGTCGTCTCCGCCGTGCTTTCCTCGAACCGCAATTTCGAAGGGCGTGTGCATGCGCAAGTGAAAGCCAATTACCTTGCCTCCCCGCCTCTGGTCGTCGCTTATGCGTTATTCGGCTCGACAGCACGCAACATAACGACAGAACCTCTCGGCACAGGCGCGGACGGCAAGCCCGTCTTTTTGAAAGACATCTGGCCGACCACCGCCGAAATCCGTCAGGTGCTGGCAACCGCCCTGACTCCCGCGATGTTCAAAACCCGCTATGACAACGTGTTCCAAGGACCCGACGCATGGCGCGCCGTCGCCGTGGCTCCGGGAGCCACCTATGCGTGGGACGCGCAATCCACCTATATCCGCCAGCCTCCCTATTTCATCAGCCAAGCGGCGCGTGTCGGCGACATCAAAAACGCAAGGTCTTTGGCGATCTTTGGCGACTCCGTCACCACCGACCATATCTCTCCCGCTGGCTCGATCAAGAAAGACGGCCCCGCCGGACTTTATCTCGCAGCTCACGGCGTCAAGCCTTCGGATTTCAATTCCTATGGCGCAAGGCGCGGCAATCACGAAGTCATGATGCGCGGCACCTTCGCCAATACCCGCATCAAGAATTTGATGGTGCCCGGCGTCGAAGGCGGTGTCACCAAATACCAACCCGACGGCACCCCCATGCCGATCTATGACGCCGCGATGAAATACGCGGAAAATAAAACGCCCTTGATCGTCATCGCAGGCAAGGAATACGGCACAGGATCGAGCCGCGATTGGGCAGCCAAGGGCCCCAGCCTTCTGGGCGTCCGCGCCGCGATTGTCGAAAGTTTTGAGCGCATCCACCGTTCGAACCTGATCGGCATGGGCGTTCTCCCTCTGCAATTCCAGCCCGGCGTCACCCGCGAAACGCTGAAGCTCGACGGCACGGAAACCTACAGCCTGACAGGCTTGGAAGACGGCATCCGCCCCGCCATGGACGTCACCCTGACCATCACAAGGGCGGACGGCAGCCAAGAACAGACCACCCTGATCTGCCGCATCAACACGGCAGACGAAGCCGAATATTACAAAAGCGGCGGCATCTTGTCTTACGTCTTAGGCAACCTCCGCAAAACCGCCTAATCCGTACAGAATCCCTTATGAATCTTGTCATTCCGTGGCACGCGAAGCGTGAACACGGAACCAAGATGGCTTACAAGCAGAGGCGTTGCGTGTTGTGACGCCAAGATTCAGCTTGTCAGCCTTTGACAGCACCGATAAGGCGAGGGCATTGCTTATGGGTAAGGCACGCTGGGTTCCGTGTTCGCGTCAACGCAACAGCGTTGCCGCGCCACGGGATGACAAGATTTTTAAAAGGACTGGTTGTCAGCCAATCCCTACTTCCCGCTCACAAGCCCCTTAAGCGGTACCAGCTCAAATCCCCGTGCCCGCGCTTCCGCCGTCCAAGCCTCTAACACTTCCATCGTCGTGGCATGGGGATGCCCTATCGCCACAGCATAGCCCTTGCGTTGCGCAAGGCGCTCCGTGGCCTCCAACTGCTTGCGAATGGCGTCGGGCGACGTGTCGTCGTCCAGAAAAATATCGCGGCTAATCGAGGGCACGCCTTTCTCCTCGGCGATTTTTCGCCCGACCGATTGGGTGCTGGTACGCGAATCCAAAAAAAATAAATGCCGCTGCTGCAATTCATCGACGACCATATTCATGCCGTCGGCATAAGCCGTAAATTTGCTGCCCATATGATTATTCACGCCGTCAAAACCGGTAAAACTCGCCAAAGCTTCCTCGAACCTTTGTTGCAAATCGCTCATGGGCATTTCGACCATCAACGCGCCGGATCCCGGGTTTTCATGCCCGACAGGCTCCATCGGCATATGGAGTAAAAGCTCATGCCCTCCCTCACGAGCGGCAGATGCTTGTTCGCGCAGACGCACAGCATAAGGCAGAAAGGATAGCGTAACGGAGGCAGGCAAACGGATCGCTCTTTCGCTGCCCTTCAAATCAGGCCCGACATCATCGATGACAATCGCTATTTTCGCAGGGTGCCCCGCAGGCCGAGGCACAACGGGTTCCGGCACCACAGGAACCGAAACGCCGCCCCCGCCCGGCAAAGGAAGGTTCTGCGGCGCCTGCTCCTCGCCCCCTAGGTTTTGTGAAGGCTCAAGCTTTGGCTCTTCAAGCAACGGCGGTTTTTGAACCTTGACGGTCACAGAAGGCCGTGGAGTTAATCGCGTATGCGGCGCAAAAGCCACCCACAATCCCCCCACCACAAAAACAACCCAAAACGCGTTTTTGGCTCTCTTCTTCCACAAAGATTTTTTCATGACGATCTCGACAGCCAGGCGTTCTCAAAAAAAACGCCCGAACTTTGCCTTCAGATGAGGGGATTTAGGTGGCGGGGAATTCCAACTCCGGATTCCTGACGAACGAAAGCGCGGGCATGCTGACAGCGCTTTCGATCTTCGCACCGCTCTTAAGTGCGCCCACAAATTTGCGCCTTTTTTCATCGGTGACTTTAAGCGGTTCATCAAGCTTGGGAGAGACATTGGCATTCAGCACCGGAGTCGCGCTTTCAGTCACAGTGGCAGAAACCGAGTTAAACAATCCGGCAGCGACCACAACAGAGGACCCCACTTGCAAGGCGTTCCCCGTAGTCTCTTGCTCTCGCTTATCCTTCTCAGCGTCTTGAAGGCCAAGCGCTCTTCTCGCCTCCTTCGCTCTTCTCGGAGAGTTCAAATCGGCGATCAGAAGCCGCAACGCCGCCGGAGTCAAAAAGAGCAGAAGAGACTCGACGGCCCAAGTCGCAAGCATCAACTCGCCTAAAAAGGCGAATTCCAAAGCCGATCCAAGCCGAAATTTATCGTCATTTTTCTCTACAAAGACAGGGGTCTCTGGACGGCCCAATTCGGACAACGCCCACAGCGCACCCGCCGGAACAGCCGCCAAAACAAACTGAGAGACAAGCCCCGTCGCCCGAGTCGCATCCCGCTCTCGCTGCCCCAATCCCAAAAATGTCCTTTGCCTATATTTCATGCGCCGATTATACCACATTCCATGTTAACGGCGAGTTATTTCTCTTCTGCCATCAACCAACTCAATTTTCAGGCCAATTGGCAAGACGCGTTACTTTTCATGCGTAAACGCACGATCTCGCACATAGAGTTTTAAAGGACGCTTGCCAGGCTGTTCTATTGTGATCTGATCGAACCCTTTGGATGAATCGTTATAGGTCACATTATACTTTTCACCGGGAATTGTTTGTCCAACAGGCGTTCTATCTTTCTCATTGAGTTTTTCATAATCCAAGTTGGGTGTGCGATAGATATTTTCCTTCTGAAAACATTCGCTCTCCCCATGCTTGAAAGAATGTGGCGTGTTAAACGCTTCAATGTGAGAGGATGGGTTATATATTTTGTTTACGTTCACCAACAAAGGAGCCTTTAGTCCAACATTTTCCACTAGGGCCTTTGTAGCCGCAGGAAGCGCCCAAATCATCCCTCCCACAACGATAACGCTCGCGAATAGTCGTTTATGTGCATTTCTTCTAGTAATCTGCCGTGATTTTTTTTCATGATCCAGAAATTCTTTGCGGGCGGTCTTGACGGTCCTCTGCTCTATGGTGTCAGTTGCAACGTAAGCTGTCCTTGCTAGTTCCTCCTGATCCCTTACCTTTTTCTCTGCAGATGCCCTTCTTTTCTCCGCAGACGTCTCCTTTGCCGTGTTCCACGCCGCAAAGATTGAGGCTTTAGAGGCAGCGGAAACACCTAAAGAACGACGGTTAGCCTGAAATGTTTGCCTAGCCTCATTGAACCCTGCACGCATAGCGGGGAAAGGGACTCCGTATGCCGCCGTTATGTGCTTTATCTGCCTATTCAGTATAGCAACATAGGTCGCAGGCACACCGAAAGCGAGGGCACCCTGAACAGGCCCCCAGAAAAGGCCACCCCCAAGAGAACCAGTTAACAAAGCGGTGCCAAAACCAAGAACCCCGGCAGAAATAGCCGGATGTCGCCGGGCACGATCAAAGAAACCCTTGCGAGACAGAACCCCACCTTGCTTCAAGACTCCACCGTTATTAGATGTTCCAGAGTCGGCTTTCAAAGTCGGTGGATCAATCACCTCATATTTGGCCTCTATCACCGGGCCTTTCGCAGAGGGTCCACGCTGAAACAGATTGTTTTGATCCTCGGACATATTGACATCCTTCTCTTTTGAATACCTGAAAAATAAGTGGCCCGAAAATGCTACCGCATTATGTTTAACGTCTTGATAAGAAGGCCAACTCACTTACTAGCATTGTATCAAATTTACGACCTAACAAAAATGGTTAAAATACTTTCATGTTAGCTATAGGCTGAAATCCCTGTCGACATTCTTCTGAGAAATCCAAACTGCGTAATCGCTCATATAAAGCATAGAAAACTCCATAAAGACACAACCTCGGTTCGCACTGTTCTTTAGGGAGGGGGGGCTGCCGGAGGGGCTCCCCCTCCAGGGGCAGCTGGCATCGCTTTCGCGTTTGCAAGTTTGGCGAGATTGTCTCCACCCAACGCCTTCGCAGCAGGCCCGATCTGTGGGATTACTTCTTTAGCAGCAATACCCGATGCAAACTGCGCTGTTTGTTCGAACTTGCTGGTATCTCCCATGACGGGCATGGCTTGACTGCCCGCACCCATCCACTTTAAGGCATGCTCAGGCAAATGATCAATCAGCATGAAACAATGGTTGGCACAGGTAACGACGATCGCCACATAAAGAAGAGAATAAAGAACTCGCGCCATCGCAGCATGGCCATAAGCGGTACCGCCAGCACCAGCCACGGCAATAGCAAAACCATAATTGAGGAAACTGATCGCTATCAGAAAAACGATAAGGCCGCAAACCAGACCGAAGACAGTTAAAATCGGGCGCATGAATAGATTAAAAACAAAGAAATAAGCGCTACGAGCCGACTGGCCTGGCAGTCCATCCCCTTCAGGATTTAGATGCGCCAAGGCGACCAATGGTATGGCGATAATAGCCTCGATCAAAGCCCCAAACCATGACAAGACGCTGAAGAAAAAGCGCATAAAGGGCATCAAAGGAACAAGGAAGGCTAGGGTAAAGCCAGCAATAAAGAAAAGAACAGCGAGCATACCCAAAACGCTTGATGCTGCCCCCCCCATTTGCCCCAAGGCAGCCAAGGGCAACCCGACAATCAAATTGCCTGTGACGATAGCCCCAAACCCCAACGCTGACACAGCGGGTGCGCCAACAGAGAGAATCAAGATAATGATGAGCAGGGTGCTTGTCATACTAAGATTAGCATGACCAAGAGCGGCCATTTCCGCAAACGGGTCTGTACCGTCCATCTGAATGCCAAACGCAAGGGTATTGGGAGCGGACGCGGCAGTACCGCAATGTCCCCCGCCACCCCCGTTCGACCACACGCCAAATTGTATCGCAAAATGATCCACCAAACCAAACAGCTTATCCAAAATATCGCCCCCCTCCTCCGAAGACAAGCCGTACATAGCGGCGCACTGAGCATCTGCGGTTGGGGAACTGCCTTTGGCACTGGACATCGCCCTCTTTTGATAACCCGCAAAATCCATCATGTCCTTTAATGTCTGCGTGCGGAGATCCATATCCGCGCCAATGAAAGGCACCCTATTAAGCAACCCATCCCCACCTTTCTCTCCAATCTTGGGAAGGTGAGTCACGGGCATACTGGACATTGCCGCAGACGATAGTTCACCCTGTATACGGCTGATTGTATTCAAAAAGGTTCCCGCCATAACCCATCCATACTGCCGGATTATTCCAACAGCATCGGCAATTTGCCCCATCTCTCCATTGGCCAGAGAAACCATGCCGTCATTGACAGCTTTTTGGTAAGTTTTGACCGCCTCTAAAACCAACGGATCAAACGTTACTGCTGGAGCCGCCCCCGCCGTAGTTCCTGTCGGATCCATAACAGTCAGAATTGTGTTAGCGGCTACCTGAATACTTGACTTGGAAGCATTAAGCGCCGCTTGCTGAACCGCCTCGGCCTTAGCCACAAGTTGCGTGGAATAAGCACCCATTTTTTTAGGCTTCGGGATAAAATACCATCCGCAAACATCTTCATCGTTAACAGCGTTACTGCTATAGTGATACTGTGTACCCTCAACGTTTCCTACTGGCTTGAACACTCCAACCGGAGGATCAATCGTCGCAGCCCCGAGGCTAACCCCTGCGTCCACTTGGTCTTGCACATGCTTGTTCCATGCGATCCTGCAAGCTTCCATATAAATCATATCGGCAGCGACTTGCTGAACGACAGGGGCTCCTGGAGCTACGGCTTTTGTATGATAACTAGCCAGTTGATCCAGAAACACATCCCAAGTTCTGCTAGCAAGCCCTGAACCGAGTTCAGCCATTTTAATGACAATGAACTGACCGGAATTCAGCCCACCATTGATAGGAACCAACAAACCAATCGCCACAACAAGGCGGATAGGCGCCCAGATTTGGTTGGCACGTTTGCCCATGACATGACCGTGATGCGCCGTTTCCACGACCATAGCGGTAAGATGATAGAACAGAATGATCGCGGCAACGATCAAGATTGCGTCACTGTAAAAGGCCAATGCGGTCATCAGTGCGCCTTGCAGCCGCACACTCCCCGCAAAGGGATCGACCAATGCCGCCTGAGAATCGCCGTAGGTATCTGAAAAAACGGGAAATGCCCCGCCGTTAAGATTAAACAGGTAATCTATCCACGATTGAGCAAGGTCTTTGGATTCAGGATCAAACGCGCTTGCGGCATGGGCGTGCCCGACGAACATCGACAGTATTGCAGAAATGGCAACGATGGCGCTGACAGCCATGACGCCGACAACGGCGAAAAAGATAATGGCGCGGGGCAAGCCTTCCCGCGTGAAGCGCACATTTTGCCATGCGGAGGCGATGATGTCGGAGAGAGTCAGGTGCGCTTCGGAATCATTCAGTCCGGGATAATCTTTGGGCAATAATTTATAGATCGAAAAGACGCCCGCGAGCAGATGCAAAAAGATGCGCGTGCTTTCGCGCAAGGGACTAAAGGCGGGGCCGAGTTGCGGATTGAACAACAATCCGAAGATCGAACGCTTGGCGGCCTTGGGCGCGTCGGGCGTGGCATTGGGGCGAGGAATGTTCATCATCATTTTACTCTGGCCTATATTGGCAAAAGATTCGTTAATTTGACCCAACCTAACACAAGAATCCTGAAAGTAATTCTGTGTTTACTCTTCTATTATTACAGTTTTATCCCTAATTCATGAAACATTTCCTAATTTCCCCAAGGCAATTCAGTAAAAAGCAATTGGGGCTTGTTTGGCAATAAAAACCAAATGGGATTCCGCATAAAGTCGCATTTTTTGCAAGCATGGGCAAAAAAGCGACTTTTGCGGAATGACAATTGATTCCAATGGGTTGGCATTGTTTTCTGAACAGCGTTGTAATTTCACCACGAACTCTTTGAGGCTGGGAAGGGTTGAAGGTATAGTCCAAAACACGCCTCGCCGTCACAGACGCAAGGCTAAGGAATAAAACGTTATAATTCAATAGGTTACGATGTCTTTAGCGCCTATCCTTTATAAACTTCGGGAGAAGGAAAATCTCTCCGTCGCCGAAACGCAGGCCGTTTTCGACCAGATCTTCGCGGGCGAAGTTCCTGAAGCCTCTATCGGCGCGTTTCTTTTGGCCCTGCACAGAAAAGGCGAAACGGCGGACGAGATTCTCGGCGCTGTAACTTCCATGCGTAGCAAAGCGGTCACCATCTCCGCCCCGCCGCATGCAATAGACATTGTCGGTACGGGCGGCGATGCGCGTGGCACTTTGAACATCTCGACCGCCGCCGCTTTGGTTGTCGCCGCCTGCGGCGTTCCCGTCGCCAAGCACGGCAACCGCGCCGCCACCAGTAAGTCTGGCTCTTCCGATGTTCTGGCGGCGATGGGCATCAATCTGGAACCGCCGTTTGAGATTCTGGAACAATGTTTGTCCGAAGCCAATTTGTGCTTTCTTTTCGCGCCAAGGCACCATCCCGCGATGCGCCATGTTGCGGCGATACGCAAAAAATTGGGCGTGCGCACGATCTTTAATTTGCTGGGTCCACTCACCAATCCAGCCAATGTCAAACGCCATGTTATCGGCGTTTACTCCGCCGATTGGCTGGTGCCCATGGCTGAAGTCCTGCACGCGCTGGACAGCGAGTCGGCTTGGCTGACTCATGGACAAGACGGCATGGACGAAATCACCACGGTCACCACAAGCGATGTCGTCACGTTGCAAGGCGACACCATCGCAAAATTTACTCTGTCTCCCGAAGATGCAGACATCACGCCGCCCGCGCCGGAGGAACTCCAAGGCGGCGACGCGGCAGCCAACGCAGCCGCGATGACTCGCCTGCTGGCAGGCGAAAAAAGCGCATACCGCGACATCGTAACGCTCAACGCCGCCGCTGCGCTTGTCCTGAGCGGCAAAGCGGCCGATATACGCGAAGGCGTTAGACTCGCCGCCGAAAGTTTGGACACAGGCGCGGCGCGTGACATTTTGCAAAAACTAATTGATGTGACCAACAAGGCTTCTTCATGAGCGATATTCTCGAAAAAATCTGCGCCGACAAACGCGCCCAAGTTGAAGCGGCAAAACTTCTGCGCCCCCTTGACTCCCTGCATCGGGAAGCCTTACGCGCCCCCCCTGCGCGAGGTTTCGCCCATGCTTTGCGCGATTCCGCTGAACGCGACGGCGTCGGGTTTATTACCGAGATCAAAAAAGCCTCGCCTTCCGTCGGCATTATTCGCCAAGATTTTTCGCCGGCCTCGCTCGCCTGCGCCTATGCCGAGGCAGGGGCTTCCTGTCTTTCCGTTCTGACCGACGAACCCTATTTCCAAGGCCGCAACGAAGATTTGATTGAAGCCCGCGCCGCCTGCACCCTGCCCGTTCTGCGCAAAGATTTCATGCTGGATGTCTGGCAAGTCGCCGAGGCTCGCGCCCTAGGCACCGATTGCATCTTGCTGATTATGGCGGCGCTCAGCGACGCGGCGGCGGCGGAATTGCATCAGGCCGCCATCGGCTATGGCATGGATGTGCTTGTCGAAGTCCATGACCGCGAGGAATTGACCCGCGCCCTCGCCCTTCCCTCGCGCCTGATTGGCGTGAACAGCCGCAATTTGAAAACGCTGAAAATCGACCTTCAAAGCGCGGCGGAACTCGTCCGCGCTATTCCCCTTGAACGCTTCGCCATCAGCGAAAGCGGCATCCACACCAAGGCCGATATAGCCCTGATGCAAGCTGCAGGCGCACGAGGCTTTCTGGTTGGCGAATCTTTGTTGAAACAAGAGAATGTTGGGGATGCTTTACGGAAATTGAGGGGGCAAGGTTAATCCCCTGTCGGATGTCTTTTTCTATCTTGGCAAAAAAACACGCTTCTGCCTATAAAAGAGATCCCCTCTCATACAGGAGCCTCCCATGAAAAAATCCGTTCTTCTCCTCGCCGCGCTTGCCATCCTTTGCGGCGCGAGTCCAAGCCATGCCGCGCCCGTAACGCCGCAGCAAAACCGCATGAAAACCTGCGCGGCTCAATATCACCAGAAAAACATCGCCAAGTCGGAATATCGCAAGTTTATGAGCGAATGCCTGAAGACGCATCCGGCGGCGACGACAAAAGTAGCCCCGACAAAGCCGTAAGCTTTTTATACCATCATCTCGATGAATTGACTCCCCGGTGCGGCAAGAGCCGCACGAGAACTCCCCCTTCCTTGCGAGGGAAGGGGGCCGGTCAGCAGGAGAGGCGATGGGGGATGATTTTCACCATTGATCCAAGCGGCACTCCCCCACCCCCTGCCCCCCTCCCTCGAGGGGCTACGGGATTCACACATTTTCTGAGCCATTTGCCAAGAGCCAACCTTCTTTGATGGCATCGAAGCGTATAAGGCCGAGATGCATGATCTTTGGACCCGGAGGTTTATAATAGCCCGTCCAACCTCCAAGCCGACCGATGA
>CAIXLI010000003.1 GCA_903920205.1 uncultured Pseudomonadota bacterium
CCGCTTGCCTCCCTTTAACTTAAGCCTGTGACCCGCCAGACTCACTCGGTACGGCTAGGCAGTTACCAATTTTAACCACAAAATTCTGTTCTCTTAAAAAACAAGTATGTTACCTTCTTTTTTATTAGCAGGAAATACCCTTACAAGGATGATATGATGCGTAATTCTTTCGTTACCAATGATTTTATGGCTAAGGCTCGAGACCTTCTCCGTTTAACGCAGACAAAGGTCGTGATTGGAGCCCTTATTTGCGGTGGTACTTTTAGCTCGATCAGCTATAAAAATGAGGCCTTAAAAGAAAGCCGCATACCCACTGCATTTTCCGAAGTTCACAGCACAACAAGAAGGTTGGCGGCTGAAGGAAAACAGCTTCCGCCACTGACGGCGTATTATACGAAAACAAACGATTTTCTTATGCAGGTTTTTGAAGCGAACAATACCGCAGTCGAAATTAGCCGTGAACACCGTGTTTTTGGAAAAGAACTAGAATTCCGCATTGAGCCTATGGAAAGAATTCACGAACAGATTCCGGAATATGTCAAAGAGTTACGGTCAGTCACACATGCCGCTCTACAATCAACACACAAGCTTGTGGAAGCAGAACAAGAGCTGCCCGCAGTCAGTAAGAGTTTATTTGGGTGCTGGGATGTCTCACATGATGACGTGACACGTTTGGAACCAACAATAAGCACAGATTCCAAAGGAAAAACTTCCGTATCCTACAGCTCGGTCTATGATCACACGACCCATACCTATAAATATCACCCGAAAGAAGGGCACAAAGCGGCTCGCTTGCTTCAGGATTTTATTCAAAAACATCCTGATCTTAACACCGAGGAACGCCTAATACCCGCGACCGTAACGGGCGCAGATAATGAGTATGCTATTGAAAGAAGCATGAGAGACCTTTTCGATGGAAAAATACCTACAAAAGAGCAAGCGCTCAAGCTCGCCAACACATGTATTACAGGGTCTAACTTCACCAAGTATACTCCTATCATTAACACCGCTTATGTCGATTTCCGTCAACTGGCCGCACAGTGGAATATCGCTCAGAAAACAGCCCATGATGAACAATACATAACCTATTCTCACAGCGATAGCGGACCGAAAGAATATCAGATATCGAAACAGGCGAAGAATTGCGCGGATCTCATCTATAACGGTGCCAGTAACATTATATCAGGCATAAAAATTGTTGAGAAAAAAGCCCCCTTTTTGGAACAAAAAGTAAGAGAGTATGTGGGGGTTACGCTTGATAAGAAGAAAGGCGATGCCAATCAACTACGCCTTGAGGTTATGGCTCTGCCCCGAGATATGTATGCTCAGAACTATGAAGATGGATTAGATGTCCAACCCTTTAAATGGTCTATGGTCGCTCTATGGACAGCCGCAGGAGCTTTGGTCGGAGGAGCCGCAGGGTATGGTGTTGACCGTGTCATTGCACTTAAACAAGGAAGCCCACTCCGTAGGCAAGAACGGCACTTTCAACCGTAGAAAAAATATAGCCTGCTTTCTGGGGTGTGCCGAAGAAAACCTTTATCCCACATCCTCGAACGCCAAGCCGCCCAGCAGAACGTCTAGCCGTGCCGCGTCTTCGCGGGGGGTGTAGGCGGGGTTGATGGGGGTTACCATGGCTTTGGCGTGAGTCCAGCGCGCCCAGCTTTCGTGGCGCATCGGCTCGAGCACGAGGGCGAGAGCTTCCATTTCCGAAGCGTCGCCGCTGCAATGCAGAACGATATCGTTGCCGGCCTCCAGCGCACGAAGGGCCAGATCGCCCGGGGTGCCTTTGAGGGCTTTCATTGTAATATCGTCGGACAGCAAAAGCCCGTCGAAGCCAAGCCTGCCCCGAATAACGTCGGTGTTGACCGCAGACGAAAGAGACGCGGGATTGTTGGGGTCGAGCGCGGTAAAGATCGCGTGCGAATTCATGCCCAGAGGCAGATCTTTCAGAAGTTCGAACGGCACGAAATCCTGTCCTTCAAGTTCGGCGCGGGATGCGTCGATAATTGGCAAAACCTGATGCGGGTCTGTTTTCAGCTTGCCGTGTCCGGGCAGATGCTTAATGACGGGCAAGATGCCGTTGATGAGAAAAGTTTCCGCCTGTGCCCGAGCCAAGGCCGCAACGATGGACGGCGATGCGCTAAACGCGCGATCACCGATGGCAGGTGTGCCTTCGGGATTAAACAAATCGACGACGGGGGCGCAATTAATCGTGATGCCTAAGGTGACCAATTCATGCGCTAACACACGGGTGTAGAGCTTGATCGCTTCAATGCCCCAGTCAGGTTCACGTTCGTACATCAAGCCAAAGGCTCGCGCCGGAGGATATTTTGGCCAATGCGGAGGCTGAAGGCGGGAGACGCGACCGCCCTCTTGATCAATGGCGATTTCAATCGCGTCGCGGCCTACGGCCTGCTTCAATTCCAGGATCAGATAACGAAGTTGTTCGGGGCTTTCGCAATTGCGCTTGAACAAAATAAAGCCGAAGGGGTCGAGGCTTCTGAACACCGAGCGTTCGAGGGTGGTTAAGCGTGTTCCTGCACAACCAACAATGACCGGTTTCGGCCTCTTTTCATTATTTTGTGACAAGGATGCACCCGGCGTTAGTCTGTTTCAATGCAGAGCATACACGATTCGCTTCGCCTTCCGCGAGGCTTTGGCTTTGAATGCGGTAATAAATGCCGCGACTGCCTAAATCGGCACGCACGACGCGCAATTTTGCGCCGCCTAGCTTGGCGGCATATTTTTGCTGCAATTTTTCCATCATGGCGCGGGCTTGTGCCTCGTTTGGTAAAGAAGCCAACTGAATCGCCGCGTTGCCTGATGCAGGCGCGGCTTTAGGCGCAGGAGGCGTTGCTGCTGTTGCTGGCGCAATAGAGGAAGGCGATGCGGGCGGTTTCGCGTTCGTATTTTGAAGGATCTGCTCGATAGACTGAGACGCGGCTTTAGGAGCGACGGTGGGCGCTTGGGTCAACGATGCAGGAGCCGCCGCGACGGGGGAAGGCGGCGGCACAGGCGCAGGAACAGGAACTACCGTTGTATTGACGGGCTTGGGCGCGGCTTCACCCAATATTCCCTCATTCGACGGCGCGGCGGAAACCGCAGCAACAGGTGCAGGAGTTGGGACGGGGGCCATCGCAGGAGCAACATTCGCCGTTGGCAAAGGAGCTGTCGGCGCGGCGGCGGGAGGCGTTTCCTTGGGAGGTTCTTTGGGCGTTTCCGGCGGCGGCAGCAGATGTTCGACTTGCGGCGCTGTGCCGTTCTTGCTTTCCAATTGATCGTAGACGCGGACATCCTGATGCGGAATATCGATTCCGCCCGGATCGGCTGGTTTTTGTTTGTATGCGCCTTCAGCTTTGACGGTGGGGATATCGGCGGGGTTCGGTGCGCTGCGCCCCCAGAATGCATAACCAGCCCCCCCCAACGCAAGAACCAGAACGATCAAAGTCGTAATGCGACGCCGCGCATAGCTACGCTCTGCCCCATATTCCGAACGAACGGGCCGTTCGGAGACGAAAAGTTCATGCTGCGGCGGACGGTTCACTGCGTAGTTCCTCCATCGGGTGACAGCCTAGCACGGTAAGGCCGCTGCGTAAAACGCTGCGTACGGCTGTGATGAGCGCGAGCCGCGCAAGGGTCAAGTCCTTGTCGGAAGCCACAATAAAACGCAAATTCGCGTTGTCGTTGCCCTTGTTCCAAAGCCCGTGGAAAAGCCCCGCCAGTTCCATCAGATAGAACGCGATTCGGTGCGGCTCTTGCGCCTGCGCGGCGGCTTCGACGATGCGCGACCAGTTTGCCATGCCTTTGACCAGCATCAATTCTTCCTCGGACGCGATCGCGCCGAGGGGAAGTTTGGCTAAGGCTTCGGAGGTTAGTTCCTCAGGCGCAAACATCTCAACGGCGTGGCGCAAAATCGAACAGCACCGCGCATGAGCGTATTGAACATAGAAAACAGGATTGTCGCGGGTTTGTTCGACGACTTTGGCAAGATCGAATTCAAGCTGCGCATCGCTTTTGCGCGTCAACATAATAAAGCGCACGACGTCCGCGCCGACTTCGTCCACGACGTCGCGCAACAAAATAAAGTTTCCGGCGCGTTTGCTCATCTTATAAGGCTGACCGTCCTTCAAAAGATTGACGATCTGGCACAGGCGGACTTCCAGACTCCCCTGCCCTTCCGTGATGGCAGTGACTGCGGATTGCATGCGTTTAACGTAACCGCCGTGATCGGCACCCCAGATGTCAAGCATCAAAGAGTAGCCGCGTTGAAACTTGTCGAAGTGATAAGCAATGTCCGAAGCGAAATACGTCCAGCCGCCGTCAGATTTTTTGAGCGGTCTATCTACATCGTCGCCAAATTGGGTCGAGCGGAATAACGTCTGCGGACGGGGTTCCCAGTCGTCAGGTAATTTCCCCTTGGGCGGTTCGAGGACGCCTTGATAGACCAAGCCTCTGTCCTCAAGAAATTTCAGGGCGCGGTCGACACCGCCTTTTTCAACCAATTCGCGTTCCGAGGAAAAGACGTCTTGCGTTACGCCCATGGCCAGAAGATCGCCGCGGATCAATTCCATCATCGCGGCAATGGCTTTTTGACGAAACGCGGGAAGCCATGCGGCTTCCGGCTGGTCGCGCCATTTCGAGCCGTCGCATTTCGCAATAACCTGACCGACGGGGATAAGATAGTCGCCCGGGTAAAAGCCTTCTGGAATGACGCCGATATCTTCGCCTAAGGCTTCGCGGTAGCGCAAGAAGGCCGAACGCGCCAAGACATCGACTTGAGCACCAGCGTCATTAACGTAATATTCGCGGCAGACGTCATAACCGGCTTTAATCAGAAGCGAAGCCAGCACATCGCCGACAACCGCGCCGCGCCCATGTCCAATATGCATCGGCCCCGTGGGGTTTGCTGAGACGTATTCAACGTTGACTTTGACACCTTGACCGATGGTGCTGTCGCCGTAGTTGGTTCCGGCTTGGAGAATTTCGGTGATTTCGTTTTGCCAGATTTGCGGGTGAAGACGCAGGTTGATAAAGCCAGGACCTGCGATGGCGACTTCGGCGACGATGGGGGTTTGTTCAAGTTGGGGCTTGAGCAAATCGGCGATTGCTCGAGGCGGCTTGCCAGCGGCTTTAGCCAACACCATCGCCACGTTGGTTGCCAGATCGCCATGCGCTGATTCACGCGGGGGTTCGACGACAAAGGCCGGAACCTCTCCTGTCAAAGTCAATCCGCCTGATTGAATCGCTTCCTGAACGGCGGCAGAGATGACGCCGTGTATTGTCTTGAAAATGGTCATTTTTTCTTCCTTCGCCCATTAAATAGCAAGCGCGGGACGGGTTTGCAAAGGAGAAGGAGGGCGTTGAAACGATTTAATCAAACAACGAATTATGACAAAGCCGCATTTTCACCCGAGACAGGCAAAAAATGCGGCTTTGACGAACAAAGAATTTTAGTAAGTTAGCGTATATAGAATGTTCATGCGTTAGGTTGCGCGGCAGGTGGAGGGGCGGCTTTCGTCTTTGGAAAAACTGGAGCAACCATAATTTCAGTAAACTTGCTACTCTTAAGAAGATTACTTACCGCGTTAAGGCCTGATTTGAGTCTAATTTCCTTGACGCTATTCACAATGTCCAGAGCGTGCGTATGAAAATCTATTCCCAATAATCGCGCAATTTGTTCTTGGGTCAACTGTGAACGTAGTTCTGATTCCGGCCAGTTGCTTGAGTTACGCAGGACGGCAAGAGCATTCAGGCGAATTTTTTTCGGACTGGCATCGAAAAGGGCTAGGTCAATCAATCGATCAAAGACATTCGGCATCTTTGAGATATCAATATATCGCCCCGCTTCTTGCATGCTTTCCAATAAGGAAATTTTCTGTGACTCGTCGAGTTTTTGGTTCTCAGGTGCCACATTCGCAAGCGCGGCATTGAGTATGGCCCCCATCGTCTGACGGGCTCTTCCGTGGAAAGTCCCTTGAGAAGAGGAGAACAAGCGGGTGGCTTTTCTGACAACTAAAGGCGTTACAGCTTCGTGATTAGAGGAGACGCCCTTCTCCACCGTCAGGCAAGCTAAGCCTGCATAATTATAGGCATAATTTGCTAAATTTGTTTTGTTTGTACTTTCGATTTCACGAAAGCCTATGCCAACATACATTCCAATCTGTGATGGCGTAGGCACTGCATTCCGATTTGACCAATCTACGTAAACGCGATGCAGGCTTTTCCAGCTTTCAGTTATGTCATCAAAAGCTGGGGCGATTGCTGATTGATTATAACGAGACATTGCTAAGCGTTCCTGTTCATAGTGTGTTTAACAAAAAACTGATTATGTGTGCGCATTATATATAATACGTTTTGCGCTCAATAAAGCCCTGATTATGGTTAAAAACCATTTGGGTTTATGGTGTGCAGGGGGTAAATTGGGGTGTTTTTTTTGGTAGTCTATCAAGCGGGGATAAGAGAACCTCAATCTTGGAGTAAAAATCGGGAAAAGCGGGGCAAGAATCCGACAAACGCGACGCGTGCGCATCAATCCTTCCCTTAATATCCCCCAGGCTTTTCTTGATGTAATCCTTCTGCGATGTGCAAACGTGGCTCACATAGGCAACGTTAAACATTGCTCTAAGTATTGCTTCCATCGTTTTAAGAATTGTTTTGGGGTGTTCCTTAATCCAATAATTATCGTTGGTTAGCAAAGAAACAATTCGATCAGCAAGTTCCGGCGTTGCTGTCAGGGGCTTTTGATTTACGCCTTCGCGCAAGCCCAGAAAACTTTGCTTCTTTATAAACAAAAGGTCTGCCCCGAAAGTTTCTTTTTCCTCAATACCAGACATGTCATCGCAAGCAATAAGGGAGAGATCCTTGACGCGTGGGATTGTTATGATGGACGCGTTTTTTTCGAATTCACGGTACACTTTTTTTATAGCGCGTTTGCAAAGTTCTATATTTGGGTTGATAGGTATGGCGGTCAAAAGCTGGTTAACATTATTCGCTGTTAAACGTTTTTTCTGGGTCGTCAGGCCATAGAGATATTGTTGTTCCTTTGACATGGCAATTACTCGCTGTGTCATCGCCTCTTTGACCGCCTGAACTTCCGGATAGCTCAGGTCAGGGACAAGCCCTTTTTGGTTGGTAAGCGTGACATACCCGTAGATCAGCAATTGCGCCAGCATGCTCATGGCTTCATTGACCGTTACCGATAAATCTTGCGCAAGCATTTTTCCAAAACGATCAGGGTCCTTGATATCTTTATTGGAATAGTCATGATTGATAATGTTCTCTAAAAGAGTGCATAATTTTAGTCCGTAGTCCATCACGTTTCCCGTTCTGCAATGTGGCGGCGACAATAACCGATTGCATGCGCTCGCATGCTTGCTTTATGTGCGCATCATTAAGCCCATGAATATGTCTAAAATGCGTTCATGAGGGAATAATCATGGAAAACATGGGATTTTCATGCAGTTAGTGTCGTGAATGCATGGGGGGGGGCGAGGCAGTTTTGCGAGCTGAGAGGTGGCTTTTGAGCAATAGGGTTTGATATACCCTTCCCCTAACCCCTCCCTCAAAGTGAAGGGAATTGGTCTGTATAGTGTCGGCTTCAAAGGCTTTATTATGGTTAAAAGCCTTCTATGGGGCGTTTTTAATGATTTTGGCGGGGTCGGTGGGTTTGCCGTTTTGGCGGGTTTCGAAGTGGAGTTGGGGTGTGGAGACGTTACCGGTTTTGCCGACGGTGCCGATCATGTCGCCTTGCGCGGCGATGGAATCTTTTTTGACCATGACGCGGTCGAGATGAGCATAGGCCGTGACCCAATCGCCTTGGTGGCGGATGAGGACAAGGTTGCCGAAGCCTTTCATTTCGTCTCCGGCATAGACCACGGTGCCCGGGGCCGCCGCGACGACGGGCGCGCCTTTGGGAGCGCTGATGTTGATGCCGTCATTGTTAAGCCCTGCGGCTTTCGCGCCGAAACTGGACAGAATGGGGCCTTGCACGGGCCAGATCATCGTGATTGAGGACTCGGCGGTCGCAGATGAAGGGGAAGCCATCGTTGTCGCCGTTTGCTTTTGCGCGGGCGACGGGCTGTTCAGGGATTGGACGGCATCGGAAGGCGGAGCGACAGGGGATACCAAAGCTTGAGGCGCGGCGCTTGCCGGATGCTGTGGCGGAGGCGGGGCCGGAGCCGAGGAAACGGGCGGCAAAGCGAGTGGCTCTAATGGTTGGGCGGATACTGCGGCGGGCGTGATGGGCGGAAGCGCGTTCTTTTCGACCGCGTCCAAAGGTGCCGCTGCAGGGGGGCTCATGTCGCCGCCGAAATTGGAACCGCCTGCGGGCAGGACCAGTTTTTGTCCGGGCCTGATTTCGAATGGCGGTTTCAGGTCGTTGAGCACGATGATCTCGCGCATCGATACGTTATGTTCATGCGCGATGGTGTAGACGTTCTGATTGCCGCGTACAGTTATTGTTTCTCCCGCTTGAAGGCCTGCACGATCAGGCAGATAGGCTTGCGGCGGGTGCATGGCTGTGCAGGCAGAGAGAGTCGTCAAGAGGGTCAGAAGGACAATAAGCCCCCTGCCCTGTTTGGCTATGAGGGCGTGGGTCATGCTATGCGCTCCAATCCGTTCATGTATTTGCGCAAGACTTGGGGGACGATGATGGAGCCGTCGGGCTGTTGGTAGTTTTCCATGATCGCTATCAGGCAGCGACCTATGGCGAGGCCGGAGCCGTTGAGCGTGTGAACGAATTCGGTTTGTTTGTCGCCTGCCGCGCGGCTGCGGGCGTTCATGCGGCGAGCTTGGAAGTCGCCGCAGTTGGAACAACTGGAAATCTCACGATAAGTTTTTTGCTCGGGCATCCAGACTTCGATGTCGTAGGTTTTGCGCGAGGCAAAGCCCATATCGCCAGTGCAGAGGACGATTGTGCGGAAGGGGAGTTCCAGACGTTTCAGGATGGTTTCGGCGCATGCGGTCATGCGTTCGTGTTCCGCTTCGGATTGGTCGGGCGCCGTGATGCTGACCATTTCGACTTTGTAGAATTGATGTTGGCGGAGCATGCCGCGTGTGTCTTTGCCTGCGGAGCCAGCTTCGGCGCGGAAACAGGGGGTTCTGGCGGTGACGCGTAAGGGAAGTTTTTCGCGTTCGACAATGGCGTTGTTGACGAGGTTGGTCAGCGGCACCTCTGCCGTGGGGATGAGCCACAAGTCTTCTTTGATAGGGGCGCGGGATAAGGCGTTGGCTACTATTTCGGCAAGGCTTATTTCGCCTTTTTGCAGGCCTTCGAGATCCGACGCGTCGGCATAGGACAAAGCTTCGTGCAGCAATTCGTCACGCGATTTTGTGCGCGAGGCGGTGAATTGGTCGTCGGCAAATTTCGGCAATTGCGCGGTGCCGAACATGATCTCGTCTTTGACCAGCAAGGGCGGCGAGATTTCGGTATAGCCGAAATCTTCCGTATGGGTGTCGAGCATAAAGTCGCCGAGGGCGCGTTCCATACGCGCCAAAGCGCCTTTCAGGATGGTGAATCGTGCGCCTGAAAGTTTGGAGGCCGTTTCAAAATCCATCAGGCCTAGCGCTTCGCCCAGTTCGAAATGTTCACGGGGCGCGTGGATTGCGGCGGGCGTGCCGAAGCGGCGAAGTTCTTGGTTGTCGTGTTCGTCTTTGCCTTCGGGAACGTCGGCGAAGGGCATGTTGGGCAGGCTGCTGAGCAATTCCTGTAAACGACGTGCGTAGAGCTTGTCCATGTCTTCGAGGTTCGACAGGCGTTCTTTCATCGCGGCGACTTGTTGCATCAAGGCGTCAGCATCGCCGCCTTGGCGTTTGATCTCACCGATTTGTTTCGAGGCTTCGTTGCGCTTGGCTTGCAGATCCTGCATTTCCGTTTGCGCGGCGCGGCGTTCGCCGTCTAGCGCGAGGATGTCGCTGGACTGAGGCGACAAGTTACGGCGCTTGAGAGCGGCGTCGAAAGTTTCGGGCTGTTCGCGGATAAAACGGATGTCGTGCATGGTGATCCTGTTGGGGCTAATCAGTAAACATGGATTAAGGCGTTTATGCGGCAAAAACAAAGGCTAATTTGGCTGAATATTCCTTTCGCGCAAAAATAGATGCGCAAAAGAAAATTCTGCAGAACAATAAGCTTGGAACTACAAAGAATCCAGCCCTAGAAAGAGGTTAGCACAAGCTAGCCTGATTTAGAGCCAAGGGCTTTTTTTAGGGAGAGGGGCTGGCTTGTATAAAGCGCCCTTCACGCAAAATGACGTCGTTTCCACGATAGACTCCAGCTTTTTGCGTGCGCAAGGGACTTCGGCGGACAGGTTGCCGCTACGACGAAGCATCTTACAAGGCAAAAAACGTTAGGCTTGTTCGCCGAAGACCTCGACATCGGTGGCGCGGCGGTGGGGGGTCGTGTGGGAGGCTACGAAGTGGGTTTCGAGCTCTTGCAGTCGCCGTTCTTCTTCCACCGTAAATTTGCCGTGGGCTTTGCTGACCTTGTGGATTGCTTCCCATGACTCTTTCGCTGCCGCTTCCGTCGTGTTGTCGAGAAGTTTTGAGATATCCTTCATCGCGCTTGTTTCGTCGAGCACAAGGATTTCATGCTGTTGGCGAACGAGGGCTTTGAATTCCGCTTGGGTCATTTTGGGAAGAGTTGGGCTGGCGTCGCAGAGTTGTTTCAACATCTTAAACTCGCGTTCGTCAAAACCGCCGCCGCCGCGCACGACATAGAGTATCCCGCGTACCAACGCTTCGGGGAGGCCGCCGACCGTCGAGAGGTCGAGCAGACTTTGGATGCGCTGTTGAATGCCGCGTTCACGGTCGACGTCGCGCCCAACAAGCTTGGAATAACGCTCCGATGTCCGCAGGCCTAGCGCAGATTGCAAGAATCTGGACCCATAGACATCAAGAAAAAGCTTCTCTGTCGCGGCATCGCGCAGGTTGCGATAGACGTTCAGGTTGGCAATAATGTTGTTGGAAACCAATTCTTGCACTTGCCACAAGAAATTGTCACGGGGCACAGGCTTCCTGTTCGCTTTAACGTAGTCCGCCAACGGCCCGATCCCCGACAGGAGCGGGTTGCGGTCTGAAAACATCCCGTAGCGCACGCGAATGGGATGCAGTTGCCGAACAAACTGGGCTGTCTGCTCGGTCATAAATGCGCGAATCCACGGCGAGACATAGCTTTCGTACAGCCCCAGTAAATTCTCGGAAACGCGTTTGGCGGCGAGGAAACGCCTGTCGTCTGCGGCATCGTTCCCGCCGATCTTATCGATGTCCGCGAGAGTCCGCGCTTCGAACCGCAGTACATAGTCGCCAGAGGCAAGCTCTGCGTTTTCAGTTTCCGACGTTTTTTCAATAAACACGGCTTCATAAAGGCCGGGCGGCAGCGTTTCGATCAGGTCGATGTTGCGGACAAACTTTTCGTGTTCTTTGGTCGCAACAGAACTGGCGACAAAAATTCCTAAATGGCCGATGGTCTGGTGCATGCAATAGATAATCGTCTGTCCGGCGGCAATGATTTCGTCATCGGCGCGGTAGAGATCGGTGATCCATCCCAAGGCTTGCTGCGGCGGTGTGATGTCGTCACCTTGCGAGCAGAAAATGACGATCGGCGATTTAATGTTGCGCAGGTCGACCCTCAAACCATCTGAGGTTCTAAGCTTCGCGGAACTAAGGCGATTGCCCATAAAAAGTGCGTCGACAATAAACTGGATTTCTTTGCCATCGAGCAAAATGGGACTGCCCCACCAGCGTTCGAATTCAAGAAAGCGGGTGGTTTCGGTGTCAATTTTGGAGTAAAGACTGTGCGCTTTTTTCCAATGCGTGTTAGCGGGATTAAGCTTTTCGAAATTGGCGACCAGCGCAGCGCCGTCAAAACGACCATTGCCGATATCGTTCGACAAGGCCACCGCCCAGGATCCTCCTACCACGCCACCTGTATAGCGCATGGGGTTTTTGCCGCGCACGCCTGTCCAATAGGACATGGGCGCGCCTGCCAGAATGAGGACTCCCACCAATTCGGGATAAATCGACCCCATCATGGCGATTTGCCAGCCCGCTTGGCAATTGCCGATCAGGCAGGGTTTTTCGGCTTTCGGGTGCAGTTCGAGAACCTGCGCCACAAAAATGGCTTCGGCGTCGCAGACATGCTCGACCGTTTGTCCGGGCACGGGAGCAGGCAAAAACCCAACAAAATAGCAAGGGTGTCCCGCGCGGAGCGTGCTGCCAATTTCGCTGTCATGCTTCATCCCGCCGATTCCGGGGCCGTGTCCGGCACGGGGGTCGAACACGATAAACGGGCGTTTCGTCGGATCGGTTACGACGCCTTCGGGCGGCAAAATGCGGAGCAGATGGTAGTTGACGGGATTAACAAATTTGCGCCCATCCAGCACCATTTCAAACTCAAAATGCAAAACGGAGGGTGATTCGTTGCGTTCATGCGCCAAATGCGCGTTGCTGCGTTGCCTGAGCACATCGACAAAGAGGACGCTGCGTTGCCATGCGTCTACCCAATAATCGACGGTTTCTTGACAGAAGGAGAAAGGGTTCGCAGCGAGAGACGCCAAAGTGGAAAGATCCGTTATATTTCCCTTGTTAACAGGGGCTTTGCCGACTTCCTCACCAGAACCGTTTGACATGTCTCGACCTCGTTGAGAATAAAAAACCCCTCCAATCAGGAAGACCGGAAGTTTGGGCCTATGAAACCGCCCCCATATTACCCTGCGAAAACGACGCGAACGGAGCACCGCGTTCGACGAATAATTATGGTTAACGCATTAGATATCCAGATGATAATTCATGCAAGCTTATTCGCAAGGGCAACCCAAATAAAATCGCCCTGTGTATGCATTTCCGTGCATTCAAATACCGCACAATCTGTGTTATCAAGCCGCAAACAGATTCTGGCGTGATTCCATGAGAGCTACCAAATCCCCCCTGCGCGGCAGCGTGACGCAAAACAATGTGTCGGCACGTGCACGCGTGCGCGAAGAAGACGGCATCGGTTTTTTAGCGCGGCTGGGGATTCTGGCAGGTCTATTGTTGATCGTGCTGGTTGCCATCGGCTGGGGATGGCATGTCGGTTGGCCTCAACGTCAGGCCAAGGCGGCTCAAGAGGAGGCGCTGAACCTGACCCGAAAGGCGCGGTTTGCCGTTCGGGATATTGTCGTCGAAGGCCGCCATCAATCAAATAAGGACGATATTTTCGACGCTTTGGCGACCGCGCAAGGGGCCCCTATTCTTTCGGTCGATACGCAGGCAGCAGCTACGCGACTGGGCAAATTGCCGTGGGTCGGGTCGGTTTTGGTTGAACGCCGCCTGCCCGATACCGTCGCAGTGATATTGACCGAGCGCGTGCCGATGGCGCGGTGGCAACATGACGACCATCTTTATGTTATTGATGGCGAGGGACACGTTCTTCCAGCCGCCAAGCCCGATGATTTCCCAAGCTTGCCTTTGGTTGTGGGAATCGGCGCGGAACGCGAGACGCAGGCCCTGTTCGCATTGCTGAAAAAATATCCCGACATTAAGGATAAAACGGATTCTGCCGTGCGGGTTGGGGAAAGACGGTGGGATTTGCATCTACACCCTAAAATCACCGTCCGGTTGCCGGAGCAAGATGCAGGGAATGCTTTGCATCGTTTGTCGGTGCTGATGGATCAGGAAAAAATCCTGAACCGCGATATTGTCGCTATCGATTTGCGCGTGCCGGATCGCCTTGCCATCGAACCGGCGGCTGGAGCTGCGCAGACAGGGGAAAAGCATCCATGAAACTATTGAAAAAATGGCTGTTTGCCGAACCACATGTGGCACGGGGCGAGATATTTTCCGCGCTTGATATCGGATCGAGCAAAATCGCATGCTTGATCGCTCGTTCGGAAAACGAAGGTGCCCCGCGCATCGTCGGCATCGGGCATCAGCTTTCGGAGGGCATGAAGCAGGGCGGCGTTTCTAACATGGAAGCGTTGCAGTATGCCGTGGGGCAAGCGGTTTCGGCGGCGGAACATATGGCGGGGGAGACTTTGCAGCGCGTAACGGTGAATATTTCCGGTGCGCATCTGCTGTCGCAGACGGTGGATATCGAGTTGCCATTGAATGGGCGCGAGGTTTCTGAAAACGATACTGCCCGCATTTTGGCGCAGGGTCAGACTATGGTTCCTGAGGACCATTTGAACCAGCCGATGGAACTTCTGCATACTATCCCTGTCAGCTATGCGCTTGACGGGCAAAAGGGCATCCGCGATCCTTTGGGGATGACGGGCGGATCGCTGCATGCGCAGATGCATTTGATTGCCGCAGGATTCGGCCCTGTGCGGACTTTGGCGACTGCGATTGCGCGTTGCCATTTGGATGTGGAACAGATTGTCGCCGCCCCCTACGCCAGCGGCCTTGCTTGTCTGGTCGAAGACGAAATGGATTTGGGCAGCCTTGTAATCGATATGGGCGCGGGCACAACGAGCTATGCCGTCTTTTTCGACGGCAATATCGTGTATGCGGGCGGGATTGCCATGGGGGGGGCGCATGTCACCAATGACATCGCGCGGGGTCTGACGACGTCGATCGCGCATGCCGAAAGGCTTAAGACTCTGCACGGCAACGCCATTCAGAGTCAAATGGACGAGCGCGAGAGCATCGACGTTCCCTTGGTCGGCGAGGAAACGCCGGAGAACGCCAATTATTTGCCAAAATCGCATTTAAACCGAATCATCCAACCGCGCATGGAAGAGATTTTCGAAATCCTTCGCGCGCGCATGGACAAAAGCGGATTTAACGAAATCGCCGGGCGCCGCGTGGTTTTAACGGGCGGGGCGAGCCAATTGCCGGGTGTGCGCGAATTGGCGCAGAGGATGTTGGATAAGCAGGTCAGGCTGGGGCGGCCTTTGCGCGTCGCACGTCCTTCGACATTAAGTAGCCGTAGCGGCGGGGCGTCTTTCACGGGACTTGCCGAATCCACCTCTGGGCCCGCTTTTGCCACGACGGCGGGGTTGCTGGCTATCGCTATGCAGCCGGAACTGGCGTCAAGTAGCGGGGCTAGTAATTTTGGCACCCGCACTTTGAGCGGCGGCGGGTCGGCGATGAACAGGATCGGGATGTGGTTGAAACAGAGTTTGTGATCGTGAAATACTACTGCCTGTTTTTTACACAGGAGCGGGAATGATAAAAAACGCTGCTCTATCTATCTTCGCGTCAATTTGAAAGAAGATGATGGTGTCCCTGCCGAAAGGACAGGAGGACAGATGGGCGTAACAAGGGTAAGGTCCCTTACAAGGACAAACATTGTTTTCCCTTCTAAAGTTTTTTTATGATAGCCAACGACAAGTCTTTTAGCCCTTTGTGCTTCCAATGTCAGCGAGTCGATCATGTTTTTAAGAGCATCGTCCGGGGTGCTCCCACACTGGCCGCCGCAGCTACGAATACGGCGAACCGTCTCGTCCGCTCCCACCTCAAGCACATCCCATATACCAAGCCCCACAAAATATCTTCGGTCCACAAGAGGACTTGATGACTGAAAAGTCTCCTTGTGCATATTTGCAGCACGGAAGCGAAGCTGCTCTGGGGTCAGCGTGACTTTTGGCCTCTCCGCAGGACGTCCATAATAGAGACGCAGACCTTCCGATCCGATCCTATCAATAAGATCAGAGAGGACCTCGCGCGAGGAGGACTCTTGAAAGGGAATTTGACCTATCGAAACAACCGACATCTCTGAAGATATACTCATCAAAAATTTTTCCTAACTTTCTTGAACGCCAATAATAATTGGCCTTCAGGATAACCGAACACCCGAAGCTGCTCAAACACTAAACTAGGTTAAAATACTTTCTTGCGGGGGTTGCACGGAAAATGTTGGAGGGGTTTTCTTATAAAAGCCTCCTCTTTTGGGTTGGTGGGAGAGAAAAAAGATAGGTTTCACGCGTCACCTTCACTTCATCCGCTAACCCCCTGCATCGCTTTTTCTTTATCTGTTTTTCCACATGTTTTTCGCCTCTGAAATCGCCTAAATGTCTGAAATTTCTGATTCTTGGCGCTTGTTTTTGTTGCGCGAATCGAAGGAACGGATTCATATAGCGGAACATGATTCACGCGCGGATTCCTTGCGCACTTACCCGGAGGTCTATTCATGATCAATTTGTCGATGGCTGATCCCGAACACAATCTGCGTCCTCGCCTGACTGTCGTCGGCGTCGGCGGCGCGGGTGGCAATGCCATTAACAACATGATCCGTTGCCAATTGGAAGGTTGCGACTTTATCGCCGCCAACACGGACTCGCAGGCTTTGGCCTTGTCGCTGGCAGGACGCAAGATTCAGCTGGGAATCAATATGTCTCGCGGTTTGGGCGCGGGGTCGAAGGCCGATGTAGGTCGCGCCGCCGCCGAGGAGCAATTGAACGACATCATGGCGAGCCTTGAAGGGTCGGACATGATTTTCGTCACCGCTGGCATGGGGGGCGGCACCGGAACCGGCGCTGCGCCTGTTATCGCCCGTGCGGCGCGTGAGTCCGGCATCCTGACCGTCGGCGTCGTCACTAAGCCGTTCCATTTTGAAGGCAACAACCGCATGCGCCAAGCCGAGGCTGGCATTGCCGAGTTGCAACAATATGTCGATACACTGATCGTTATTCCTAACCAGAACCTTTTCCGCATTGCTAACGAACGCACGACTTTTGCCGAGGCTTTCCGTTTGGCGGACGAAGTTTTGCATTGCGGCGTGCGCGGCATTACCGATTTGATGGTTATGCCGGGCTTTATGAATCTGGATTTCGCTGACGTGAAAACGGTTATGGGCGAAATGGGTAAGGCGATGATGGGCACCGGAGAAGCCGATGGCGATAACCGCGCCATTCGCGCCGCCGAAGCCGCTATTTCCAACCCCCTGCTCGACGACGTTTCGATGAAGGGCGCGCGCGGGGTGTTGATCAACATCACCGGCGGGCTAGATATGACTTTGTTCGAAGTCGACCAAGCCGCCAACCGCATCCGCGAAGAAGTCGATCCCGAAGCGCAGATCAAGGTCGGTTCGACCTTGGGCGAAGGGCTGGATGGGAAAATCCGCGTTTCGGTTATTGCCACGGGCATTGATATTGCCGCTGGTTCACAACGTTCTTCCTCTGCGGCTGCGGGTGCTGCTGGGCTGAACACCGCCGCGCTGCGTAATCGCGTGGCGCCCAAGGTTCAAACAGCACCGGCGCAGACTTCTTATGCACAACCTTCCTTTACTCCGACGGCAGCGACAGCGACGCCTGTGCAACAAGTGACCCCTTCGGTCAGCGCACAGACAAGCTATTTTACGATGCCGCAAGCGGTAGCGCCGCACGCGACGGTTCCTCATCAGACCACGCCTGTCGAAACAGCAAGGCCGGAACCGGAAGAGATGGTTCAGGCGATTGAACCTGAGCAGGATTTGGTGGAAGAGAAAGAAATTATTGAGCGTGAACAACCTCGCGCGGTCGAACAGAGCCATTCTGTCGAACGGGAAGAGCCGCAAAGCTATCAAGCGCAGCAGCACACGCAGACTTCGCCGATCACGGGCCGCAGCTCGCGTCCTGCTTCGCCGATGACGCCGATTGATATGCGTATGACCAATTTGTCGGCACAAACGGGTCAGCCGACAGGGTCGGAGCAGCGCCGCCAGCGTCGCGCTGAATCTTTGTTTACGAGGATTACGGGCTTTGGGCTGGTGCGTCCTTCGACGCATAGCCATGATGACGAAAACCAAGAAACTCAGATTCACGACGAACACGGTTCAGCGCAAGAGCACTTGGACGTTCGTCACGCTGAGCATTCGCCTCGCTCGTCGGATCAACAGGAAGATTTACTGGAAATTCCAGCGTTCTTGCGTCGCCAGAGCAATCACTAAGACGATTTTCGCTGAGGCATTAATCCCCTCTTCCGCGATGTGGGAGAGGGGATTTTTTATGCCTGTTGAGGAGCGGGGATGGTGGCGTTTAGCAAGCAGAGTCAGATTGGGCATGCTTTACAAAATTTGTCCTAGCGGAACTCCCCACCCCCTACCCCCACAAGGGGAAGGGAATTTTGTCGCTCTTTTCAAGAGAAATTTATGCGTTTCTTAGGCGCTTGAGGGCGCGGTGAAGAAGGCTAGCGCCGCGTTCGGACATGATGGATTCGGGGTGAAATTGGAAGCCTATGAAGCGTGGGCCGTCCATGGCAATGATGCGGTTGGTGTCGTCGACGTCAAATGTTATCTCTGTCTGCGCTTTAGCGTTCGCGTTGAAGACGGGAGAAAATGAATTATAAAAGCCGAGGAGGTGTTTTTCTCCCTGAACAATGACGTCGCGCTGCATGCCTTGTGTCGAGTGAAGTTGGCGTTCGACATCAATCTTTTTGTTCACAGCCAAGGATTGATGCCCGAGGCAGACGCCGAGCATCGGTTTTTGGCGGTTGCTAAGATCGGTAATGATTTCCTGCAGGCGTTTCATGCGGGGGTGCGTCATGTCCGTGGGGTCGCCTGGCCCGGGGCCTACGATCACGATATCGCTATTGTCCCCTTCCGGGTCGAAGGCGAGGCTGTCGATCACTTGCACTTGCGCATGCATAATGCGGAGCATGTGACCAATCATATAGGCGAAGTCGTCTTCGTTATTCAGGATGGTGACGGAGAGCTTCTCGAGATTGGGGGCGTCCTCGGCATGGGGGTCTTGTCGGTTCATCCAAAAAGAGGACAATTTTTCATTACGCGCAGCGAGCCGCGCAGCGACTTTTTGGCATATTTCCGGCGTAAGATAGGATTCTTTGAGCTGAGACGCACCCGTGAGGACGCCCAGAAGCCCCATAGCTTTGGCGCGGGATTCTTTGGCTTCGTTATGCGGGTCTGAATCGCGGACAAGGCCGCCACCTGCTTGGACACGAAAATTACCTTCGCCGTCGATTTCGGCGCAGCGGATCAGAATAGCGCAATCTAGGTCGCCGTTGGGAAGTTCCGTGCGGGGGTTGGTGTAGACCCCAATTTCTCCCGCATAATAGCGGCGCGATTCTGGTTCGTATTTATGAATGATGCGTGCCGCGCTTTCCATCGGAGAGCCGACTACCGTGGGCGCGTGAAGCGTGCGGCGGAGTGCCGCCATTGTGTCGCGGCCACGGCGCCCAACAAGGCGGTATTCCGTGTGAATAACGGCGCCTATTTCGCGCAAAAAAGGGCCTTCGACTTCGCCGCCGTCGGGGCAGATGACGCCCATGATCTTCATTTCTTCGTCGACGACTTGGAACAGCTCGTTGATTTCTTTGGGGTCGGCGAGGAATGTATCCAGACGTTTTTCGAAAGTTTCCCGATCTTCCTTACGCAAGGTTCCCGCAATCGGCACCATAATCGTTTCGTTGCCACGAATTTCCAGATGCCTTTCAGGAGTCGCGCCGATGATGAATTGGTCTTTGGTTCTGTCTGCGGGGTTTATATTGGCGAAGAGAACCGCCATGTATTGTCCGCGCTGTTGCAAGGTCTTGCGATAAATGCCAAGGGCGGTTCGGACGTCAAAAGCTTCGATCTGTCCCGAAAAACGTCGCGCCAAAGTCACTTGCGACGCGTTGCCGCGTTCGATTTCGTTTTGCTGAAATTTGTGGACAAGGTCAGCGTAGTCTTGATCGGAAAGGGATGTTTTGATTTCTTCGCTGAGGATGATCTTGGCGTCTTGTAATTCTTCCGCAAGTTGCGCGGTGGGGATTGTCAGGGCGACTTCGATCTCTATCGCCAAAATTGGTTCGTCGCCTCGCGCTTCGAAGCCGCGTTCGCGGATAACGCGGTAGGGCAAGGCGAAGGCGATGTCGCGTCCCGATTGCTGCGCGAGTTTATGGATATCGTCTATATGCTCTAGCTTATGGCATGTGCCCTGATAACACGACACGCGCCCGTCTTTTTCTATCAGCGCAAAGGCGCGGTTGGTATCGATAGCGTCGAAAAGCATTTTTAGCCTCTTGTTATTCTAGACCTTATTACGGAGTAGCATAATCTTGGGAAAACGGGAGAAGATAGTGAGGGGGATTGGCTGTTTTTATTGGTAAAAAAAGGGGGGGGGCTGTCCTTAAAAAACAGAAAACAAATGGGATTTCGGATAAAATCGCATTTTTGCAAGGAAGGGCAAAAAAGAGATTTTTCCGGAATGACGGGGAGATAGGGAGCGTGGGTTATTCCGGTTTAGTGGAAAAGGACTGGCCGCAGTTACAGGAGGTGGTGACGTTGGGGTTGGCGATGCGGAAATTGGGGCCTGCTGGCGTTTCGCCATAGTTGATTTTGCTGCCCTTGACGATGGGGAGCGAGGTGTTGTCGATTACAAGTATCGCCCCTGCCCTTTCGATAAGCGTATCATGGGCTTCGTCGATTGTTGAAGCAAGGGTGAATTTGTATTGGTAGCCGGAACATCCGCCGTTCAGGACTTCCAAGCGCATGGCTTGGACGGGCGGGGAGGATTCCGCGACGGTTTTCATGATATGGGCGATGGCGGATTCGCTTAACGACACTGGCATTTCGATACTTTCCCCTTAGGTTTTGGGATGCTAATATGGCCTTATGACAGCAAGTTTTCAAGATCCTGGCCCTGCCCCTTATGCGACCAAGGCTTCGCAAACGCGGGGGCGTTTTATTCCCGAAACGCATAGTCCTTCGCGCACCGAATTCCAGCGCGACCGCGACCGTATTGTGCATTCGGGGGCTTTTCGCAAGCTGCGGAACAAGACGCAGGTGTTTATTGAAAGCGAGGGCGATTATTATCGCACGCGTCTGACCCATTCCTTGGAAGTCGCGCAGATTGCGCGTTCGATCAGTAGGACGCTGGGGCTAAACGAGGATTTGACGGAAACAATCGCTTTGGCGCACGACCTTGGGCACACTTGCTTTGGGCATGCGGGGGAAGACGGGTTGGCGGTCGCTATGGAGCCGTTTGGCGGGTTTAGCCATAACGAGCAGACTTTCCGCATTTTGACCAAGCTTGAAAACCGCTATGCGCGGTTTGATGGGTTGAATCTGACTTGGGAGACTTTGGAGGGTATTGTTAAGCATAACGGGCCGCTTGATCCTCGCTCTGTCCTGCCGACTTTGCGGGCGTTTAATGAGCAGTGGGATTTGGAGCTGACCAGTTTTGCGGGAGCAGAGGCGCAGGTGGCGGCTTTGGCGGACGATATTGCCTATAACACGCATGATATTGACGACGGGCATCGGGCGGGGTTTTTCCGTTTGGAGGACTTAAGCGATGTGCCTTTGTTCGGCGAGTCGTTGGAAAGAATGGGAAAGCTTTATCCCGAGGCTGCGCGTCCTCGATTGATGTATGAGGTTGTGCGCGAGGTCGTCGGATTGATGGTGGAAGATGTTCTGAACACGACGCAGCGCAATTTGGATGTGATGCTGCCGCAATCGGCGGAAGAAATTCGTTATGCTTCGCAGGCGACTGTCGGATTTAGCCCGAGCATGGAGAAGAATATTGAGGTTTTGCGCGATTTCTTGCGCGTTCATATGTATCGGCATAGCAGCGTCAACCGCATCTGCGCCAAGGCGCATCAGATTGTGCGGGATTTGTTCGACTTTTTTTTGAAGCAGCCGAATTGTTTGCCGACTTCGTGGTTTGAGGCCGTTCAGGCTTGCCGTGGCGACGAAACAGCCCAAGCAAGGATTATCGCGGATTATATCGCGGGCATGACGGACAGGTTTGCGGTGCAGGAGCACCGGAAGGTGTTTTCGACGGAGACGATGGTTTAGGCTGCCGGTGCGGATGAGTGGGACTGAAAGTATGATTTGAACGGCTTGTCCCGTTTCAATTCGCGCACGATAAACAGCGCACCGTTGTTATTCCTCTCTATGACAATAATGTCTGCTGGCGTTCCGACTTTGGCTTCTTCAAGTTTACTCCATACCAAGTCGAGCAATTGGCGTTGGCTTGATTTGTCTAGATAATGCAAATCTCGGATCATTCCGGCTAGGCCTAGCCCTTTTTTCAATGTCTCCCGCGTCCATGCGTGTTCGCCAGTAGCACCGATGCATTCAGACCAACCAAGAAACAGACCAATATCAATTTCTGGTAATACCCAGTCATTTCGTTTTGCGTTTTTCATATCTTTTTCTCCGCTCCCAAAATTTTATGGCGTATTATTTTTCGTACGCTTGTCAGGCAAGTTTTGTCAACGCCGGATTATGGTTAAATATATCCGGCGGTATGCTGCGCTTGAGAAAGCAATAAGATGGAATATTCAAACTGGACCGGCTTTCGCCGGTATGACGCAGATGGAAAATTGTATTTGCAAATGCCGCGTTACGCCGCGTTCAGCCTTGCTTGTACGTCCTTTTCGCCTTCGATGGCTGCTTGGGCTGCTGCCAAGCGGGCAATTGGCACGCGGTAGGGGGAGCAAGAGACATAGTCCAATCCGGCGTGGTGGCAAAATTTGACGGAAGATGGGTCGCCGCCGTGTTCACCGCAGATGCCTAGTTTGATGTCTTTGCGGGTTTTGCGGCCTCGGTCGCAGGCTATTTGGATGAGTTCGCCGACGCCTTCTTGATCGAGGGTTGCGAAGGGGTCGTGGTCGAAGACGCCTGCGCGGTAATAGTCGGGGAGGAAGGTGGCGGCGTCGTCGCGGCTTAACCCGAATGTCGTTTGGGTCAGGTCGTTGGTTCCGAAGCTGAAGAATTGCGCGGTTTGGGCGATGTCTCCGGCGCGCAGGGCGGCGCGGGGGAGTTCGATCATCGTGCCGACAAGGTAGTGCAGCGTGACGCCGAATTGTTGCGAGATTTCTGCGGCGACGCGGTCGACCAAGGCTTTCAGAATATCGAGTTCCTTTTTGGTCGCAATCAGCGGGATCATGATTTCGGGCGTGATGGTTTTGCCTTGTTTGCTCATCCCGACCGTCGCCAAGAAAATCGCACGCGCTTGCATTTCGTATATCTCGGGATAGGAAATGCCAAGACGGCAGCCGCGATGCCCCAGCATGGGGTTTGATTCATGCAGCGCGTTCATGCGTTTTTTGACTTTGTCCGTGGAAACCCCTGCCCCCGCTGCGACAGCGGCAATTTCGGATTCTTCGTGCGGCAGGAATTCGTGCAAAGGGGGATCGAGCAAGCGGATCGTGACAGGCAGACCTTCCATGATCGTGAAGAGATCGACGAAGTCTTGTTTTTGCATAGGCTCCAGCTTCGCCAAGGCGGCGCGGCGGCCTTGTTCGTCGTCGGCGATAATCATTTCGCGCACCGAGGTGATGCGGTCGGCGTCGAAGAACATGTGCTCTGTCCGGCACAGACCTATACCTTCCGCGCCGAATTTGCGGGCGGTGCGGGCGTCAAGCGGCGTTTCGGCGTTGGCGCGGACTTTCAAACGGCGCAGACTGTCCGCCCATCCCATCAGGGTCGAGAAATCGCCCGACAATTCAGGTTGAACCGTGGGGATTTCGCCCAGCATCACTTCGCCGGTCGAGCCGTCGATGGTGATGGTGTCGCCTGCTTTGATCGTAATGCTTTTTACGGACATTTGTTGCTTGGCGTAATCCATGTGCAATTCGCCAGCTCCTGCGACACAGGCGCGGCCCATTCCGCGGGCTACGACTGCTGCGTGGCTGGTCATGCCGCCTCGGCTGGTGACGATGCCTTTGGCGGCGTGCATACCGTGGATGTCTTCGGGGCTAGTTTCGATTCGGCAGAGGATGACTTTTTTTCCTTTGTTGGTCAGTTCTTCCGCGTCGTCGGCGCTAAATACAACAATGCCTGAGGCCGCGCCCGGGGAGGCAGGAAGGCCTTTGGCGGCTACTTGTTTTTTCGCCTTAGGGTCAAGTGTGGGGTGCAGAAGTTGATCCAAAGATTTGGGGTCAATGCGTTTGATCGCTTCTTCTTTGCCGATCACGCCTTCGTTCACCATATCGACGGCGATCTTCAGCGCCGCTGCAGCCGTGCGTTTGCCGGTGCGCGTTTGCAGCATGTAAAGTTTGCCTTGCTGGACCGTGAATTCGATGTCCTGCATATCGTGATAGTGCTTTTCAAGCTTGAGGCGGACATCGTTCAGTTGGGAGAAGACTTCCGGCATGACTTCTTCCATCGCGGGAAGGGTTGAGTGTTGTTCTTCTTTGCCTTTGATCGTCAGGTTTTGGGGTGTGCGGATTCCGGCCACGACGTCTTCGCCTTGGGCGTTGACGAGGTATTCGCCGTAGAAGGCGTTTTCGCCCGTGGAGGGGTTGCGTGTAAAGGCGACGCCCGTGCAACAATCTTCGCCGCGATTGCCAAAGACCATCGCTTGGACATTGACCGCCGTGCCCCAATCATGGGGAATGTCGTTCAGTTTGCGATAAGTCATAGCGCGGGTGTTCATCCATGAACCGAAGACGGCGCCAACAGCGCCCCACAATTGTTCTTGAACATCTTGCGGGAAAGGTTTGCCAAGGTGTTTTTCTACGGTTTCAAGATAGGCGGCTACGACTTCTTGCCAGTCTTGCGCGGTCATTTGCGTGTCGAGGGTGTAGCCTTGGGCGCGTTTGACGTCGTCGATCACGTCTTCGAACAGGTGATGTTCGAGGTCGAGGACGACGCTGCTGTACATTTGGATAAAGCGGCGATAGCTGTCATAAGCGAAACGGGGATTGCCGCTTTGGGCGCAGAGGCCTTCGACCGTCGCTTTGTTGAGGCCGAGATTTAGAACCGTATCCATCATGCCGGGCATGGAGGCGCGAGCGCCTGAACGGACGGAGACTAAGAGAGGGTTTTTCGGGTCGCCGAACTTCGCGCCTACGCTTTGTTCGACTTGAACCAGCGCGGCATCGACTTGCGCTTTGAGTTCGGCGGGATAGGTGTTGGCTTGGGCGTAGTAATGGGTACAAACTTCTGTCGTGACCGTAAAGCCAGGAGGAACTGGAAGGCCCAGGCTGGACATTTCCGCAAGCCCTGCCCCTTTGCCACCCAAAAGATTGCGCATATCGGCGCGACCGTCTGCCTTGCCGTTACCAAAAGCAAAAACCCATTGATGCGTGGTCATGATTGTTTCCCTTAGGCCAGTTTTGTTGCCAGATAATTCTTTACTTGGTCAAGCGCGACGCGTTCTTGTTGCGCGGTGTCGCGGTTGCGGATGGTGACGTTTTGGTCTTTCAGCGTGTCGCCGTCGATGGTGATACAGAAAGGCGTGCCCGCTTCATCCATACGCGCATAGCGTTTGCCGATGCTTTGCTTGGCGTCATATTGGCAGGTGTGAGTACGGCGCAGGTCGAGATAGAGTTTTTCCGCGACTTCGGGCATGCCATCTTTGTTGACCAGCGGGAAGATACCGGCCTTGATCGGGGCGAGGCTGGGTTTCAGTTTCAGCCATTCGGGCGAGGCGCGGCTTTCGTCGTATTGATAGGCTTCGCACAGCAAGACCAAGACGCCGCGGGTCAGACCGCTGGCGGGTTCGATGACGTGGGGCAGATAACGGCGGCTGTTTTCTTGGTCGATGTATTCAAGATTGGTTTTACTGAACGTTTGATGCTGTTTCAGGTCATAATCCGTGCGGTAGGCGACGCCTTCCAATTCACCGAAGCCTGGGGCGGTGAAGGGATAGCGGTATTCGATGTCCGAGGTCGCCGAGGAATAGAAGGAACGGTCGGCATCGGGGATTTCGTGGCGGAACAGGGTTTCTTTGCTGACACCTTGCTCTTCCCACCAGCGCAGACGTTCGGCGACCCAAAATTCGTACCATTTCATGCCGTCTTCGGGCGGGACGAAGAATTCCATTTCCATCTGCTCGAACTCGCGGGTGCGGAAAATGAAATTGCGTGGGGTGACTTCGTTGCGGAAGGATTTGCCGACTTGCGCGATGCCAAAAGGTGGGCGCACACGGGAGGTGTCGAGGACGTTTTTGTATTGGAGGAAGATTCCTTGGGCGGTTTCGGGGCGGAGGTAGACTTTACCAGAATCGTCATCGGCTTCGACCGCGCCGACACGAGATTCAAACATCAGATTGAACTGGCGCGGTTCGGTCAAATCTCCGCCGCAGTTGGGGCATGGCGTCTGCAATCCCGTTTTAGCTTTTTGTTCGGTTGCCATGTAGTTCAACAAATCCATAAAAGACAATTTGCCGCTAGGATTGTTGCGCATATCTTCGTCGAGCCACGACAATGTTACGGTCGAATTTCTGACCAGCGCCAATCCGGGGGCAAGCCTCTTTCCTTTTCTTTGCGCCCAATTTTGAGCTGCCGCGCCGTCGAAAGTGACGCTGTCTTGCAAAAAAGCACCAAGCTTAAGCGTTTCCGCCGCCGCTACTTTCATGGCATCGGCGAAGGAGACAACCCATTCTGCGTCACGCAACATGTCTTCGACATGATCGGCGCGAAAAAGTTTTTTACATTGGCGACAGGTTTGCATGGGGTCGGAAAAACCACCTATGTGCCCCGACGCCTCCCATGTCTTCGGGTGCTGAATGATTGAGGTGTCGATGCCGAGGATCGAGAGGGGCTTGCCGTCGGGGCCTATCGGGGGGCATTCAACCATACTGCGCCACCATGCGTCGCGCAGGTTGTTTTTCAATTGCACGCCTAAAGGGCCGAAATCCCAAAAACCGTTCAAACCGCCGTAAATCTCGGAAGCGGGATAGACAAAGCCGCGTCTTTTAGACAGCGACACGATGCGGTTCATCAGGGAGGTTTCAGGTTGGGACATAGCGGGGTCGACCTTGGGTAAGGGATTAAAAAATTGTATAGGTCAGTTTTTAGCACAGGAATGGGGTTTGGAAACGGGAAAAAAGGCTTTCTGTCTCTGTATATTGTTATTTCGGGAACGGCACTTTTGCCAATCACAAATCCGGTTATCTAGAAACTCCTATGTATTTCTCGCTGAAAGAAACCCAATGGGATTCCTGATAAATTCTCATTTTGGCAAGCAAGGGCAAAAAAGCGAATTTTCAGGAATGACGATAGCCCTAAAGAAAGGAAAACCCCATTCCGGCGGAGCCGAAATGGGGTTGTTTCTTCAATCAGAAAGGCGCGGGTTAGGCGACTTCTTTTTGTTCGGCGGCAATTAGAGCCGCTTTCGCTTTGTCGGCGTCCAACTGGTCGCCAGCCAGATCGCGGGCGGCGGCGATTTGGCGGAGGCGGTTGACGACGGAGCCTGTCCCCGCTGGTATCAAGCGACCGACAATGACGTTTTCCTTGAGGCCTTCCAGCGTATCGACCTTGCCGGAAACGGCGGCTTCGGTCAGGACGCGGGTCGTTTCTTGGAACGAGGCCGCCGAGATGAACGAACGCGTTTGGAGCGAAGCCTTGGTGATGCCTTGCAGCACCGCCTTGCCTTGAGCAGGACGCAGGGATTCCAAAATCGCCTTTTCGTTGATGGCGAGGAATTCCGTACGGTCGAGCAATTCGCCGGACAGGAGTGTCGTATCACCGGCGTCGGTGATTTCGACCTTCTGCAGCATTTGACGCACGATCACTTCGATATGCTTGTCGTTAATCTTCACGCCTTGGAGACGATAGACTTCCTGGATTTCGTTGATGATGTAGTCGGCCAAAGCCGCCACGCCCATCACAGCCAGGATGTCATGCGGCACAGGGTTGCCGTCGATCAGCAAGTCGCCCTTTTGCACCATGTCGCCTTCTTGAACGGCGATATGTCTGCCCTTGGGGATCAGATATTCGCGTGGTTCGATCGTTTCGTCCATCGGGCGAACGACGATGCGGCGCTTGGTCTTGTAATCCTTGCCGTATTCGATGCGACCGTCGATGTCCGAGATGATAGCGAAGTCTTTCGGACGACGCGCTTCGAACAATTCGGCGACGCGTGGCAGACCGCCTGTGATGTCGCGGGTCTTAGTGCCTTCACGCGGCACGCGAGCCAGAATGTCGCCCGCCTTGACGTGGGTGTCGTTCTCGATATTGAGGATCGAGTCCACGGGGAGGAAGTAACGCGCTTCCATGCCGTTCGAGAGCTTGATGACTTCGCCCTTCTTGTCGTGCAGCACGATACGCGGACGCAATTCGGCGCCGCGAGCCTGCTGACGGAAGTCGGTGACCTTCTTCGACGAGATACCCGTCGCTTCGTCCATGACTTCGCTGACCGACAGACCTTCGACCAGATCGGCGTAGTGAGCCGTACCGGCGCGGTCAGTGATGATCGGCATCGTGTAGGGATCCCAATCCGCGAGCTTCTGCCCCTTCTTGACTTGATCGCCTTCGCTTGCCAGCAATTTCGCGCCGTAAGGCACGCGATGGCGGGCTTTTTCGCGTCCGTCGGCATCGACGAGCACGATTTCGCAATTGCGGTTCATGATGATCGAACGACCTTCGCTGTTGGCGACGACGTTCTTGTTCTTGATCTGCATCTTAGCGTCGAACGAGGCTTCCACCGAGTTCTGTTCTGCGCCACGTTGCGCCGCACCGCCGATGTGGAAGGTACGCATGGTCAGCTGGGTACCGGGTTCGCCGATGGACTGGGCGGCGATAACGCCGACAGCTTCGCCGATATTGACCGGAGTTCCACGAGCCAGATCGCGTCCGTAGCACTTGGCGCAAACGCCGAGTTCGGTTTTGCAGGTCAGAGCCGAGCGGATGGAAACCATGTCGATGCCCGCGCGATCGATCAAATCGATCTGCACTTCTTCAATAAGGTTACCAGCGGGCACAATGACTTCGTTCGTCTTGGGGTGAACGATATCGACCAAAGCCGAGCGACCAAGGATGCGTTCAGACAACGGCGCGATAACTTCGCCGCCTTCGATAACCGCCTTGACGTTAAGCCCCTTGTCCGTGCCGCAATCGACTTCGGTGATGATGGCGTCTTGCGCCACGTCCACCAGACGACGCGTCAGGTAACCCGAGTTTGCAGTCTTGAGCGCCGTATCGGCAAGCCCCTTACGCGCACCGTGGGTCGAGTTAAAGTATTCGAGAACCGTCAGGCCTTCCTTAAAGTTGGAAATGATCGGCGTTTCAATGATTTCGCCATTCGGCTTGGCCATCAGGCCGCGCATACCCGCAAGCTGCTTGATCTGAGCCGCAGAACCACGGGCGCCGGAATGCGCCATCATGTAAACGGAGTTGATCTTGCCTTTGCCAGTGTCCGAAATCCCCTTCATCATTTCTTCAGCGACTTTTTCGGTGCAGGTCGACCAAACGTCGACGACCTTGTTGTATTTTTCGCCGCGGGTGATCAGACCGTCTTGGTATTGCTGTTCGTATTCGTCGACCTGACCTTGCGCCTTTTTGATGAGGGTTTGCTTGGCGGCGGGAATGACTAGATCGTCCTTACCGAACGAAATACCAGCCTTACACGCGTTGCTGTAGCCAAGCCCCATCATGCGATCGGCGAAGATCACCGTCTCTTTCTGACCACAATGGCGATAGACAATATCGATAACGTTGGTGATATCCTTCTTCGTCAGGACGCGGTTGATGATGCTGAACGGCAGGCTTGGATGGCGGGGAAGAATTTCCGACAGCAGCATACGCCCAGGCGTCGTATCGACGCGGGTGATTTCAGGCTTGCCCTCGGTATCGACGCCGCGATAGCGAGCCTTGATCTTGGTGTGCAGCGTGACGGTCTTGTTCGCCAAGGCCTGTTCGATTTCCGCAATCGTCGCAAAAATCATGCCTTCGCCAGGATCGCCTTCGCGTACCATGGTGATGTAGTACAGACCCAACACGATATCCTGCGACGGCACGATGATCGGCTTGCCGTTCGCGGGAGACAGGATGTTGTTGGTAGACATCATTAGGACACGAGCTTCCAACTGCGCTTCCAGCGACAGAGGAACGTGAACCGCCATCTGATCGCCGTCAAAGTCGGCGTTGAACGCGGTGCAGACCAGCGGATGAAGCTGGATCGCCTTGCCTTCGATCAGAATCGGCTCGAAAGCCTGAATGCCCAAGCGATGGAGGGTCGGAGCGCGGTTCAACATCACGGGATGTTCGCGGATGACTTCTTCGAGAATATCCCAAACTTCGGGACGTTCCTTTTCGACCATACGCTTGGCGGCCTTGATCGTGGACGCCATGCCGTAGAGTTCGAGCTTGGCGTAGATGAAGGGCTTGAAGAGTTCGAGCGCCATCTTCTTGGGCAGGCCGCATTGGTGCAGGCGCAGTTCGGGGCCGACAGTGATAACAGAACGACCCGAATAATCGACGCGCTTACCGAGCAGATTTTGACGGAATCGGCCTTGTTTGCCCTTGAGCATATCCGAGAGTGACTTCAGCGGACGCTTGTTGGCACCGGTAATAACGCGACCACGGCGACCGTTGTCGAACAACGCATCGACCGATTCCTGCAACATACGCTTTTCGTTGCGCACAATGATATCGGGAGCGCGCAGTTCCATCAAACGCTTCAAGCGGTTGTTACGGTTGATGACGCGGCGATAGAGATCATTGAGATCGGAAGTCGCAAAACGACCGCCGTCCAACGGAACCAGAGGACGCAGTTCGGGTGGGATGACAGGAACGACATCCAGCACCATCCATTCGGGACGAGCACCGGAGTCGATAAACGCCTCGACGACTTTCAAACGCTTGACGATTTTCTTGCGCTTGGCGTCCGAGGTCGTGTTGATGAGGTCGTCGCGCAGCTTGATCTTTTCTTCATGCAGGTCGATTCCCGACAGCATGAATTTAATCGCTTCCGCGCCGATCAGGGCGGTGAAGGCATCGTCGCCGTATTCTTCCTGCGCCTTGATATAGTCTTCTTCC
>CAIXLI010000004.1 GCA_903920205.1 uncultured Pseudomonadota bacterium
CTCGATATCTCTTTTTGGGTCTATCTTGGCGATCGCCTCGGTATTTTACCCCACGGTGCCGTGCCCCCGTTGTCTGATATCCTTGCCGCCCGCGCCGCTGTCTAACTTATTGCACGGTGTTTTGCCGATGTTACGCGTTTAAAGGGTGTTTTTGTACCGCAAGGGTGATTCTTAACCTTTTTGTGAAATTTTCTTGCTTTGCGGGCAGTTGCCCTTAAAATTCGGGGGGCGAGTGCTTAAGTCTTTGACCTAAACTCTGAATCCTTTATATAAAGCGTTCCCTTAGGGACAGGATAGCTATGGCGACGACAAAAAAACAGGCGAAAAAGAAACCCGCACCGCAAGCAGCCAAAGCCTCCAAGCCGAAGCAGAAAGCGAAACCCACCGCGAAACCGGCGGCCAAAAAAGCTGCGCCGAAAAAACCTGTCGCAAAAACACCCGCACCGAAAAAAATCGCGCCCAAGCCTGTTGCGAAAACGAAACCACCTGCCAAGGCCGCGCCGCAGAAAGCGGAAGCGAAGAAACAAGAAGTTAGGAATAGTGAAATTAGTAAGATCAAGGTCAAGACCGTAGCGACCCCTGCTGCCGTTGTAAAAGCTGTCCCCGCCCCCAAACCCGAAACCAAGCAGGCTCGTGTCGCGCTGGATACGGACGATTCTTCCAAAACGGAAGAAGATAAAACCGAAGCCCCCATCATCGAAACGGCAGCCGAAGCCATCAAGAAGATGATCAAGAAGGGCAAGGATCGCGGCTATGTCACGATCGACGAAATCAACGCCGCTTTGCCTCAGGACAAGATCAATTCCGACCTGATCGAAGACACGATGGCGATGCTGTCCGAAATGGGCATTAGCGTCACCGAAGGCGACGAAGACGAAGCGCCCAAGGCCGAAAAAGAAGGCGAAGAGGGCGAAGAAGAAGAAAAAGGCAACGTTAACGAAGATCTCGGCCGCACCGACGATCCCGTGCGCCTATATTTGCGCGAAATGGGCTCGGTCGAGCTGTTGAGCCGCGAAGGCGAAATTGCCATCGCCAAGCGCATCGAAGCTGGACGCGAAATGATGATCGGCGGGATTTGCGAATCCCCGTTGACCATTCAGGCGATCCTTGGCTGGCACGACGCGCTGAACGACGGCAAGATGTTGCTGCGCGACATCATCGATCTTGAAGCCACCTATGGCGGCGCACCGACCAACGAAGCTGACATGCTGGGCGAAGGCGAAAGCGCCGAAGCCCCCGAGGAAGAACCGGAAGAAAAGCCCGAAGGCGAAGAAGGCGAAGCCGCGTTCGACGACGAAGAACAGGAAAACCTGTCTCTTTCGATGCTCGAAGAAAAACTGAAGCCGCAGGTCATGGAAACTTTCGGCCAGATCGCCGGAACCTATAGCCGCCTGTACAAGCTTCAAGTTTCCCGCATCGCCGCCGTCCAAAAGGGCGAAGCCCCCTCGGCACAATCGGACAAAAAATTCGAAAAGATTAAGGAAGAGCTGGTCGAGTTGGTGCGCACTGTGCGCCTGAACAACAACCGGCTCGAACAATTGGTGCAGCAGCTTTACACGCTGAACCGCCGTTTGGTCGGCATCGAAGGCCGCATTTTGCGTCTGGCGGTCGAAAGCGGCGTGGGGCGCGAGGATTTCCTCGCCCGCTATACCGGACACGAACTCGACCGCAATTGGTTGCACGACGTTTTCAGCGGCAAAATGGTCGCTCCGCCGAAAAGAACGGTTATCAAGCTTGGCAAAGGCCAAAAAGCCGCCAATCCGAATGCGCCGAAATTCGTCGCGCCGAACGTGAAGGCTTGGACGAAATTCGCCGACCGCCACGAAGCCGAAACCGACCGTCTGCGAGCCGAAATCGCCTCGATTTGCGACGAAGCAGGGCTCCCCTTGGGCGACTTCAAGCGCATCGTCATGACGGTGCAAAAGGGCGAACGCGAATCCAACCGCGCGAAGAAGGAAATGGTCGAAGCCAACTTGCGCCTCGTGATTTCCATCGCCAAGAAATACACCAATCGCGGCTTGCAATTTCTTGATCTGATTCAGGAAGGCAATATCGGCTTGATGAAGGCGGTTGAGAAATTCGAATATCGCCGTGGTTACAAATTTTCGACCTATGCGACATGGTGGATCAGGCAGGCTATCACGCGCTCGATCGCCGATCAGGCACGCACGATCCGCATTCCTGTGCATATGATCGAAACGATCAACAAACTGGTGCGCACCAGCCGCCAGATGCTGCATGAAATCGGACGCGAGCCGACACCGGAAGAATTGGCGGAAAAGCTCCACATGCCCTTGGAAAAGATTCGCAAGGTCATGAAGATCGCCAAGGAACCGATCAGCCTTGAAACCCCCATCGGCGACGAAGAAGATTCGCATTTGGGCGATTTCATCGAAGACAAAAACGCCGTGCAACCTCTGGATTCCGCCATTCAAGGCAACCTGCGCGAAACCACAACCCGCGTTCTGGCGACCCTTACGCCGCGCGAAGAACGTGTCTTGCGTATGCGCTTCGGCATCGGCATGAACACCGACCATACGTTGGAAGAAGTCGGGCAACAGTTCAGCGTCACCCGCGAACGCATCCGCCAGATAGAAGCCAAGGCCTTGCGCAAATTGAAGCACCCCTCGCGCTCGCGCAAATTGCGGAGCTTCTTGGATACGTAATCTCCTAATCGCTGCCCCAGCCCATGTTATGCATGCTAAAGAAGGCCTAGCGGCATGGGCAAGGACGTAGCCCTCCGAATATTGGTGTTCAATTTTTGGGGGGACGGACTATAAAGGGAGAACGTGTGTTTGGGGTGGTTTGACGATGAACGCGCTTTCTTCTACCGCGATGGTTTTGGCTGCCGGACTTGGGTCGCGGATGAGGCCTATGACGCTCACAAAGCCGAAGCCGCTGCAGCCGGTCGGCGGGCGGGCGATGTTGGATCATGCTTTGGATAAACTGGTGGCGGCGGGGATCAAACGCGCCGTGGTGAATACGCATTATCTGGCGGAACAAATTGAAGAGCATCTGAAGACGCGGCGGGATATTGAGATCGTTATCTCGCGGGAGGAAAAATTGCTGGATACGGGGGGCGGAATTGTGAGAGCCCTGCCCTATTTTGATGAAAAACCGTTTTTTGTTTTGAACGCCGATTTGCCTTGGCTGGACGGGGCTTTGCCGAGTTTGTCGATCATGCGGGAGTCTTGGAATCCGGACGCGATGGATACGCTTTTGCTTTTGATGCGCACGGAAAAGGCGCGGGGGTTTTCTGCCTCGGGTGATTTTATGATGGAGAGTGATGGGCGGGTTTGGCGCAAGGGTTTTGCACCGCCAAGGCCTTTTGTTTTGATTTCTGCGCAGATCATGAAACCGGAACTCTTTGCGCATTTTTCCGCCGAGGTTTTTTCTAATAATGTGATTTGGAACGCGGTGGAGGAAACGAGGCAGCTTTATGGGGTGGAGCATGATGGGACTTGCTATCATGTGGGAACGCCGGAGGATTGGCGGGAGGCGAATGCTTTGTTGGAGTTGGGCGCGGGGTGGGGGGTATGATTTCGACCGTTGCTCCTAGCGGTACCCCCCCACCCCCTACCCCCTCCCTCGAGGGGAGGGGGAGAAGAAAGAATGTCTATACGATAGATTCGAATGCGCCGTTCTTGGAGAGGCTGGCGGAGGAGATTTGGCGGCGGACGGGGGGGGATGGGTTTCTTTTGTCGCGGCATTTGATTTTGTTGCCGACGCGGCGGGCTTGTCGGCATTTGGGGGCGGCGTTTGCGAAGGTGGCGGGGGGAAAGCCTGTTTTGTTGCCGCGCATGCGCCCGTTGGGGGATGTGGACGAGGACGAGATTATTTTTGCGGATTCGGAAAGTTTGGATCAGCCGCCTGCTATCGCGCCTTTGAAGAGATTGATGCTGCTGACGCGGCAGGTTCAAAAACACGATCCTAGTCTTTCTTGGGATCAGGCTTCTTTGGCGGCGGAGGCTTTGGCACGGTTTTTGGATCAGGTTCAGATCGAGCAATGCGATGTTGCGAAGCTTCCCGCACTGGTCGAGGAGCAGGAGCTGGCCGAGCATTGGCAGGATACGCTTCGGTTTTTGGGGATTGTGACGGAGCATTGGCCTCACATTCTTGCCGAGATAGGGTGCCAAGACCCTGCTTCGCGGCGGAATGCCGTTTTGGCGGCGCAAGCGGAACTGTGGCGCAAAAATCCTCCTGATTTTCCGGTTATCGCGGCGGGGTCTACGGGGTCGGTTCCTGCGACGGCGGCGTTGCTGGATGTGATCGCGGGATTGCCTTTGGGTGCCGTGATTTTGCCTGGGCTTGATCGCGGGATTGAGAACGAGGCTTGGGCGGACATCGACGACACGCATCCCCAACACAGCATGAAGAGGTTGTTGGAGATTATGGGAGTCGATAGGGGCGAGGTACTGCCTTTTGTGCCGGAGGGGGAGCCTTCGCCGCGTGTGCGCTTGTTGAGCGAGGCGATGCGGCCTGCAGGGCTGACAGAGGCTTGGCAGGGGTTGCTTGGCGTTTTGGATTCTGAAGCCGTAGCGGGGATGACGAGGGTGACGCTCGATCATCCGCAGGAAGAGGCTCAAGTGATCGCGCTGCGTTTGCGCGAAGTGTTGGAACATGACGGACAGACTGCGGCTTTTGTGACGGCGGATCGCGGTTTGGCGGTGCGGGTGGCGGCTTTGCTGCGGCGATGGGGGATCGAGGTGGACGATTCCGGAGGCGCGGCTTTGGCGGCGGTGCCGATCGGCGCGTTTCTGAGTTTGACGCTGGCGGCGGCGGAGCCGCAGGCGGGAGCTGTTGATTATCTGGCTTTGTTGAAGCATCCATTTGCGGCTTGCGGCGTGTCTGCGGCGGCATGTCGAGCACAGGCGCGGGAGGCGGAAATTCTGGCGCGGAAACTGCAAGAGGAAGATTTTGCGGCGGTTCGGGAAATTTTGCGGCCTCTAACAGAAAAATGGGATTGCCCCCTGCCCTTGACGGAACGTATTGCGGCGCATGTTGCCGTGACGGAAGCTGTGGCGGCTTCGGATGAGGCGAGCGGGGCTTCGCGGTTGTGGCGGGGGGAGAGCGGCGAGGATGCTGCGGCTTGGCTGGACGAATGGCGCGAGGCGGCGGAGGATTTTCCGGCTTTGTCGGGGAGGGATTATGCCGCTTTGTTTGAGGCTTTGGCGGGCACGAAGGTTTTGCGGTCGCTCCGCGCTACGCATCCGCGTTTAAGCATTTTGGGCCCTTTGGAAGCGCGGTTGATTGATGCGGATTTGATTGTTCTGGGGGGAATGAACGAAGGCGCTTGGCCTCCTGATGCCGGTTTCGATCCTTGGATGTCGCGGCCTATGCGCCGGAAGTTTGGGTTGCCTGCGCCGGAATTTCGTATCGGGTTGTCGGCACATGATTTTGCGCAGCTGGCTTGCGCGAAACAGGTGATGATGACGCGGTCGGTTCGGGCGAATGGGACTCCTACAGTGCCTTCGCGGTTTCTATTGCAGATCGACGCGGTGTTGCGGGCGTCCCGCTTATCCGACGATAAGCGGGACGCTTTAGATCCTACGGAGGCATGGCGAGATTGGGCGCGGGAGCTGGATGCGCCTTTGCCGGAAGCGATGAAGCCTTGCGCCCGACCGCAGCCGCGCCCCCCCGCCAACATGCGCCCGACCGCGCTTTCGGTGACGGAAATAACGACGTGGTTACGGAATCCTTATGCGATTTATGCCAAGCATGTTTTGAAATTGAGAAAGCTGGAAGAGTTGGACGCGGAGATGGATGCTTCCGCCCGCGGGGCGATGATTCATGAGGCTTTGGAAAAATTTACGCTCGCATTTCCCGACGCTTTGCCTGATGACGCCGAGGCGCGGTTGGTGGCGATGGGGCGGGAGATTTTCGCGCAGGAGAAATATCCTGCGCGTGTGAGGGCTTTTTGGGGGGCTCGGTTTGGGGAGATCGCGGCTTGGTTTGTGGCGAAGGAGCGGACGCGGCGGGAAAATGGCGTGCGCGTTCTTGCCAGCGAGGCGAAGGGGAGCCGCGTGATCGATGGGATGACTTTGACGGGGCGAGCGGACCGGATTGATGCTTTGGAGGACGGGGGATTGGTGATTGTCGATTACAAGACGGGCGGCGTACCGACGAAGAAAGATGTTTTTTCGGGGATTGAGCCGCAGTTGCAGTTGTTGGCTTGGATTGCGGAGGCGGGAGGGTTCGAGGGGATTGCAGCGGCGGAAGTGTGCGCGGGGGAATATTGGGGTTTGAAGGGCGGGGAGAGCGGGGGCAAGGTTGATTCTTATAACAAAGACTTGCCGGAGTTGATCGCGCTGGCGGAAGAAGGGTTGAAAAAATTGATTGCGGCTTTTGCCGATCCTGCTGTGGCTTATGAGGCGACGCCTAAGCCTAGAGTGTCGCCGCGCTATAATGATTATGCGCATTTGTCGCGTTTGGCGGAGTGGGGACGGACGGGGGAGGAGACATGAGCGCGCTTGTTCAACCCGTAGTTTTGTTAGACCCCGATGAGGCGCAAAGGGCGGCGTCCGATCCGGCTGCCTCCGTGTGGGTTAATGCTTCGGCGGGCGCGGGGAAGACGACCGTTTTGACCAAGCGCGTGACGCGGCTTTTGTTGGCGAGCGTCAGGCCGGAGAAGATTTTGTGTTTGACCTATACGCGGGCGGGTGCCGCCGAAATGGCAAACCGCGTAACGGAGACACTGAGCAAATGGGCGGTGTGCGACGACGCTACGCTGGAAGCCGATTTGGATGCGTTGCAACACCACGCGCCTACGGATTGGCAACGCAAGGAGGCTCGGCGGTTGTTTGCGCGGGTTTTGTCTTGCGCGGGGGGCTTGCGGATTCGGACGATTCATTCTTTTTGTCAGGAGATTTTGTCTCGCTTTCCGCTTGAGGCAGGATTGCCGCCGCATTTTTCGTTGATTGAGGAACAGGAGTTGAAAGTTCTCGGCAATGAAGTGTTGGATGCTTTGCTGCGCGAGGCGGAGGCGCAGCCGGAAGGGGAATTGGCGGAAGCATTATCTATTTTGATTGCGGCGCAGGGCGAGGCGGGCTTTGCCAAGATGCTGAAAGAGGTTATGCGTGCGCGGAGACGGTTGGCGGAGACGGTGGATCGGGTGGGCGGGGAGAAAAATCTGATCGCCGAGACGCGGCGTTTGTTGGAATTGGAGCCTGACGATACGGTCGAGAATTTGCGGCGAGACGCGATGGCGCGGTTGCCGGAAGAGGGTTTGCGGGATATGGCGGCGCGATTGGCGAAAGACAGCGCGACACGGCAAGCGAACGGAAAGATTTTGAGCGAGATTCTTGCGACAGCGCCCCGCGACCGCGCCGCGCATTTTGACGCTTATCGTTTATTGTTTCTGACGAAGGAGAACGAACCGCGCAAGACTGTTGCGAATAAGGACAATTTGCTTGTCATTGGGGAATTGGTGGCGTGGGAGGCGTCGCGCATCCTTTCCGTTCTTGCGCGCATTGAGGCGGCGGAGATTGCCGAGACGACCGCAAGCGTTTTGGCTTTTGGGCTTGCTTTCGCCAAGCGGTTGACGGCGCGGAAGGCGGCGCGGGCTGGTTTGGATTACGACGATCTTATTGCTTATACGGAAAATCTGCTGCGCAGCGAGGGGATGGCACCGTGGATTCTTTATAAGCTGGATCGCGGTCTCGACCATATTTTGGTGGACGAGGCGCAGGATACCAGCCGCGCTCAATGGAACATCGTGCAGTCTTTAACGGAGGAGTTTTACGCAGGAAGCGGGGCGCAGGAGGGGCGGAACCGGACTTTGTTTGTGGTGGGAGATGAGAAGCAATCCATCTTTAGTTTTCAAAATGCCAATCCCGAGGCGTTTTTATCGTTGAGGGATATTTTTTCGCGCCGTTTACAGGATGCGGGAAAAGTTTTGGAGAAAATCCCGATGCATACCTCTTTTCGCTCCGCGCCTGCTGTGTTGCGGACGGTGGATGCCGTTTTTGCTCTGGATACCGCACGCCAAGGGGTTTCGCAGGAGCCAGTGCTGCACAAGGCCACGCGTAACCGCGATGGTAGCGATAAGATTGGACGGGTGGAGGTTTGGCCTGTGTTGAAACAGGCGAGGGACGAGGATTCCGAAGACGGCGCGTGGATTATGCCGACGGACTATGAAGACGAGTGCGATCCTCAGGCGGAATTGGCGGGGCGCATTGCCGAGAAGATTAAGGGGTGGTTGGTGCGGGGCGAGGCTTTACCGGGGGAGAAGCGCCCCATCGCGCCTGAGGATATTATGATCCTGCTGCGACGGCGCGGACGGTTTGCCGATCTGATGGTGCGGGCTCTGAAGGCCAACCGCATTCCGGTCACTGGCGTGGATCGGATGCATTTGATGCGGCAATTGCCGGTGATGGATTTGCTGGCGATGCTGCGGTTTGTTTTACTGCCTGAGGACGACCTGAACCTTGCCACGTTGCTGCGCAGCCCTTTGCTGGGGGTGAGCGAAGAAGAGTTGATGACGCTGGCGATGGGGCGGAAAGGGACATTGTGGGAGAGCGTGAAGGCATCGGCAGAATTGACTGCCGTGCGGGATTATCTTGAGGCGCAGTTGGGCGCGGCGGATTTTTCAACGCCTTTTGCGTATCTGTCGCGGCTTTTGACTTCCCCCTGCCCCGCAAATGCCGAAAGCGGAAGGAAGGCGTTATGGGCGCGGTTGGGGGACGAAGCGCTCGATCCCTTGGAAGAATTGCTGAACGCGGCGCAGAGTTTCGGGCGCGGGCATGCGCCTTCTTTGCAGAATTTTTTGCATTGGCTGACGCAGGCGGATGCCGAGATTAAGCGCGAGATGGATCACGGGAAAAAGCAAGACGGGGGGCAGGTGCGGATTATGACGGTGCATGCCTCCAAAGGCTTGGAAGCGCCGATTGTTTTTCTGCCCGACACAACCTCTGTGCCGCGTTCGGTTGATCTGGACAAATTTCAGTGGAGCGAGGCGGGAATTCCTTTGTTTTTGCGGCGCACGCCTTCCTTTGGCGCAGCACGGCGGTTGTGGCAAGCGGCGAGAGACAAGCAGATGGAAGAATACCGCCGCTTGTTCTATGTCGCGCTGACGCGGGCGGCCAATCGGCTTTATCTTTGCGGCTGGGCTGCGGGGAAGAATGACGGCGAGGCAGGCGAGAGTTGGTATGGGCTGGCCTCTGCCGCGCTGCGCCCTTTGCATGAGGAGGCTTTGGCGGCGGAGGCGGAGATTGCGTTTGCCGATGCGGAAGGTGTTTTGACGCCGGTTTGCGAGGCGCGGGGGGATAAGACGGAGAAAAAGCCTTTGCCGGATTGGGCTTTGCGGCGGGTGGCTGCCGCGCAGACGGAAGATAGTGGGACGCCTTGGCGGGAGGCGCGGGAGGATAGTGCCGCGACGCCGGATGCCGCTTTTGCGCGGGGGCGGATTATTCATCGGTTGTTGCAGAGTTTGCCGGAGATTCCAGCGGCGCGACGGGCGGAGGCTGTGGCTCGGTTTTTGGGGCATTCGCGGCATGGGTTGACGCAGGAGGCGCGGGAGGAGATTGCGCGGGAGGTTTTGCGTTTGCTGGAGGATGAAAGATTTGCGGCGTTGTTTGCGGCGGAGAGTTTGACCGAGGCTCCTTTGACGGGGTGCATCGGGGGGGAGAATGTTTTTCGTCAGGTGGATCGGTTGTGTTTGTGCGGGAATGAGGTTTGGATTGTGGATTATAAGACCAACCGTCCGCCACCTGAACGCGCCGAGGATATTCCAGAGGCTTATCGGCGACAGGTAAACGAGTATCGGGTTTTATTGCGGGGGATATATCCTGAGAAGAAGGCGCGGGGGTTTTTGTTGTGGACTTATGCGCCGAGATTGATGGAGGTCGCGGAATAGGTGTGAGCTTTGCGGCTTCCCCCCCTTCTTTGCCCTCCCTTATCTTCCTCAAAACTACGGCTTCTGCGCAAGAGGGGGCATATTCCCCTCAACGCCCTTGGGTTTTTGGGGTTTTGAAAAAGAGCGGTTCTTGTTGAAGGGTTAGGGCAAGAAATAGCGGTGACCGTGTTCGCCCAAATATTTTTCGTAGATGCGCTGCATCACGCCTGCGCTTTGGAGCGTTTCGATGGTGGTGTTGAGAAGGCTTTTAAGGGCTTCGTCTCCGACGGGGACGAGAAGGGATGCGGGAACTTTGTGGATGGAGGCACCCGGAACTTGGCGGATTTCCCCCGGGTTCATGGACATAAATCCTTCGGCGGTGGCGGGTTCCGCGAGGGCAATATCGGCTTTCCCCATCGCGACGTTAAGCTCATCTTGTCCATAATCTGTAAGGGTGGGGAGCAAAAGAAGTTGGGCTTGAGGAAATTTTTCTTTGACGACCGTTTGGGCGAATTCGCCTTCGACCGCGACCATTTTAACCGCAGAGTCGTTGATCTTATTATAATCGCTGTCAAAGCGTTGATCGTCGATGCGGGCATAAGCGTAATAAGGGCGGAAAGCCGTGGGGATTGTGAATTCGACTTCGCGGGCGCGTCCCGGCGTAGGGGTGAAGGGGCTGCAAATGACATCGTAACGACCCGCTTTAAGCCCCATGAAAGCGTTGGTGGTGCTGACTTCCTCTGTCCATTCTATCTTCAGGCTAAGTTGATGCCCCATTTCTTCGAGAAGATCATAATAAATGCCCGAGAAAGCGCCGGTGTTGGGGTCGCGCATAAAGAAATTCGGGTATGAAAGCCATCCGCAACGCAAAGTTCCTGTACGCATGACCCGCGCATAGGCTGTTTCTTGCGCGACGGTTGGCGCGGATGCCTGTTGTTCGACGACCATGCGCGTTGTCACGAAAGTCGTGGCGACGCTAAGGAAGATAACAAGGGCGAGTTGGGAAAATTTCATGCAGGGTCTTCCGTGAAAACTTAACCTTGGTATTGGCGATCTTGGCATAGATCATGCCAAAGGCCAAAACAAAGTAACTCGTCTCTTACGCAAAGCCAAACCACCCCCCCCACCCAAGAGCAAGGGATGATTCTGCGTTGATGGCCGCCTTAGCTAATCTTCTGCACCCCTGCCGCGGCTTGTTGTTGGAGGGTGTTGTTGACGGCGTCGGTAAGTCCGTCGCCAGTCGTTTCCAACTGGGTCAGAATTTGGCGCAGAGAGTTCATCAAATCTTCGCCTTGCAGTTTCAGCGCCGCGCGCATGCGATCGGTGCGTTGCTGCATGTCGTCGATGCTCTTGTTCATAATCATGACTTGGCTGTGCGCTTCGCCCACGCCTTTGGTCAACGCCCCCGTCTGATCGGTATAGATTTGACCGATGCCGCGCATAATACCAGCCGCCGTTTGAGCGCCCGACGCCATGCTGTTCATCTGCGACTGAACCGCTGTGACGACTTCGTCCAGACGTTCGATCGCGTGATGGCTGACATCGCCAGACATCGTGCGGGCGGATTCCAGCTTTTCGGCGACCATGCCCAGATGGGTCAGCATGTTTTGAAGATTACCAAGAGCGCTGCCTTCCTGATGTTTAATGTCGGCACCGGCTTGCGCCATGTGGTCGAGCATCTGGTCGAACTTGCTGCCGAAACCGGCGAGCAGGCTGGCGACTTCTTCCGTCGCCTTGCGCATTTTATCGGTGCCGGCATTGACCTGTGCCGAAGCCGTGGTGCTGGTCTGTTCGAAGCGTTGCCCGACGCGTTCGACATCGGCAACAGCGCCGACGGTGGTCGAACGCAGGCTGGCGCCCGTGCGTTCCAACTGCGCCGTGATTTGTATCAGGCCGCGACTGATATCGTCGATCTGCGCTTGCAGCCCGCCACGGATGCGGTCCAATTGATCGCGCAGCGTCGCGCCGGTGCCGGACAACTGGGTTTCCGCACGCGCGGTCGCCTCTGTAATCGCGTCGACCTGCTTGGCGATGCCTTCGCCCGCCTGAGCCAAGCGCCCGCCAGTGGTGGCGGCGCGTTGATCAAGCGCGTCGAATTCGCGCACCAACCGTTCCGCCGTCGCTGTCGCTTCGCTGCGCAAGGACGACAGACGCTGTCCGACTTCGGACAACGACTCGACACCTAGACTGGCCTTTTCGACCAAGTCTCTCTGTTCGCTGGACAACATCGCCGTGCTTTGCTGCATCGACGAGACTTGCTCCGCCAACAACTGGTTAAAGCCGGTGAGAATCTTACCCGCGTCGTCGGCAATGCCGCTGACGCGCTTCATTTCCTCGACCATATTGTTGCGGGCGCTTGCCGTGACCGAGATGAAGCGATCAGCGGTGCCGATCAACGCTTTATCGGCTTCCTCTGCCTGCCCCTTTAAGGTCTTTGTCGCGGTTTCGATGTCGGAAACGCTGCGGCTGAAGGTCGTGGGCAAATGCTTGGCTTCTTCGCGCACAAGTTCAGCGGCCTCGGTCAACGCCGATTCCGACGAGGCAAGATTGGCACGCAGCGCATCGCTTTGCGTAGCGAGCGTTTGCGCCGCGCCGGCCACTTGATCGACCGCCTTTTGCGAGGATTCGGACAAAAGCTGCAACTGGCCCTGCAACGTGGCCTTGACCTCTTCGATGTGGCTGGAGGCAACATCCAGGACATTGCGCCCGCTCTTTTCGCTGACATCAAACGTGTCGCGCAACGAAACCAGACGTGTCGTCGCAAATTCGGCGGCGTTCGCCAATTGCTGCGCCTGCGCTTCAGCCTTGTCGCCGATTTCGCCGACGATCCGCAAATGACCGCGAACCTTCTCGCCCGCGTTAGAAAGGCGCGCTTCGGATTGGTCGATCGCTTGAGCTAAAACTTCGGATTGCTTACGAAGCAGGTCAGTTCCCGTTTCCGTCACACTCGTGAAGCGTAGCGTCGTCTGATCAAGCACCTGCACCGCTTCGCCGCTTTGGGTCTTAAGCTGACGTCCCGCGCTGTCGAGCTGACCGATAACCGTGGACAGCATGTCGACGACGCGGGCCGTTTCGACCTGCATCGCTTCCCGCATATGCTGGGCCTGTTCTTGTATGCCTGCCGTAGCGGACATGACGTCGCGTGCTTGCTTTTCGGTCTGCTGGCTTTGCAGATTAAACGCGACCGCCTGTTCGGCAAAGCCGCTGACGGAGGCCTGAACGCTGGCCAAAGTCGTGCTGGCTTGCGCGCCAATCAAATCGATACTTGTCGAGATGCTTTGTGCGCCTTCGTTCAAACGCGCTGCGGCGCGTTCCGCTGAAGCGGCCGTGTCGTCTTGCGCCGCCGTGAAGCGGGTCAACAAGCCGTCAATTGTTTCGTGTTGCGCCTTGAGGTCGGCGGTCAACGTGCGTTGGCGCTCGCCGATCTGCTGCATCGAAGTGTTGAGATCGCCCGCTTTTTCGCCAAGGGCGCGTTGCAACGACGTCAAGGTTTGTTCCGCCGTAGCGCCTGCATCGCGGATTTCACCGCTGCCCGCCGTAACGCGGGAGAGCAACCCGTTCAACGCCTCGGTCGTGCGTTCGCCGTCATACTGCATCGACGTGCGTAAGTCGTAAATCTGCCCATGCAAGCCTGTCGCCGAAGCCACGATGGCCTGCGCCTGCTGTTCGACTAGTTTGGCTTCCGCGTCGATCGCGTCGGCTTCCTTGGCGAAGGCCGCCGTCGCCGCTTGAACGCTGATCAAAGCGCCTTGCGTGCGGGCATCGATATTTTCTATGCGTTGCGTGATGGTCTGCGTGCCTTCGGTCAGGCGCGACGCGGCGCGTTCTGCGGCGGATGCCGTTTCGTCCTGCGCCGATACCAAGCGGTTAAGCAGGCTATTGACGACGTCGCGCTGCGCATCGAGCGCAAGCCCAAGCGATTGTTGGCGTTCGCCGATCTGCTGCATCGACGCAGTCAACGTCGCGCTTTGCTGCGCCACGGTGTTGCCGAGGCTAATAAGCGCCGTTTCGGTCGAGGCGCTGATGTCGCGGAGAGTCGAAGCCCCCGTCGTGACCTTGCCCAGCAAAGAATCAAACGCCGCGCCAGCCCTTTCGCCTTCTTCGCGCATCGAAGATTGCAAGCCGACAATCCGTTCATGCACGCCCGACGCCGAAGCCATAATCGACTGCGCATCCTGTTCGGATTGACGCGCCGTCCTTTCAATCGCTTCAGCTTCGCTGGAAAATCCAGCCGTCGCCTTTTGAACGCTGCTCAACGCGTCTTGCGTGCGGGTGTCGATTGTTCCGACGTTGCGTGTGATCTGCTCAACACTTTCGGTCAAACGCGTGACGGTGCGTTCCGCCGTCGTGGCGGTTTCGTCCTGCGCCGACGTCAGGCGATATAGCAAACCGTTGATCGATTCGCGCTGTGCGTCGAGCGCGGTCGTCAGGGTGCGTTGACGTTCGGCAATCTGGGTCATCGAGCCGTTCAACTCGCTCGCCTGTTCGCCAAGGGCGCGTTGCAGCGTCGAAAACACCACGCCAGTATTGGTGCCGAGTTCGCGCACTTCCGTGCCGCCTGCCGTCAAGCGGCCCAGCAACGCATTCAGGCTTTCGCCCGCGCGTTCGCTTTCGGATTGTAGGCTTTCGCGCAAGGTACGCGCCTGTTCCTGCAAAGCCGAGGTCGCTTGAAGAACGGCGCGAGCCTGCTGCTCTGCCGCTTGGGCGTTTTGCAGCAACAAGGTCGACTGATCCGAGAATCCCATGCTGGCGATCTTGACGTTGCCGACAGCCGTTTGCGACTGGTCACCGACTTCGCCCAACTGGCGGCTGACTTCATGAAGGGCGGTGGACAGGTAAGAGATCGAGCGTTCGGCAACTTCGGAGGCCTGCGCATGCGCCGCGCCCAATTTGTCGAACATGTCGAGCATCTGTGCGCGTTGCTTGTCGTTGGCTTCCGCCAAAAGACGTTGTTGCGCACCGATCTGGTCACCGACGACGCCCAGCGAAGCGGCCTGCTGCGTGATGTTCACGCCCAAAGCCCCCAGCGTTATTTCCGCACATTCTGCTATGGAGCGCAGTTCTTGCGCGGTCCCGCTGATGCGCGTGGAAGCGTTTTCGGTCATCGCTGTAAACCGCTCCGAAGCCTGATCCGCGCCCTGCGTCGCGCTCGCTACGATGTGCTGCAATTTGCCGCCTGTGACGTCCAATTGAGCAACCGATTCTGCCAGATCCGACAGCAAACGCTTGTTCTGCTCTTCCATAGAAAGGCGAATGCCCAGCGCCTGATCGGTCAGAGCGCCCGTCGCCTGCGTCAATTGGCGCAGAATCGTGTCGAGCTGATGCCCTCCGTCCACAAGCCTGCCCGTTTGTTCGCCAAATGCGGCCCCCGCCTTCATCACGGCATCGGTCGCCGATTCTGCGGCTTCGTTTAGCGTGGAGGTGCGGATTTGGAACAAGGCCGTCGTTTCGTCCAGTTTGTTTAAAACCTGCTGGCTATGCTCGACGGACTTTTCATGCGTGGAGGCCATCGCGTCGTTAAGTGTGGACAGATTTTCGACAGCGCCCGTGCTGCTGACGGAGATTTCGCCCGCATGCCGTTCGATCTTGATCGCATCGCTGCCGATCTGATCGGCCTGACGCGCCAAAGCGGCGTGGAGTTTTTCGACCTTGCCTTGAGCCGTGTCGACGGTTTGATCCAGCGTTCCCGCGACTTCGCTGTAATGCGCCGCCGTGCGATCGAGCAACGCATAAGCAGCGTCGGCCTTTTCGCGGATGGTTTCGCCGATCGTGCTGAATTTTTGTTCGGCGCGGGCCAGATCGGTGCCGATATCCAAAGTTTGCTGGCGCAAGATCGACTGGATCTGGGCCGCTTCGGCTTGCAAGGTGGCCGCGACGTCCTTAATTTGAGCGCCGGAATTTTGCGCCTTTTCCATCATTTGATAGGATTGCTCGCCGACCTTGAGCGCCGCTTGTTGCAGCAATTCGACCGCCGTTGCCGCCTGACCGTCGAGGCCGGAGACTTCGCGTTGCAGACGATCTGACAGGTCGGAGAATTGCGCCAGCGTTTGACGCGCCGCTTCTTCTTGCGAAGCGCGGACAGAGGCGAAACGTTCGCCCAAGGATTCGAAAACGCCGGCAGATTCCGCCGTGGCCTTGCCTATCTCTTGGCTCATGCCGCCGATGCGGGTATGGAAATCCTGCAAACGCTCCACTTGCACGGACAGGCCTTCGCCGAAACCGCCCAATGTGCGCAGGCCTTGGGTCGCGCTGGCGTCGATCTGCTCCATCGCTTTTTGCACCGGCGCCACGGCCTGTGCTGCGAAGCTTTGCAGCTTTTGGTCGGTCGAGATAAGCTGCCCTTGCGTTTCGGCAAGAAGATTCATCAAACTCGTCGTCTGCGTGCGCAGGCCCTGCCCCGCCGTCTCGGCCTGTTGTTGAAGCTTCTGCACGGATTCCAAAAGCGCGGCCTCGCTAGCCCGGGCTTTGCCGGACAATTCGGTCTGCTGGCGTCCGAGGTTATCGGTCGCGGCGCCGATGGCACGTGCGCCCAATTGCGCCGTTTCGTTCAAGCGGTGAATCATCTTCTCGTTCTGAGTCACAGCATCGTTGATGTTCGTGACCAGCGTCTCGCCGACCGATTGGGTCGCTTCACGCGCGGCAAGCACGCGCTCCAAAACGTGCTGCAAGTTCTGCAGCGCGGCGTTAGCGCGCGCCTGAACCTCTTCACCCGCCCTATTCGAGGCAGCGCTGAGGGCTTCGAATTGCGTCAACTGACGCGCAACTTCTCCGGTCATGTCCTTCATCTGGGCGCTGCTGTCATTCGACAAGGCGCGCATGCGGATGACAACATCTTCATACTTGCTGGTGGTCTCGGTCAAATGGGCGGCGACGGAGTCCGCGTTGCGGCGAGTTTCGTCGTTGACGACGGCAAAGCGCAGCAGCGAGTTTCCGGTGCGGTCGTTCAGATCGGCGACCGACTGTTCCCACGAGGTCAGGAATCCAGACGTGGTCGCACCGACGCGTTCGACCAAGCTGTTCAAATCGCCCTGACGGCGATCAAGACCGGCATCGACTTCCGTCAAACGGCCCGTAAAGCGATCCATAAAACCTTGCAGCCCGTCGACTTGTTGCGACAGTTTCTCGCTGAGATTCAAAGCCTGTTCACGCGCCAATTGTTCGCTGGCATACAGACGGTCTGCCACGCCCCGCAAAACGGATTCCGCCTCGCTGACGCGCACGGGTAGCGTGGTGCTGAATTCGTCCAAAGCGCGGGTTTGGGCGTCGAGCGCATGCGCCAGACGTTCCGCCTCTTCACGCGCAGTCGACGCGCGTTCGAGGAATCGGGCAACGCTAAGATCGATCTTGCTGGACAACCCGCCCAGCGTTTCGGAAGCGGCTTCCGCCGCGTTGGTCAGACTGGATTCCTGCAAACGCGAAGTGTCCGCCAAACGCTGGCTGTCGCGCTGGGCGCGTTCAAGCGCGTCGGCGATTTGGCCGCCGGTTTGTTCGATTTCTTCCAGCATCTTGGTGATTTGTTCGCCTACGCTTTCAACCTGACGCGCGACGCCGTCGCCGTTTTGCTGCAGCTTGCCATCCAACACGCGCAGCATCGTAAATTTGTCGTCCATCATCTGTTCGATTTGGAACATGCTGCGGCGCACGACATCTTGGATTTCCTTGACCTGTTGCGTGCTGACATTCTCAAAGCGTTCGAGATCGGCGCGATGCTGATGCACGCGATCCATCACGGCTTCCAGATCGTCTTGGCTGATGGACTGGGCGCTGCGCAACAAATCGATCTGTTCGCGGATCGCCTGATTGAAACGGCGAATGCGCGCGTCGGCCGCGCCGGATTCGCCCGTGATCAGAGTCAACTGGCGACGCAAAGGATCGGCGATCGTTTGAATATCGGCAGCACGCTGCAGATAGGCGGTAATCATCCACACCATGGCGACCGGAGAAACAGCGGCGGAAACGCCAATGGCCCAATCGACCAAGGCCACGCCCCCCAGACTATGAGTGGGCCCCGCTTTGGCTATTGTCACCATAACAGCGCCTACCCAGCCGAGGGATACGCCGAGGCCGATCCAGAAAGGCTTGGATGTCGCCCCAGGCACTTGCGGCGAGGAAGGCTTTTTGCCGACTGTGGGCTTTGAAACAACAGGAACGTGAGTGTTCGCGGGGGAAGAAGTGAGTGGGGTCTTCTGCAGCGCCATGTTGTCCTCTGAATTCCGTTACTATCCGTTGTGCATGGCAGCATCCCGTCATCGTTTCGACAGGACAACAAACCACGCCCAATCCGCATAAGGATTAAGCCCTGCACCATAACAGTTTTTCGGGAAAGAAGGGAAGCGTTAACAGAAGATAAACAAAAATTTCTGTGAGCAACCTGGGGGACTCAATGCGAATCCAAAATGGATACGAGACCGAAACGAATGTGCCGCAAGAAACATGCGTGCAAGCCTTGAGAAATAAGCCTTCCCGCGCTTTAAACGTTTCGGATGAGAGTCGGAGCCCGACTAGCCTTTGGTAAGTTATTCCCCATTATCGTTTGGCGAATCGCTTAACCATGTGCGGCCTTTTTCAGGAGGAAGATTGCCTGCGTAACCATCCTCAAAAAGATGAGGGAGGATCGACCTTAAAACCGACAACTCACACCCACACCACCATGAAGCGCGGTGCCAAGAGAGCCGCCGCCTGCCGTGCCGTTGATGTCGAGGTTGAGGTCTGTATCGGGAGTAAGGCCTGCGGTTAGGCGTGCGCCAAATTCTCCCCACGTGTCGGATTCGTTCGAAGCCGTCGTGCTTCCGATGCCCGCGACGTTAACGGTGAGGCCCGAATGCACATCAAAGGATCGCACCGCATCGCCAGCCAAGGTAACCGAGACTGGCACAGGGCCCCATTCGTCGGAAAGTCCCCCGATCTTATGCGTCCACAAGCCGCCGAGACGGGCGACGCCCATGCTCAAAGTCCCGCTACTGATTGTGGCGGGGAAGGGGTTGATCGCGGTTGATGTTTCGGTATAGCCATTGAAGCTCATATATTGTTGGCCTAACTCGCCATAGCCGGTCAGCCTGTCATCGGCGGTTACGTCCCAAATTAGGCCGCCCCTTCCATACTCGGCCCAGTTTGTGGTCTTGGCACTGCCTGTACCCGTGGAGGTTCCAGAGCCGTTGGCATAAGCGCGGGTGAAGGTGAACGGGGCTTGAGGCGTCACCCAGCTTCCGATCTCGGCATAGGGATGCAGGGTCGCGCCGTTGTCGCCAAAGGGGTCGTTGAAGGTGTAACGGGCGGCAAGGGCTACTGTGGGCGCGCCACCCTGCTTAATATTGTTATATTCCTCCGAACCATAGGCGATGCCGCCAAGAATTGTCACGCCGCGTGACGCATACTGACCGCCCGTGTAGCCTACAGCGCTGCCGAACATGGCCCCGGCATAACTATAGCTTCCGTTATCGACAGCCCGCGTCAGGCCAAGCAACTCTCCTGCCGTGCTGCGGCTTTCAATCAGGCTGGCGCGTTGGTCGGCAGAAAGATTTTGCACCGAAGTCCGCACATCGCTGGTGGTTGTCAAAGCGTCGGTCACGCCTTCGATATAAGAAACAAGGAAGGCTTCGATATTGCCCGAAAAAGTCCCCCCACCGGCGATATACTTACCGTCAGGAGAAATGCCGGAGGCATAATCCAAATGGATGCCGGACATATTGACGCCCGCGTTGCTGAGCAGCGTGTTCAAATCCTTCGTGCCCGTCTCTTGCGTCCAGCGGAAGGCAGCTTGAACGGTATCGCCTGGAACATAGGAGGAACCAACCACGATTTTACCGTCGGCAGAAACGGCGCCCGCCCATGAACTTATGCCGCCAAGCGTGCCGAGATCGACCATGCCCGTGCTTTGCGTCCAGCGGAAGGCGTCAAAATTACCGCCGTTGAACTGGGCCACGCCCACGACTACGCTGCCATCGGCAGAAACGGCATTGCCTTGGGAATTGGTGCCGCCGACAGTGTCGATATTGACCATGCCCGTCGCCTGCGTCCAACGGAAGGCGTTGTCGTTGCTGCCGTCGAACTTGGCATAGCCCGCGATAACGCTGCCGTCGGAGGAGACGGCTTTGGCTCCGGAATAGATGTTGCCCACAGTATCAATATTGACCATGCCGGTCGCCTGTGTCCAGCGGAAGGCCAAGTAGTGTCCGTTGTTGAACTGGGCCCAGCCCACAATAACGCTGCCATCAGCGGAAGCGGCATCGGCTTCGGAATCTGTGTCCCCGGCAGTGTCGATACTGACCATGCCCGCCGCCTGCGTCCAGCGAAAGGCGGTCCGGCCGCCACCACCATTGAAATGAGCCGCGCCCACGACAACGCTGCCATCGGCGGAGATGCCCATGGACCAGGAATCAGTGCTGCCGACTGTATCGATATTGGCCATGCCAGCGCCCTGCGTCCAACGGAAGGCAACATCGTTGCCGTTACCAAGAAGGGCATCCCCAACGACGATACTGCCATCACTTGATACAGCATTACTGCTTACCCCCGACTCATATCCGTCGATATTCCCGCCAAGCGAACCGAGGGGGGTGACAGAATTGCTAGCGGCATGGGCAGGCACAAACGCCGCAAGGCTCGCGCCCAACAGCAGTGTCGCGCGAAATCCTGCCCTGATGCGGTAAAGCTGAGGCATGCGGGGAAACCTTTGGGAAGAACTTGAGGAACGGGGAAAAGGCCTTTCAGGATAAACCGCGAATGCTAAAGGAAAGCTTAACCAACCCAAGCGGGGGCAACGACGACTAGGGCAATCGACTGAGTTAACGAGGGAGTAAGGAA
>CAIXLI010000005.1 GCA_903920205.1 uncultured Pseudomonadota bacterium
CGATCTTCGGTTGATGGGTATTTGCCTTCGTCATCAAGCAATCCTCCTTGCAAATCAACGGGATTACTCAACGAATCATTCTTTCCTTACTCCCTCGTTAACTCAGTCGATTGCCCTATGACCGGAACAAGGTTCCTTGCCCCTGACGTGTCAGGACTTCTCCCAATATTGCCCAAGGGCGGAAGCCATCAATGATGGCGACGCCGCCGACTCCCCGCTTTAGCACCATAAGCGCGCTTTCGACCTTGGGCACCATCCCGCCCGTAATCACACCGTCAAGGATCAATTGCTTGGCGGTGATGCGATCGATCACGGGAATGCGTTCGTGGTTTTCGTCTAGGACGCCTGCGACATTGGTGACAAGAACGAGCCTCTTGGCCTTAATCGCGCTGGCGACTTCCATCGCGTAATCGTCGCCATTGATGTTATAGACCGTGGTGTCATCTACGCCGATTCCCATAGAATGCAGAACCACGATCTTGCCTTCGTTCAAAGCGTGTTCAAGGGGCGCGACATTAGCGCCGGTGGGGCGTCCGCTGCGGTTGCCTTTGGCGTCGGCGGGGTCAAGGCTTTCGGCTTGCACCAAGGGGTGTTTTTGCTTTGCGGCGGCAAAGATTTTATCCTTGGCACATCCGGCCTCAATTAAGGCTTCAACGACTTGCATATTGATCTCGTTCATCACATGCGCCACCACGCGCATTGCTTGGGGAGATGTGATGCGGCGTCCGTCTGCGCCCTTTCTCGTTTCAATTTTCTTGTCGCGTAACGCGTCGTCAATCTGGGGCCCTCCGCCATGCACCAAAACCACGCGTACGCCGTTATGGTTCAAAAAAACGGCCTGTCGCGCGATTTTGGAAAGAAAAAAATTATCTTCTGCAATCGAATTGCCACCGATTTTAATGACCACAATACGCCCATGATAAGCGCGTAGTTCGGACATCATTTCGGCGATGTGATCGAGGGTCAAAGGATTGGACATGAGCATTCTCCAGAGATTCACGCGAAGTGGATTAGCGTATTTTCAACAATTCCCGATAAACCGCCAGCGTTTTTGATGTCATGGCCTCGGTGGTAAAATTGGTGCGGATATGGGCGATAGCCCGTACGGCAGAAGCTTGCCGCTCTGCCGGTGTCATCGAAAGTATAGAGTCCACCGTTTCTGCGAGAGACTCGGCGTCTCCAACAGGTGTCAACCACCCCGTTTTGCCTTGAATCACCGTTTCCCGCGCCCCCCCGTGATTGGCGGCGATAACGGGAGCCCCCATCGCCTGCGCCTCGATCACCACGCGCCCAAAGCCTTCGGGGCGGGTCGAGGGAACGACAACGCAATCCGCCAGACAATAGGCTGCGGGCATATCGCGGCACGTGTCGAAAAGGGCGACGTTCTTTTCCAATCCTGCTTTCTCGATTTCTTGCGCTAATTCATGCCCATAGCGGCTATCCTTGCCGCCGCCAACGATCACACACATAAAATCACGCCGATTCAGACGCGCCAAAGCGTGGATCAGAACCCAATGTCCTTTCCAACGAGTCAACCGCCCGGGCAGAAGAATAACCGGCATAGGGGCTTGCACTTTCCACGCTAGACGCAACGCTTCGATACGCGCCGGATCGATCTTCTGCGGATCAAACGCGTCAATATCCACGCCACGCGGGATCACGCGCATAATATTCTGTGTGATGCCATAGGTGCGCGTTGCGTACTCTGCGACAAAATTCGAAACGGCGATGACAAGCGCCCCTTTCGCCATAGCCGAATTATAAAGCCGCTTAATCTTCGATCCCGCGCCATAGGCGCTGTGGAACGATGTAACGAAGGGGACGCCCGTTTGCTTGGCTGCTTGCCACGTGCTCCACGCCGGAGCGCGGCTGCAGACATGGACAAGATCAATAGTGTTCTCGCGGATAACGCGGCGCAGACGTTTGATGTTCGTGTAAATCGTCAAAGGGTTTTTGGAAGCCAAGGGCAGCTTAATATGCGTTCCTCCTACCGCTTCAATCTCGCGCACCATCGGCCCTCCGGACGACGCGACGATGGCGCGGAATCCCGCTTTGACAAGGGCGGCGGTCGTTTCGACCGTGCCGCGTTCAACCCCGCCTGTGACGAGGGCAGGGATAACTTGAAGGATGGTATGCATGGACTTTTCTTTCGTCATTTCTTTTCCAAAACCGCAAGCACCGTTTCCGCTGCGCGTTCCGAAGGCACAAAGCGGCCTTGTCCTAACCACTCCGCCGTGGCGGCGAGCTTGGCGATTTGTTCTTGTCGCGCCGTTTCATCGCTCAATAAAACATCGACCGCTTGCGCTAATTTTTCCGGCACGCAGTCCTCTTGCAAAAATTCAGGCACCACCTGTTGGTTGTGCATGATGTTAATCAGATTAACATACACCACGCGGATAAAGCGGCGATAGAGCAGGGCGGTCAGCCCGTTGATCTTATATGCGATTACGGAAGGCAACCGCGCCAGCGCAAGCTCCAACGCCACCGTGCCCGAACAAGCCAGAGCGGCACGCGAGGCGGCAAAGGCGTCTGTTTTTTCCTGTTCCCCCTCGACGATATGCGCGGGCAACCCCCATGTTGCGACCTCGGCGGCGACGCGGTTTTTCAGATGCGGCACTGTCGGCACAACGGTTTGTAAGGAGGGATGTTTCTTGTGCAAAATTTCTACTGCCTCGCGGAAAATCGGCAACAGGCGCGAGATTTCGCTCGTCCTGCTGCCGAACAAAACAGTCAGCAAAGGCGTGTCGGGGGCGATGCCGCGTTGGGCGCGAAACGCCGCTGCGTCGCCCTTACCTGCGCCGCCTTCGACAACGGAATGGCCAACGAAGGTGCAGGCCAAACCTTCCCGCGTGAAATAAGGCGGCTCGAACGGCAAAACCGCAAGCAGATGATCGAGAAATTGCGCAATAGCCTTAGCGCGTCCGGCACGCCACGCCCAGACGGTGGGGGCGACATAATGAATCAGGGGGATTTTCTTCCGCGCTCGTTTCTTTACGCGCTTGGCGACGCGAAAACAAAAATCAGGAGAATCGATGGTAATCAGCGCCGAAGGTTGAAGGCGCAAAACTTCCTGCGCCGTTTGTTCGATGCGTTTCAAAAGACGGGGAATATGCCGCAGAACTTCGATAACGCCGAAATGCATCAATTCGGTATGCGGAAAAAGAAGCGCAAGCCCCTCTTCCTGCATCAAGGGCCCTCCAATGCCGACAAAACGCGCCGCGCCGCCCAGCCTACCGCGCAAAGCCCGCATCAACCGCGCTCCCAAAATATCCCCCGAAGCCTCGCCCACGATCAGGAAGAAAACAGGCGCCGTCATCGGGCTTAATACCCTGTCGCTATCCGTTCGACCAATTGCTTGACCGTGGGGATAACGCCGTTGGCGTAGAAGGGGTCTTCGGCGAAGCGGTAGGCGTTGTGGCCGGAGAACATCAGGGATTTCTCGACATCGCCGTCATGGCTGATGTTTTGCAAGGTTTTCTGAATGCAGAAAGAACGCGGGTCGGGCATGCGTCCCGTGGTACCCGCTTCGTTTTGCGCCCAGTTCGAGAATAAACACGCCGACAGACAGCCCATGCAATTGGTCTGATCTTTGAGAATTTCCCGTGCCGTTTCCGGCAAGACAAAAACTAAGGTGCTGTCCGGGGTGCGCAAGGCTTTGGTATAGCCCTGACTCTGCCACGCGTGGACCCGCGCCGTGTCGGCAGAGGTCAGAAACACAGGATGTCCCACGACGCCGACTTGGAAGCTTTCGGTATGCGCGCCGACTTGTTCGTGGGTATAGGCGATTTGCCGTTCCGACCGCGCCTTCAAATCTTCGATAAAGGCGTTGTTGACGGCGGAAGAATAGAAACCCGTCGGCGAAAATTTGTTCAGGAAAATGTCGCCCTTTTTCAAAGTCAGAAGGCGTTTCTTCCACGCATCGGAAATAGGGCTTTCCTGAGTCAGCAAGGGGCGCGTGCCGAATTGGAACGCGATAGGGCCGACTTCGGGATTATCCAGCCAATGTTCCCAATCCGAAATCCACCACACGCCGCCCGCCATCACGATGGGCGTGTCTTGCAGCCCATATTCGTTCATTTGGGCGCGGAGTGCTATGACGCGCGGCATGGGGTCTTCGGGCGTTTTGGGGTCTTCGCTGTTGGAAAGCCCGTTATGCCCGCCTGCCAGCCAAGGATCTTCGTAAACGACGCCGCCCAGACCGTCGCGGTGCTTGTTGAAAGCGCGGAGCCACAAAGCGCGGAACGCACGCGCCGAGGAAACGATGGGGTAATAAGAAATGCCGAATTTTTCGGCGATTTCCGCCACGCGATAAGGCATCCCCGCGCCGCAGGTGACGCCGTGAATCATGCCTTTCGCGCCTTCCAAAATGCCCTGCAAAATAGGCTCCGCTCCGCCCATTTCCCACAGAACGTTCATATGCAGGCGACCCTGACCGCCAGAAATTTCGTGCGCCTGTTGCGCCTGAGCGATACCGCCCTTGATAGCGAAGGCGATCAGCTCTTCGTGGCGTTCCTTGCGGCTTTTGCCGTGATAAATCTGCGGCACGACCTTGCCTTGCGCGTCGTAGCTGTCGGCATTAACGCCGGAAAACGTGCCGATGCCCCCCGCAGCCGCCCACGCGCCTGAGCTCGCGCCCGTGGACACGGCGATGCCCTTGCCACCTTCAACGATAGGCAGCACTTCGCGCCCCGACATAACCAGACTTTTTAAGGCCTTCAAGAGATATTCCTTAATTTGAGGATTGATGGGCAACTATAATGAGGATGCGCCATTATGCAAAGAAAATAGCGTTAACGATAACGACGCCATTTTCGGGTGCGGCTTGCCTAGGCGAATCGGCAGAATTCGTTTAAAGATGCGGAACAATGAACGAACCCATTCCAGAACAGCTTGATAAAATCCTTGCCTTGGCGGATTCCAGTCATGACGGCGAGGCGGTCGTCGCCGTGCGCAAAGCGCGGCAAATGCTGTCGCGTGGGGGGCTAAGTTTCGGGGATCTGGCGCGGGCGGTGTCTTCCTCCGCTTATGCCAAGTCGCCCGGCATGTTGTCTTTTCTGGCGGGGCAACGCGCCCATCTGGAATCGCAAATTAGCCATTTGCGCCAACAAGTAGAAGACCTGCGCGCCCAGATGCAGACGCAGGATTTGCAATTGGATTTCTGGCGTCGCCGCGCCATGGATTCCGAACAAAACTCGAAACACGCGCAGGGCGAAGCCGAACGCTGGAAAAAACTCGCCAGCGAAACGGCGGATCGGCTGTGGGACATCGGGCAAAGCGTCGGCGGTGAAGAATTCTCCACCAAGGAAGCGGTGCCGGAATCTTGCAAAGACGTTGCCAAGCAAGGCTGAACTTTCCCTTTTCTTCCTGATGGTTTTCATGCCCCCCTCGGCTTCCGACATCCTTCACCGCGTTTTCGGTTTTGCCTCGTTTCGCGGACAGCAGGAAGACGTGATTGCGCATGTTGTCACGGGCGGGGATGCTTTGGTTTTAATGCCTACTGGCGGGGGGAAATCGCTATGCTACCAAATTCCGGCCTTGTGCCGCGAAGGGATGGGCGTTGTGGTGTCGCCGCTGATAGCCCTGATGCGCGATCAGGTCGAAGCGTTGAAGCAGCTTGGCGTCCGCGCCGCGGCGTTGAACTCGACCTTGGAAAACGGCGAGGCGGGACGGATTATCGCGCAGATGCGGGCGGGCGAGATCGATCTGCTTTATATCGCACCCGAACGACTTGTGCTGCAGGGCACTTTGGCGCTTTTGGAGTCGTGCAAAATTTCACTGTTTGCGATTGACGAGGCGCATTGCGTTTCGCAATGGGGGCATGATTTCCGTCCCGAATATCTGCAGCTCGCCATTTTGCACGAACGTTTCCCGAACATTCCCCGCGTTGCGCTGACCGCGACGGCGGACGCCCCGACGCAAAATGAAATTGTGCGACAACTGAAGCTGGGCGATGGGCGCGTGTTTATCACCAGCTTTGATCGCCCCAATATCCGCTATCTTGTCGTGCCGAAAGCCAAGCCGCGCGACCAGTTGCTTCAGTTTTTGAACAAAGACCACAAACAGAATTCCGGTATTGTTTATTGCCTGTCCCGCGCTCGCGTCGAAGAAACGGCGGAATGGCTCTCGCGACAAGGATTTACCGCGCTGCCCTATCATGCGGGACTTCCCGCTGACAAGCGTGCGCGGCATCAGGATCGTTTTTTGAAGGACGAAAGCGTTATCATCGTCGCGACAATTGCCTTCGGCATGGGGATTGATAAACCGGATGTGCGCTTTGTCGCGCATATAGATTTGCCTAAAAGCATCGAAGCCTATTATCAGGAAACAGGCCGGGCGGGACGCGATGGTTTGCCGTCGGACGCCGTGCTGTTCTTCGGTATCGAAGACGCCTCCAAGCTACGTTCGATGATCGAAAGCGGCGACAGCGACGACAAGCGCAAACAACTGGAACGACGCAAACTTGACTCGCTTGTCGGTTTTTGCGCCAGCACGCGATGCCGTCGCCAAACTCTTTTGGAATATTTTGGTGAAACTCCGCCGGAGCCTTGCGGCAATTGCGATGCCTGTCAGAATCCTGCCGCCAGTTTCGACGGCACCGTGGCGGCGCAAAAAGCCTTGTCTTGCGTTTATCGCACCGGACAAAGATTTGGAGCGGCGCATCTGACCGACATTCTGGTTGGCGGTAAAACAGACCGCATTCGCCAGTTCCATCACGACGAATTGCCGACCTATGGCGTCGGCAAAGAATTCTCCCGCAACCAATGGCGCGATATCTTTCGGCAATTGGTGGCGCAAGGATTGTTGCTGATGGATATGGAAGGTTATGGCGGCTTGCGTTTCGCGTCCGACAACGCTTGCCGCCCCGTTCTGCGCGGCGAACAAAGCGTATTTTTGCGCGAAACTCCCGCTACGCGAACCACACGGGAATTAAGGGCGGAAGTTTCCGGAAAGCGACGCGGCGCATTTTCCGATCAAGGGTTGCCCGTTCTGGACGGCGATGAAGATGAAAGTCTTTTCCAAAATCTCCGCGCCCTGCGCCTGCGTCTGGCCAAGGCGCAGAACGTCCCGCCTTATGTTATTTTCCACGACACAACCCTTATCGCACTTGCCAAAGCGCGGCCTAAGAGTTTAGAGGAAATGAGCGGCATTGCTGGCGTCGGCTCCGCCAAATTGGCGCGTTACGGTGAGGTGTTTTTGAAAGCGGTCGGGGGGAAATAAAGGCCAGCTACCAGCCCCCCTTACGGTCTCGCATGCTCAAGCTAAACCCCGCCTTGCTCGATGAGGAAGGCAGGGAGTGCTTAGTGTCGTTTTTTATCTATCGACTAAAGGGCGATGCATATCCATCCTGTCCGTACAAGTTACTGCACGGCCCGACAATGCAATTGAATGGCAGCAACAATCGGACCATCCCCGTCACATTTGTATTCGCATGTGCCCGTGGTGCGCACACGAATGCCGATAACTACGCTTCCATCGGGACAATCCGTTGATTGGATGCTCCCCCCGGCGAACGCGCTGCCGCCAACCAGAGAGTCCGCACCCAGCGAGGCAATACAATCAACGCTAGTTTGCCCATTTTTGGTCAAAAGCTGTCCTGGCGCACAAGCAGGAATGTTCGTCAAACTATCAAGGGTATTAAGCTGGGCTGCGGATAATGACCCCGCTGGCCCTTGAATTCCCTGGGGTCCTTGCGGTCCCGTTGCTCCGGTCGCTCCGTTAGCCCCCGCAGGCCCTTGAGGTCCAGGTGCCGCTGCAATGCAGGTAAAGCCTGCCCCGGTGAAATAAAGCATTTGGCTTGCGGGGCACGAGGGAACGGTAACCGTGCCGACATTGGTGATGTCCGTAACAGCTATACAGCCAAACGATCCATTAGGAAATTTAGTCAACGCCTCATAACCGACAGGACAAGTCAAACTTGTGAGAGAAAGCGCCGTGTTGACTGCTGCGGATGTTAGGGTGGAGCCGTTGACGATGACGGTCGGAGCCGTCACGCTCGTAAAATTCGCCGTCGTAAAACTTGCTGCGCCGGTTGCAGAATTGATCCATGCCTTTACGGTTGCTGGCGATGTCCCGAAATTGACCGTGTTTTGTGCAAGAGGTCCCCCACCGCCAAGAAACATGAAGGCCGATCCCCC
>CAIXLI010000006.1 GCA_903920205.1 uncultured Pseudomonadota bacterium
CGGAGGAACGAGATGGCCAGATTGAATAAGCTCAGCCAGTCGGATTTGATCGCCGACATTGTCAAAGATCGGACGTAAGGCTTTCTGGTCGCCTCGGTTGGGCGTAGCTGTCAGGCCGAAGAGCAGCAAATTCGGATTCTTAGCTTTCGCTTCCTCAATAATCCGCAGATAACTCGTGGCGGCCGCGTGATGCGCCTCGTCGATGACAAGCAGATCAAGCTGCGGCATCCGTGACAAGTTCTCCTGCCGCGATAAGGTTGGAACCATCGCAAAGGTTGCCCGCCCGTGCCACGATTTGCTGTTCGCGTCATAGATGGACGTGTTAAGGCTGGGATTAACACGCGCGAATTTCGTAACGTTTTGCGCCGTTAGCTCGTCGCGGTGGGCGAGGATCGCGGCCTTGCCGCCCGTTTCGCGCAGGATGTCGCCTGTGGTCGCCGACAGCATGATAGTTTTGCCAGCACCTGTCGGGGCAACGCCGAGCGTATTGCGCCGCTGCTTCAGCGCAGCGACGCAATTTTCGACAAAAATTTTCTGGCGTGGCCGCAGCAGCATCGGACACTCTCAAACAGGCGGGAAAACAAAAAGACAGGAAAAGAAAAACGGGGATTAGCGCGCCCAGGTGGGGACGTTGCCGTTCGGCGTTCCTTGCTGTTGAGGTGTTTGCTGTTGGGAGGGCTGTTGCTGAGACTGCTGTGTGGGCGCCTGTGTCGGCTGCGGCGCGTATCCCGTTTGCACACCGAACATCACGGAGGCGTATTCCTGATTTTTGCGCGTCAGAACGAACTGAAGGCGGTTCTTGTCTGAATACCCGTCTTTGCCTTTTTCTATGCCGATCTTGGCAACGAACTGCAGACCGTTGAACGCGCCCCAATCCTGTGTGACGCGCTTCTGTTTCGCGGCAGGCGTGTCGTCATCGGGATCAAGGCCGAAGGCGCTGTCCAGCATGGCGCGCAGGGATGCTTTCGTGATGCCCCATGCCTTGGACTGGCCGCGCTCGTCGACCTTGCCACCGGAGACGGTCATGTTCTGCCAGAACTTACGGCGTGCAAACGAACCTTCGAGAACCGTGAATTCGCAATTGAGATATTCGACATCGCTGGTGTTGCTGCGTGTCAGCCAGCCGCCTTGACCGGCGCTGCCGGGGCGAATGGTGATAACCACCTTGGCGATGGTGCCTGCCGGTATCAGTTCGCCAGCCTGCTGTTGTCCGGCGTCGTTAAAATCCATTCCGTTCATGTTCACTTACTCCTGTGCTGGTTGGCTGTTTGTGGCGGGGGTTTCGGCAGGCTGTGGCGTGGAAAATTCCAGTCGCTCCTGCGCTGTTTTGGTGAGCGGTTGTCTGATTTTTTCCATGAGCCGTCCCAGATGCGGCTCTTCGATCATGGCAAGACGTCCGCTACGGTCGCCTGCCGGAAAGCCCCATGGATTGATGGTCTGGCAAACGAAAGCGCGATAGGCCGTACCATCATCATTCTTGATCTCGGCCATGGTCACGACCTGATCGACGATGCCAGGCAGCTCAAGACCTGTTTTGCTGCCGTCGATCTGCGGCATATAGATGCGGCGGTTGAAATCATCCGTCTTTTCATCGAGGATTCCAACGAACCAGACATTCTTGCCGCGCGCGTGCTGCAGATGCGTGAGCCAGCCGATCATCTCGCGGCCCAGAAGACCGTAGGCGCCGCGCGTGTCAGGCTTGCCGGTTTTTTCACTGATGGCTTCGGGTTGACCCGTGCACCATTGGAAACACAGACGCGCGGCAACCGTTATGCTGTCGACAAAAATCGTATCGTATTTGTCGAGGGCGGAAGCATCTCCGAACTGGCTGCACACATAATCATAATGCGCTTGGCTATAAGGCTGGTTGTCGCGGAGTGCTGGATTGGGGCCGCCGATATAAGCGGCGAAATCTCGGCATTCCTGCCATGTGCGCGGGCGGATCGTGTCGCCCGCCCAGCCTTCAACGGCCAGATCGCCTGCCTCCAAGTCGATGAACAAAGTGCTGGCCGCGTCGAGCGTCCAGAGCAAGCTGGTCTTGCCGATTTTCCACCGCCCGAAAATGCAGCCTTTGATGCCACGCTTTTCGGACAGTCTTTGATCGGCGGTGATGATCTGAAAAGTCATGTCACGCCTTGTTCTTTGGTTGGAGGGTATAGGTCTCGCGTCCTGGC
>CAIXLI010000007.1 GCA_903920205.1 uncultured Pseudomonadota bacterium
CGCCGGACAGCGCGTTCCCTCATCGCTTCCAGCGTTTGATGATCAAGTTTGCGGGCGTCGTCTTTTCTCATGCCCACAGAGAATCACACCCGATTCGCCACGTCAACAATTATGTTCTCTTACTTATGAACTTATTAATAACACATGAGGGAATATCCCATGAAAATTTCTTCGATCATTCTTGTTATTATTCTGACAATCGCCACGACTCTGACAACCGTTCGGTTTGCAAACCACACTGCGCAGCTAAGTGAGAGCGTGACTCCATCCCCCGCCAAGGAATCCTCCTATGACCGCGTGATGCGGACAGGCGTTTTGCGTTGCGGCTATGGTATTTACCCGAAATTTCTTGAGCGCGACCTGAACACGAAGGCGTTTTCTGGCATGTATTACGATTTGTTGGAAGAAATCGGCAAGCAATTGAGCCTCAAGATCGAATGGACGGAGGAAGTCGCTTTCTCCACCGCCTTTGACGGGCTTAAATCAAACCGTTACGACGTTGCGTGCATGCCCTTTAATCAAACGCCCGGACGAGCGCGTGCGACAGAGTTTACGACGCCTATTATTTTTGCCCCCACTTATGCCTACGTCCGCGCCAATGACACACGGTTCGATAACGCCTATGCGAAAATCAACGACCCTTCGGTCACCTATGCCTATCTCGAAGGCGAGTTTTCGCAATACCTCAAGGCAGAGAGATTCCCCAAGGCGCAGACTCTTTCCCTGCCGAACTTGACCGATGTTTCGCAAGTTCTTTTGCAAGTCTCGACGAGCAAGGCCGACATCGCCACGACGGAACCCTCGACAGCCGAGCCCTTTCTTCTCAACAACCCAGGCAAACTTAAACGCGTAATCGGCCCGTCTTTGCGCATGCAGGCAGCAGGTCTTGACGTTGCCGTGGGCGAACATGCCCTCCGCGCCATGCTCGACACGACTATCAGGGCGATGCTTGCTTCCGGGGTTGTTGAAAAAATTGTTGGAAAATACACAACAAGCCCCGATCAATTTATCCTTCCCGCCCAACCGTGGGGCGCATCAGCCCAACCTGCGGGTGATTCGCGGTAGCGCCCTTTTTATTTTGCGTCTCTTTAAAACCTGTTAGTCTGAATCCCTGACCAACCAAGGGCTTAACCATGGGAACTCTTTTTGATAAGCGCGAATTCCTTCGTTTGCTTGGCAGCGCAACGGTAGCGGCACCCACGGCGCTTGCTGTGGCAAAAGCTGAGCAAAAAACGAATGCGTCTTCCCCCCAAGAGCCAGCCTATGAGCGCGTCATTCGCACTAATACGCTGCGCTGCGGCTATGGATTTTGGGAGCCCGGATTTAGCAAAGACCTGAAGACCGGAAAACTGACCGGCATTTTCTATGATTTCCTTATAGCAATAGGCCAACATACCGGACTGAAAATCGATTGGGTCGAAGAAGTAGGCTGGGGCGATTATCCCGCCGCCCTGAACAGCGGACGAATCGACGCAATGTGCTTCGGCGCCTGGCCCAAGGCTACGATAGCGAAAGAAGTATTGTTCACCGAACCGACCTATTTCCTTCCGATCAACGCCTATGTCCGCGAAGGTGACACGCGTTTCGATCACGCGATTGATAAGGTGAACGCCGAGGACATCACCATATCCGTAATGGATTCCGAATTATCCTCGGAATTGGCGCGAACCCGTTTTCTTAAAGCAAAAACTCTCTCTGTCTCGCAATTAAGCCCAGCGGGAACGCTGCTTCTAAACGTGTCTTCCGGCAAAGCGGATATAACCTTCACCGATGCATGGACAGGTTCTGCTTTCATGACGGCGAATCCAGGGCAAATCAGACCCGTCTCGCTCGACAGGCCGTTGCGCCTCTTCGGTCACACGATACCCGTAGCGCGAGGCGAACATTCCTTAGTCAGCCTTCTGAACACAGCAACCGAAGAAATCATGACCTCCGGCGAATTTGAAACCATCATGCTGAAATACGCAAAAATTGCAGGCGTGCTTCTAATGCAAAGACCGCAATACCAATAGGCCGTTCATGAAACTCTCGCACATCCTCCTCATCGTCGCCCTCAGTTTCGCCACCGCGTTCGGCACGGTTTTTTATTTTGGGGCAGGGCTTCTGAACTCTAACATTCCCGCCGTTCAAGAAACCGCATATAACCGCGTCCTGCGTACAGGTGTTTTGCGCTGCGGATATGCGGATTCGCCTCCTTATGCACTCGTCAAAGACCCCTCAACGGGCAAAATTTCTGGCATTCTCTCAGAGGTTACAGAGGCAATCGCCGCCAAACTTAATCTGAAAGTCGAATGGACGGAAAATACAGGCTGGGGCACTTTTATCGAAAGCCTTCGCAGTCACCGCACCGACGTGTTCTGCGCGGGACTATGGCGTCAGGGCGAGCGCGGCAAATATGTTGGCTATGGGTTGCCCGTCTATTATGTCGCCAATTATCCCTATGTGGCGGTAGACGATCATCGTTTTGATCAAAGCCTGTCGTCGGTTAACAGTCCCGAGACGCGTATTTCCGCGATGGACGGCGAACAATCCGACATTATCGCCAAAACGCACTTCCCCAAAGCTAAGGAAGTATCCGTTCCCCAGATGGGGCAATTGACTGATATTCTTGTGAACGTGGCAACCCACAAAGCCGATATCGTGTTCGCCGAACCTTCCTACGTCAACGCCTACCTCCAAGCCAACCCCAACACGTTGCGTTTTGCCCAAGATACGCCGTTTCAGGTCTTCCCGTCGTCTCTCGGAGTCGACATACACGAACCCGAATTGCGCGATATGCTGGACAGCGCGTTGGTGGAGCTTCATAATCAAGGCGTGATTGAAGAGATTATATCTAAATACACCAGCGACCCCAGAGTCTTTCTGCGCGTCGCCAAACCCTATCTATCTGGAACCAGATGAAACTTGTACAATTGATCCTTGTTGTTTTTCTTGCCGTTATCACGGCGTTTGCGACGACGCGTTATTGGCCTTCTCATAACGCCGCATTGGTCGTGCAAGAAACCGCCTTCAATCGCGTTACCAGCACAGGCGTTCTCCGTTGCGGCTATTATGTCCTTCCTCCCGTAACGATGCGCGAACCCAACACGGGAAAACTTTCGGGACTCTCCGTCGACATGATGGAGTATGTCGCCCAAAAAACGGGGTTAAAAGTCGAATGGAGCGAGGAAATCTCTTTCGGCAACTGGATCGCAGGGCTGCAAGCCAAAAGATTCGACGCGGTTTGTACCCCGATGTGGGCGGATGTGACCTATAACCGCGCCGCGAAATTCACACGCTCAATGTTCTACACCTCCGTCGAACCTTTCATACGCAGCGACGAAACGCGCTTCACCAGCACAGACCCCGCACAGTTGAACAAGCCGGATGTCACAATCGCGGTGCAAGAAGGCAATGTAACTGCTAGCCTTGCCCGCACCCTTTTCCCCCTAGCCAAATTTATTGAATTGCCCCAAAACTCTGATTATGGCACGGTGGTTCAGGAAGTGATCGGGCATAAAGCCGATGTCGTGATTTGGGATCGCAACGGTTTCTTCCAGTACAATAAAAATAACCCAGACAAGATCAAACCGCTTCACCTCGACCAACCTTTGAAAGTGATGCCGTTCGAACTTGCCACGTTACAGGGAGAAATCGATTTGCGTGATTTTCTTGATGGCGCCGTCGAAGATACCCTCAACACTGGCGAGATGGACCGCCTTCTGAAAAAATGGGAAGATATTCCGGGTGCCTATCTCCGTGCCGCCAAACCTTATCAATAAGAAATCATGACCGTACTCAACATCCTCATCACCTACCACATGGCGTTCCTGCAAGGACTCCGCGTGACGATGGAACTCTGCCTCGTAATCTGGACGACAGGCATCATTCTTGGCATCACGCTCGGCGTTGTCGGAGCCAATGCACCGCACAGCTGGGGGCGTTTTACGCGAGCCATGTCCTTCGCGTTTTCTGCTATTCCGACTCTGGTCGTCCTTTTCTGGCTGCATTATCCGGCGCAGGCCGTGTTTAATGTCGTAATCGATCCGTTCTACACCGCATCGCTGACCCTTTCTCTCGTCAATATTTTCGGGGTGGGGGAGATGGTGCGGCAAGCGGTTCGTGATTTCCCCAGACAATACATCATCGCAGGTCGCGTATGCGGCCTGTCGAGCCGCGACCTTGTCACACACATCCAACTGCCTATTTTGTTCCGCCAATTGATCCCGGGCTTGATGGTGCAGCAAGTGGGCATGCTGCACGCGACCTTGTTTGCCAGCTTGATCTCAGTCGAAGAAATCTTCCGCGTCTCACAACGCATTAACAGCACGATCTACCGCCCCGTCGAAATCTATACCGCGCTGGCGTTCTTCTTTCTGGCTGTCTGCTTGCCGATCAATCTGGCGGCGGCTTATTTAAAAAGGCGCTACACGCGCGATTTTTCGGAGCGCTAATATGTTGGAAGTTCGCAATCTCAATTTCAGCTATACCGACAAGCCGTTGCTGAAGAACATCAATCTGAAGCTGACACCTGACGGCATCACGGCGTTGATAGGGCCTAGCGGCTGCGGCAAAACGACGCTGCTGCGCTGCATGGCTCTTTTGGATATGCCGCAAAGCGGGGAGATTCAGGTCGATGACCAAGTATTCCGTTACCCTTGGGCGGAAAACGTTATATTCACGCCCCCTTGGCCGAAACTGACGACAGTCTTCCAACAATTATTTCTGTGGCCGCATCTGACCCTGCGCGAGAATATCTTGCTGCCGGTGCGACGTCGGCATATCGCCGACACCAACGGCGAACTTGACGCGTTGATTGACGCTTTCGATATGGGCAGCTTTATTGACAATTATCCAAACGAAGCCTCGCTAGGTCAGCGCCAACGCGTCGCTCTTGCCCGTGCCGTAATGCTCAAGCCGCGCTATCTGCTTCTCGACGAAATCACCTCGGCTCTTGATGTCGAACAAATCGCCAAAATCCTGACCTACCTCAAAAGTCTACGCGGTCAGAATATCGGCATCTTCATCATCACCCACTTGCTGGGCTTCGCCCGTCACGCCTCCGATCAAGTCATCTTCATGGTCAACGGCGAAATCGAAGAAAGCGGCGGCCCCGACATCCTTAAAACACCGAAAACCGAGCGTCTCTTCAACTTCCTGTCGGTCATCGCGGCAGCGAGTTGAGTGGGGGCAAAGTGTAAGGCCGGAAGCGTTCCGTTAAGAGGAACATATTGAAGATAAGGCCTTAAATTTAAGTATTTCGATACACCTTATGCTTTAAAGCGTGTCGCCTGCATGGATAAGCACGACCCCAAGAAACTGGTTGCATCAGGGTATGATCAGGTCGTCGACACCTATCTCAGACAATTCGGCCACTCGACAGTGCGGCAGCGGAAAGTGGTCGAACTTGAGCATGGTTTGCCTGCTCACGCACGGGTGCTCGACCTTGGATGTGGTGCGGGGCTGCCAGTTGCACACGATTTGATAGCGCGGGGATTTAAGGTTACGGGTGTAGACGGGTCAGCGGGACAGATAGAGCGTGCTCGTCGAAATGTGCCAGAGGGTCAATTCATTCAAGCGGACATGGCTGCTGTTGACTTCCCTCTAGAATCTTTCGAGGCCGTGGGAGCGTTCTACTCGATTACGCACATTCCACGCGATGAGCATGCAGCGTTGCTGCAACGTATTGCTGGTTGGCTCGCTTCGCGAGGGCGATTTGTAGGCAGCTTTGGTGCAACAGCAGTGGAAAACTGGATAGGCGAATGGTTGGGAACGACTATGTTCTTTAGCCACCACGATACCGAGGTGACGAAGAAGCTTATAATCGCTGCCGGGTTAGTTATTGAAAAGGCAGAGGTGCTTCAACAAGACAATGAGGAAACGCGTTTTCTCTGGGTTACTGCCTACAAGCCATAGTTTGCGCCGTTCACACCATTTACTTATATTCTTTTTTTTCGCCATTCCGGAATCCGATTTGGTTCTCTTGCGGCAAAAATATCATCCAGGATTCCCCATAAATTCGCATTTTTGCAAGCAAGGGCAAAACAGCGAATTTTGCAAAATGACGCGAATTATCAAGGAATTATGGCAATTTCTTTGGATTCCCCCCTTCATCCCCCTTGCATTCCCAAGATAACCCGCTATAACCGCCCAGCTTATTGCTCCTTGCCCCTTCGTGAGGGGGGGCTTAACCGGAGCGGCTGATGTGTCGGGACAGGCTCGACCCAGCTTCCGGTTGTTTTAACCCAAGGGGAGTGCAGATTATGCCACTCTATGAGTCTATCTTTATCGCGCGTCAGGACGTTCCGACCACACAGGTTGAAGCTCTGACCAAGGAATTCACCGACATCATCATCAAGGATGGCGGCAAGGTCACCAAGACCGAACAATGGGGTTTGCGCAACCTCGCTTACCGCATCAACAAGAACAAAAAAGGCCATTACGTCCTTTTCAACATCGACGCCATTCCGGCGGCGATCGACGAAATGGAACGTAACATGAAGCTGCACGAAGACGTGCTGCGCTTTATGACCGTGCGCGTCGAAGAACACGAAACGGAACCTTCCGCCATTCTGCGCAAAGATGAACGCAGCGAACGCCCCTTCGGCGAACGCGGTGACCGTCCCGACCGTGGCGGCGACCGTTCGGATCGTCCGCGCCGCGCCCCCCGCGCCGAATCAACATCTTCTGAAGGAGAAGCCGCATGAGCATGAACGAATCTTCTTTTGGCGGCCGTCCGCAGCGCGATCGTTCCGCTGGCGGCGCTTCTGCTGGCGGTTTCGGCGGTTTCCGTCGTGGCCGCAAGAGCTGCCCCTTCACCGGCAAGAACGCGCCCAAGATCGACTACAAGGATCCCGTGACCCTGAAGCGTTTCATATCCGAACGCGGCAAGATCATGCCAAGTCGCATCACCGCCGTTTCCGCGAAAAAGCAACGCGAGCTGGCTCAGGCCATCAAGCGCGCGCGTTTTCTCGCTCTTCTGCCTTACGCCGACAAGCGCGGCAACGCTAATTAAGGCACATCAAGGAGATACCCCATGATTGAAGTTATTTTATTGGAACGCATCGAACGCCTTGGCACATTGGGTCAGACCGTGAAAGTGCGTCCAGGCTATGCGCGTAATTTCTTGTTGCCTAACAAGAAAGCCTTGCGCGCCACCAAGGCTAATTCGGAACTGTTCGAACAGCAACGCGCCGAACTTGAAGCCCGCAATGCTGCGGAACGCGCCACGGCGGAAACGCTGGCGGCAAAGATGGACGGACTCAAGCTGGTCATCATCCGTCAGGCGAGTGAAATGGGTCAGTTGTTCGGCTCGGTTACGTCGCGTGACGTTGCCGAAGTCGCGGCTTCCGCAGGACACACCCTGAACCGTCTTCAGGTTCATATCGACACGCCGATCAAGACGCTGGGTTTGTTCACAGTCAAGATCAAGCTGCATCCCGAAGTTTTTGCCAAGGTTGTCGTGAACGTCGCCCGTTCGCCTGAAGAAGCTTTGGTGCAAGCCGAAAAGGGAGCAGCTGTAAAGAAGGCTGCCGCTGAAAAGGCTCAAGTTGAAGCTGCTTTCGGCGCTCCTGTCGAAGGCGCAGAAGCTGCGGAACAACCCGCCGCGACGGAAGAAACGACCGAAGCCAAGAAACCCGCCAAGAAGGCCAAAAAGGCCGCTTCGACGGAAACGGAATCTTTAGAAGAAGCCCCCAAGGCCAAAAAGCCCCGCGCCAAAAAGGCCGCGGCGGAATAAGCCTTACAGGCATCAAGACATTAAAAGCGGAAGATGGTTTAACCCCCATCTTCCGCTTTTTTTATCTGGAGTATAGATATGCTTGTTGTGCAAGCGTAGAATGACAACCACAACGCCTTTTCTATTTAGGGAACACCCCAATGTCTGTTGAAGAAAAAAAGTCCGTCGCGCTCAGCTCTGTTGTAGCCAGCGCAGCTATGACTGTCGGTAAATTGGTTGTGGGTCTTTCAACGGGAAGTCTTGGTATCCTCTCCGAAGCCTTGCACAGCCTCCTCGACATGGGCGCCGCCATGCTGACCTATCTGGCTGTCCGTGTGAGCGATAAACCGGCAGACCCCGAACATCCTTACGGTCACGGAAAAATTGAAAGCGTTACTGCGCTGATAGAAACAGGCCTTCTCTTTCTGACAAGCTTTTGGATATTTTACGAAGCCGGACACAGGCTTTTAAAAGGCGTAGAGCCTGTCGAAGCAACATGGTGGTCTGTCGGCGTGGTCGTCGCGTCGATCATTATCGATTTTTCCCGCGCCCGAGCCCTTAAAAGAGTTGCCGAGAAAACCAACAGCCAAGCCTTGGAGGCCGATGCCCTCCACTTCAGCTCCGATATCTTAAGCTCTCTTGTCGTCCTTGTCGGCCTTGGCTTTGTGGCTCTGGGCTGGCCCGAGGGAGACTCTTTTGCCGCCATAGGCGTGTCGCTTTTCGTCTGCCATGTCGGATGGAAACTGGGCAAACGCACGATCGACACCCTAATCGACACCGCGCCGCAGGATATCGTCCAGAAAATCACGACCCTCGCCAGCGCCGCGCCCCATATTGTGGCGGTTCGCCGCGTCCGTGTCCGCCCTACAGGCAGCATGCTTTTCGTCGATATAACAGTCGCCGTAGGTCGCGGCCTCTCCCAACAACGCGTAGCAGCGATTCAACAAAGCCTTGCCGATACCATCCGTGCCGAAATCCCAGAATCCGAAGTCTCTGTTCTGACGGAACCTCTCGCGCTAGACGACGAAACTGTCCATGAACGCATCCGCGTTATAGCCCTCAACCATAACGCTGCCATCCATCACGTCACCGTCCACCGCGCCAAGGGCAAACCGTTCGTCGGGCTTGATCTTGAAATCGACGGAAATAAATCCATCGCAGAGGCTCACGCCATCGCCCATAATTTTGAAGACGACATCGGCAAGGAATTCGGCGGCGACATCGAAGTCGAAACGCATATCGAACCTCTTCAAACCGTCAGTTCCGACGGAGAAGACGTATCGAGCGAGATACTCTCCCTTATTAGCAAAAATATCGAACGCTTTCTTGTCGAAAGCGTCCTTCTCACCAGCCTGCATAAAATTCGCGCACGGCAAACGCCGGAAGGAATAATCGTCACCTTTCATTGCCTCGTCGATCCGCAGAAAACGGTGACCGAAGTCCACGAAGCCGTCGACGCCCTCGAACGCCGCATCCGCCTCGAACACCTCAATATCTGGCGTATCGTCGCCCATGCGGAGCCTATCAACGCCGCATGATTGTTGGGTGAGAAGGGGGAAATCAAAGTAAGCCGAATCCCGTCCGGCATAATATCCGTCATCGCCACGCGGCCTGAAATCGCAGCCACATTCAAATCACGATCGAGCATCGGCCTCGCATCGACCAAAGTTTCAACCTGCGTGGCGGAAAACCCCAATCCCCCAACAGCGAGAACAAACAAAACAACCGCCCCCGCCCAAGACGCAAACCGCGCCGCCCAAGCCAAAATCCCCAAAATCGGCACAACTGCCAAGGTGCCTATTCCATCCTTTTTATTGTGCTTGAGACCTGCTTCCACTGTTTTTAGCTCTAAGGGAGCCGCTTGATCTGTTTGCGCTTTTTCTAAGGCATCGCCAATTTCAAGAGCGATAGTTCCCCACCTATATGCCTCCAGATATCTTTTCTCTGGCTCACTGAAATCTCCGCCTTTTTCCCCATAATGTTTTGCCGCCATGACGGCTCCAATTTTTGTACCTTTTGCTGCATTTATATAAAAATTATTTACATACGCCATGCTTGAGTTAGCATGCACCTGATCTATGACTGGGCATCTTTAATGTGCTTTGTTAAAATGAGTGATGCGGTATGGAATAAATTCTTCCAATTATTAGGGGAGTAAAGAGTTAATTCATCCCAAAAATTTTTTCTTCCATTCCGTGTTCATAATTCGCCCTTTCAATAAGGTGCCTTGTTTTGATTTAGAGTCTCCCTCTGGGATCCGTAACCCCCCCGCCTTTAGGCGGCTGGGAAACGGATCCCAGAAGGTGGTATAATGAAAGAATGGAAAACTACAAAAGCGGAAGTCA
>CAIXLI010000008.1 GCA_903920205.1 uncultured Pseudomonadota bacterium
ATGTCGGATACGCACAAGAAATGCCCCCGCCAACTTCGCAACAATCAAACACGCTGCCAGCAATTTACTCAGAACCTCAAAAGGCAAGGAAAGCCTTCAACTTAAACGACATATCGCAGCTTGGGACACCGATTTCCTCTGCAATGTGATCGCATGTTAACTCAGTCGATTGCCCTGATCGCGACGATTACGACACGGCGCTGTTCGGTAAGGATACGATAAACGACCCGATAATCGCCCACGCGCAAGCGTCGATGGCCTTTGAGCGCATAGCGTAGAGGCTTGCCGTGACCGATGGGGTCGGTGGCTAGGCGTTCTTCGATGGCTTTTTTAATCCGTAGGCGCATGGTTTTGGGCAAAGCCGGAATATCGCGTTTGATGACGCTTTCATAGTATTCCAGCTCATAAAGGGGAGCGTTCATCCGCCCCACGCCTGTTTGTGCGTATAGATTTTTTTGCCTTTTTGTTCGCGTTCGCGGCGGTCGGCGAGGAGGGACAGCGCGACATCCTCGCGCCTTTCCAGCGCGTCGAGGACAAGTTCTTTGGTCAGGCAGGCGACGGATTTTTTCTCCTGCTTTGCCAGACGCGACAACAGGGTTGCCGTTTCAGGCAGGAAGGTAATGTTCAGGCGGGGGTTTGTGGTGGGCATGAGCTGTTCCTTGGTGATGGTGGTAGCAGTGTAACACTTTTACATCACTTTGGCAAGCCTCGGTTAATATTGGGCGGCGGATTGTTTTGCGCCGAGTTCCGATATTAGGGCGGCGTACCATGTTGTTCCCGGGCGAACGGGGGCATCCTGTGCGCGTTGCATTTCCGTGACGTTGTTGCAGAGCGATTTTCGGTAAATATATTTTGCAACAAGGGCTGCTTCTTGGTGCGTGGCGTAAAGATCGGGGAGTCGATCCTTTAGCCTTTGAGAAAAACGTTCCGGCAAAATGGGGAGCGTTTCTCTGTGTTCCGCTGCCGGCTTGTCTATGATGATTTTCAGAATTTGCAGGGAGGTTAGGACAATCTGTGGATTGGGGCTATCGGCGAGTTCGAACAACAGGGAAGCGCCACGATATTCCATCGGCAAATTAATTTTTTCCTGCGCCGTTTTTATATTTTCCAAGAGAGTCAGGCTTTTCGGCTCATCGGGGGGCCGCTCGCAGATTCCTTCGAGCATCACATGAAATATTTCGTTCATCAGCAGAGTTTCGTTAAACAAGGGCTCGTTCCGCATGGGGGGGGAGCGTAGCCTTGGCGAAGAGAGCGGTGGCTTTCTCGAGTATGGCGGCGGTTGCCGCTTGGGGATTGAGGCTCAGCCCCTCTAATACTGTCATGCAAGATAAAACCTTGCAACGATCGAAGAAGGGGGCTTGGGGATTGAGGGGCGGGGCGTTGAACACCATGTCGATACAGGAAGCAATCTGTGTGGGGGGTGGCTGGTCGTTCCCCTTATCCCATTCCTGCCATTGTCCCAAGACGCTGCCCAGAAGACTGCATCGCGCCTTTCCCTCTGTGGAGCGGGCGGCGATGGCGAGGAGGGGGTCGATGGTGGATGAATTATAATGATCCATTTTATGTAGGGGCGCTGTGTCGAAAACTTGTTTGATCTTAGGGAAGATTACTTGGTGGATTTGAAATTTCAATACATTGATTATGTTTATTAATAAGTTCATAAGTAAGAGAACATAATTGTTGACGTGGCGAATCGGGTGTGATTCTCTGTGGGCATGAGAAAAGACGACGCCCGCAAACTTGATCATCAAACGCTGGAAGCGATGAGGGAACGCGCTGTCCGGCG
>CAIXLI010000009.1 GCA_903920205.1 uncultured Pseudomonadota bacterium
AATCTGAATCTGCGCCATAACACTGCCTCTAGCTGCGCTGCTAACACCAGCGCTAGCAGCATCGCTAAGACATCAGCTATCGCGTCACATTGCTAGGCGGCCTTCGCCGGAGGGGTACGGAGAAGTGATTGAACCAGATGGCTTTCCACCAGGGCGTATCGTGACAATTGAGAATTGCACGCTCGAAAGCTTTATCGACGGCAAGAGAAAAAAGCGTTGGCCGTGCTGGACTGTTCGCACTGATGCTTCGCGTCCGTTGCACAAGTACCTCATATGTGATCTTGGCAAGGAAGATGGCATTATCCTTTGGAAGAAATCGACAATCAAATTCGCGCCCAAGAATGCAAAATTGTGGATTGAGCGGAGCGGCTTGGAAGAGATGGAAAACCTTACCGGCAAGGGGCCAGAGCGTTTTATATATTCAATGCTGGTGTACATTCTTGAATACAAAAACAAAAAGCCGAGCAAACTCTATCTGATTGAACGCATGCGTGACGCTCAAATATTCCGCTACGAAGGCTTTCGCGTAGGGTAATGCCCAATGCTATGACGAGGTCAAATTCACTGGAACCCGAATGACTCAACGTTGGACACACGCAGCAGCTTTTGCTTTTTTCAATGCCAAAGGAACAAATCCGCGATGGAGTTGGTCGGCAAGAAGTGCTGATGGGAAAACGGTGGTTCTTACGCTATGGCAGGATGAATTTACAAAAGGCGAAGGCAAATCGCTCACCTACCACGCCAAAGTGCGAGAGGATGCAGCGGAATGGATTAAGCGTCCAGGAAATCGTGAGCGTCTCGAAAATCTTAAGTGGGCAAAAGAACATTGCGATGGCCTGTTTCGGGTTGTCATAGGCATTGCCGAGGACGTTAATGCAAGGCCAAGAGCTATCAAAGAATGTTTCCCACAGCCAAATTTAATCATGAAAATTGTCGAACTCGATGAGAACACGGGAGAGTTCCGCGCGATCAGCGTTCCCAGCCCTAAATGATTATCACAGTTAATGAGATTATCGGCGCACCGGTGAGCCAATCTGAAGCTATCGATCCACCGGTGCGCGATTATTTCCAGCTCCATTCCCAATGAACATAGCCAGTCGGCGGCGCTATGAGCAGCCTGCCTTGTGGGCTCCGGACGGGTTCGCCGCCATTCCCACCACTACGCTTGATCCGCACCTCGTGCGGCTTCTCCCGTAGTCCCGGCGCTTATGGATCCCGGTCTCCTATTCTGGCGCTCAAGGCGTGTACCGAGCTGCCTGCTTCAGAACTCTAAATGCCTTTATGTCGCCTGTTTGGGATCAAGCGAGTTGATGCCCATAATGCGCAAGAATTGGGGATAGATGTCGGGATGGTTCTGCAAGAGATGGCGCTTGATGCGTTCGTTGCGCATGATTTTAGTCAGCCATCCTTGCGCGAGAACCAGATTGAATACATCTCGGTCATGCGTTTCGATGATCAGCCTGTATTCCCGATCCAGTATTTCCCTCTCGTGTTCCATGCTCGTCAAAAGTTCCTCGCTGTAGCCTTTGGGCGGACGAACTTTCTCCGGTTCTACCAACATATCTTTCGGCGTCGCATGGAGTATGGATTTGGCAAACGAGGTCAAATAGCAATTGGCTTCGACCATAAGGTTCGCGGCCTCAAGCTGGCGTACAGGCTTCATTTTACGGAGAACAGGAAAAGCTCCGATCGAGACGTTTTTTTCTTTCAGTACCTCGACGGCATCTGCGCTGATTCCGTTCAGAAGATCGCGTTTGCGCCGAATATTGCCCACATCGACGTTGAGGGCGCGGGCGACTTTTTCCTCCGACATGCCGCGTTTGATGCCGTTCAGGATCATCGCATGTTGCTGCACCGCCGGAAGATGGCAGGTGAGCTTGTTATAGGTAAAAGACTCATCGTCGGTCGAAACGAGGCAGGTGATTTCTTTTTGTCCCAACTCTTTCAGAGCTTCGATCCGCATATGGCCGTCGAGCAGCACATAGTGGCCATCCTTTTCGTCATCCGGCACCACAACCGGCGGTTCGATAACGCCGACTTCCTTTATCGATGCCAGGATCGCCTGGAACTTGGTGCTGCGTCTGGTTCCAGCCGATACGACTTTCGTTGGCAGAATCTTTTCGATGGGCAGCAGGAGAAGCTCATCAAGGAAGGCCGCCTTGATTTCCACGTCGGGAGGGTCGGGTGGAACTTCATCGCTCATGATGCGTTGGCCTTAACAAGTTCATAGATGGGGGTGGGCATATCCTCAATTTTCTCCGCTCGAAGAAGCGTCAGAAAATGATCTTCCTTAAGGAGTTGCCGCAGCCCCGTAATGATAAACGACATGATGTTCGTTACAGTGTCGGCTTTTTGCTTCATCAACCGTTTCCGATCTATTTCTTTCTGATAGTTTTTCATGATATCGGCCTTGGATATAGGTGCGCTCTTACTTTTCTTCTCGCGACCATTGCGTAACGACTTGCCGTGACGGCGACGCAGATCGAGTTGGCGTTTAGCGGTCAGGAAACGTTTTCCCTTCAATTCGCCGCTCTGATAGGCGTCGTGCAGGGCGCGCTGTTCGTCATCGGGAAAAGTTGCTATCGTAATGGCGAGCGCGAGCGGCATTTGCCCGTTTTCTACGGCGTTGACCAGCCGCTCCTCGCCGCGCTCTCTCAGCGTGAGGATGTCGGCCACATAGCTTTCGGTGACGCCGATCTTCGCAGCGATAGCGCGCGCGTTGTATCCTTTATCTTTCAGAAGATCGATGCCTTTCAGAAGCTCAAGCGAGGAATGGTGCCGCCGCGCCATATTCTCGACCAGGCTCATAATCAGTGCCGTTTCCTCGTCAACGTCAATGACAAGAGCCGGAATTTTTGTTTGCCCCTGCGTTATGAAAGCTTCGATGCGCC
>CAIXLI010000010.1 GCA_903920205.1 uncultured Pseudomonadota bacterium
CAACGCAGCTCACGAAGATAAGCCAAACACGCATCTTCGGTTGGAAACATCTTGGTCAAATCGGCTATGTCGGCAGGATATTTTTCCATCCCACCTGTCTATATGTAGTGGGTGGTGGAGTCAACTGGATAGCCCAGTAATCTTATTGGTCACGCGGGTATAAACATCCTGTTTCTTGTACTGCTAATTTCGCTCTTCCAGTTTCACTGGATTTATAATACGCTGTCCGCGTTCTTGGGATTTGAACCCAAATGACAACGGTGTTATCGGGGTAATTCTGGGGGTAACGAACGAAATAATGGAGAAGTTATTCGTTTTTTTTCATGGCGGTGTGCGATTTATTCAAGTCCCGTCACTGCGCCATTTTGGAGCGGAAATTCCTTCCCTGAAGGTTAAGAACGGGGGCTATGGTCGATGACCCTTTCCGATCCCAATCTCCGCCATCCTGAAAAAGCGCATAAACCCGATAATCCCTCGCCTCTGCGTCCCGATTGGATTCGCGCCAAGGCTCCCAGCCCCGCCGACTATCAAGCGACCCGCGCTCTTATGGGCTGCCTCAAACTGCACACCGTCTGTGAAGAAGCGGCTTGTCCCAATATGGGCGAATGCTGGAAGCATAAGCACGCCGCCTTCATGATCCTCGGTGCCGTTTGCACACGAGCCTGTGCCTTTTGCAATGTAGCAACTGGCAGACCCGACAAACCAGACCCGTGCGAACCTGACCATATCGCCGAAGCCGTCGCGCAAATGGGGCTGACCCATGTCGTCATCACCTCCGTCGACCGCGACGACCTGCCAGACGGCGGCGCGTTGCACTTTGCCCAAACGATCACGCTTGTCCGCCAAACCTCGCCCGCCTGTTCCATCGAAGTGCTAACCCCCGATTTTAGGGGAAAAGAAGGCGCGCTCGAAACCGTCATCGCGGCGCGTCCCGATGTGTTCAACCATAATCTCGAAACTGTGCCGCGCCTCTATCCCGCTATACGCCCGGGCGCACGATACGAAGTTTCTCTCGCCTTGCTCCGAAAAGCCAAAACCCTCGCCCCCGATCTTTTCACCAAATCCGGCATCATGGCGGGCTTGGGTGAAACACCGGACGAAATCGCCCAAGTCATGAACGACCTCCGCGCCGCCAATGTCGATTTCCTGACCATCGGCCAATATCTGCAACCAACCCTCAAACACGCTCCCGTCGCCCGCTACCCCGCGCCCGAGGAGTTCGTCTCCTATGCCGCGATGGCCAGAGCCAAAGGCTTCCTCATGGTCTCCAGCTCGCCCCTCACGCGCTCCTCGCATCATGCCGGAGATGATTTTGTGAAATTAAAAGCGGCGCGAACCTCGATGGGCGAGGAATAACCCATGCCCTGCCATCAAGAAACCCGCTTTCTTCCCTACAGCGCCGATCAAATCTACGATCTTGTCGTTGCAATCGAGCGCTATCCCGAATTTCTGCCTTGGTGCAAAGACGCCCGCATTGTTTCACGCGAGAAAAATCAAGTCGTCGCCGATCTTGTTGTCGGCACAACATTGCTGCGCGAAAAGTTCACCTCCACGGTAACACTCGACCGCCCCCGCGCCATCACCGTGCATTATCGTTCTGGCCCTCTCTCGCATCTGTCGAACGCATGGACGTTCAAGCCAATAGTGGGCAGGGGAGGAAACAAAGGCTGCGAGGTTTCTTTCCAAGTCGATTTTGACTTCCGCTCCTCGCTCCTCCGTGCCGCGATGACCGTCTTCTTCGACAAAGCCCTTGCCAAAATGGTCGCTGCGTTTGAGGAGAGGGCAAAGGCCTTATACAACATCCCCTCTCCCGCGAAGCGGGAAAGGGGGCGTTAGTTTCTCAAGGATGCAAATGTTCTTCTTCAGGCCAAGCGACTTCCCATTCGGGATGCCTCGCCTGCACCTGTCGGAACCAGGCCACCCAAGGAATAAGTTCCTGATGCGGTTCGCTGGGCAAATAATGGTCGCGCCAGAGCAGCATAGCCGCAGCCGCATCGCGTAAACGCGCCAAAATGTCGGATTCCACGACCTTGTGCCACAAAATCAAAGCCGAAGACCCGCCTATCGCGCCGACCTCTTCCGAACCTTTTGCCGATCCGCTCGTTCGTGTTCGAGAACATTCCTTATTCCACAGCACAGCCCAAGCCGCTTCGCGCCACTTAGATAAAACGGATATATTTCTGGGGATGATGTCTCTGTATCTCATAATCCGGCCCTCCGCCTTCTAGATGTTTTGCCAACAACAAAAAAAGCCGGACTCGGAATCGAAAGCATAGGTTTTCCACGACAGGAAAACCAACAGCGAATAAAGACGGGAATGCTTGCGGAGGCTTTTAACGCCACGCACGCTCGTCAACGCAAAGCGCTGACGCCGACCCTTACCCTCTTTGCCTCGCAACCAAGACCAAAAGTATCGAATCAACCCGCCTCGGCACCGCGCCGCGATAGGACAATTCGAAAACACCTTCTTTGCTGCATACCACTTTCCCGTTCTCGCCTTTATAAGGGCTCAAACGGGCGGCAAAGCGTCGTTACATAAACCAGTGGGGAAAACGAAAAAGGTGGTATCCCTTCGCGTCCTTGGGCCAGTGGCACGTGCGCTTCCGTATTGAGCAGTCTGTAGAGAGAATCTACGACATGCAATATTTTTATAGGAACATGGGGAAATTTCTCACCACCTGTGACTCGTGTGCATCACAAGCAATCTTGCTCTGCTTCAGGCCAACAGACTCCTCACACCACCCGAATATTTTTGAACTGCCAAGGATCCGACGCGTCGAGATCCTCGGGGAACAAAACGCCGCGATCCTGCAAAGGGCTCCACTTGCCCCAAACGCCGACAACATCGCCCAGATAAGGCTCGGCAATTTCCATCACGCGCTCGAAATCCATATATTCCGGCTCCACAAGCCCGCGATTGGGGTTTTCAATCGCCCAGATCATGCCCGACAAAACCGCCACGGTTACTTGCAGCGAAGTCGCGTTGTTATTCGGCGCAAGCCCCCGCGCCTGATCGATGGAAAGCCGCGACCCGAACCAATAAACGCCCTTGTCGTTGCCCATCAACAAAACGCCCAGCTCGTCGATGCCCGAGATAATTTCCTCGTTCATCAGACGCTGGCGGCTCTGCTGCTTGCCGTTCTTGCCGTTCATCTCGTGCAGCGACAAAACGGCGGCGTCGCAGGGGTGATAAGCGTAATGGCAAGTCGGGCGATAGCTAACCTTGCCGTCCTCGCGCAGAGTCAGATAATCCGCGATGGAGATAGACTCGTTATGCGTAATCAAAAACCCGTGATAAGGCCCCTCAAGCGGCGTCCAGCTCCGCACGCGTGTCGTGCAGCCCGGGCGGTTCAGATATATCGCCGCGTCGCTGCCGGAAGCATGGCGCAAGCCGTCGGGCGGCAAAGCCTTCTCATGCGTGCCCCATCCCAATTCGGCGGGTTGAAGCCCCTCGCTGCAAAAACCGTCTATCGACCAAGTGTTGACAAATTCGTCCACTTCCTTGGGCTTGTCGCTAACTTGAGTATCGCGTTCGGCGATATGCACAACCTTGATGCCCAGTTGCTGCGCCAACTTGCCCCAGTCCTCACGTGAGGCAGGCTTAGCGACATTCGCGCCGGTATCCTTGGCGACGTTCAGCAAAGCCTGTTTGACAAAATGATTGACCAAGCCCGGATTCGCGCCGTGACACAAAACCGCCGTGCTACCGTTTTTGTATTTCGGTTGCAAAGCCAAAGCGGTTTCGCGCAAGCCGTAATTCGACCGCTGCGTCGCCGTCAGCGTAGGATCGGTATAATAGCCCGCCCAAGGCTCCACCACGGTATCGATATAAAGCGCGCCCTTTTCCTGACACAGCTCAATCAGTGTGGTGCAAGATACATCGACCGAAACATTGACGACAAAATCGCCCTTGCTCAAACGACTGCCCAAAACGTCGTGATAATTCTCCCGCGTCAAAGCATGGTTGATAAAGGCGACCTTGTAATCGTTGGCTTTGCCATGTCCGCGCTCGTCGGCGGTGATGATTGTGATTTGCTCCGGCGCGACGTTGATATGCCGCAAGATCAGCGGCAAAACGCCCTCGCCGATAGAGCCAAAGCCGATGATGAAGATGTTGTTTTTAAAAGAAACGTATTTCGTCGTGTTGGTCATGATCTGCCTTCCAGAGACCTAGAGTTATAACCGTCTGGTAAGGGGGGGATTGCCAGCTTTGGGGTTAGGGACAATATCCTTCACACCAAAGCTGCACCCCCGTTCTCTATTTCACAATCTTCAATTGCGCCTGACGCTGTGTTGGAGCGTTGGGAACAATCTCAATCTTTGTATCGGAATAGAAGCCGTTAAAGCGCGACTGGGATGCCGCCATATAGGCGCCCATGCCTTCCAGTGCAATCCAATCGCCTTCGTTGGCGTCATCGGGCAAAGTGAACGGCCCCGCCATGTAATCGACGGAATCGCAAGTCGGCCCATAGAAGCGGAATGGCGCAGACTTTTTACTGGGAGCTTTGCCGCTGCCTTTGCGCGACAAGCGGAACAATGTGGCGTTGTTTTTCCAGTTCATTGAGCAAACTTCGAACATATTGCCGAAGCTTCCGTCGTTGAGGTAAAGCAAATCGCCCTTGCGCAGTTCGACCCGGACGACCAGCGTCGAGCAATCGCCCGACAAACCGCGCCCGGGCTCCGCCCAAACTTCGCAGGTTTCCGGCAAATCCAGCGCGGCTATTTCCTTTCGAATAACGTCGAAATAGTCGGTGAGAGGAAGAATATCCATCCCCAAGCCGCGCACAGGGAACCCGCCGCCGACATCGAACACATCCGGCTTTACGCCAGCGCGACGCAAAATATCGCCGCCCTTACGAATAGCGTCGGCATAAGACTGCGGATCAAGCGTCTGCGACCCGACATGAAACGAAATGCCCACGCGAGCGGCTACAGCGCGAGCTGCATGCAAAAGCTCGATAGCGGCGTCAGGCGTGCAGCCGAATTTGCCCGTCAACGCGCAAGCCGCGCTGCCCTTGGGCATGGCGATACGCACGACGATCAAAAGGTCTTTGGCCTGATCGGTTTCTTCGACAATCTTGTTCAGCTCGTCGATCGTGTCGATCACAAAGTCGCGCACGCCATAGGTGGTATAGGCCGCACGAATTGCCTCGCGGCTCTTCACTGGATTCATAAAGGCCAGATGTGCGTCGGGAAACAAATCACGCACTTGCTTAACTTCGCCCAGCGAAGCGACGTCGAAATGATTGATCCCCGCCTCATGCAGCTTCTTCAAAACATAAGGATCGGGATTAGCCTTAATGGCATACAGGCTGTGACCCGGAAAATTCTCGACAAACATCCTCGCCGCTTGATGCAGCTTTTCAGGATGCATACAGTGGATGGAGTGCGCGGGGCGCGCCGTTTTAATCAGCGCCTCGATGCTCGGAAATCGCACAAGATCCTGCGTCGTCGAAGAAGCGACTGTCGGAACAGAGCGATTAGTGGCGGCGAAAGCCTTGCGTCGGGAAATGGTGTCTTTGTAATTCATAGTCCAGCCCTCTCGGTTCGATGTTTGCCAACAGCGAAAAGAAGCCGGACATGGACGCGAGGCCACGGTTTCCCCGAAACAAGGGAACCCGACGCAGTCGATAAGGGAAGATGCGAAAGCGGATGATGCTGCGCACGCTCACCAACGCCACAGCGTTGATGCCGACCCTTATTCTCTTTGCCTCGCAACCAAAACCGAGTTTTCGAATCGTCTTGTTCTCTGCACCGTGCCGTGAACAAACTTTCCGAAACCAACTCTTCGCTGCATACCACTTTCCCGTTTTTGCCCAGATAGATGGCTACGACGGGCGGCAAAGCGTCGTTACATAAACCAGTGGGGAAAACGAAAAAGGTGGTATCCCTTCGCGTCCTTGGGCCAGTGGTACGTGCGCTTCCGTAACCCCTATGTAATGTGAATTTCCTAATATTCAATGAAAAATTTTAATTGCGCCGATATTTTTTCTCCTGTGGCGCGTTTGCATCAGCCGCGCCCTCGGCGGGACGCACGCGATGAAGGACGAAATTATCGAGAACTTGAGAAGGAAAACGTGTCAATCCTTCCGGCGAGGATTCTTGAAACAAGGCTTCGATAAAGGAAGGCGCGGAATTTTTTTGCACGAGATAAAAATTAGAAACAGCGCGGCAAACCGCAATCAAATCAACATCGCGGCGCTGCGCAAGGCGTAAAGCCTCTTGCGGATCTGGTGTGGTTAAGAAACGCATCGCATCAACATTTCCTTCCACATTCGTGTGAAAGGGAGCGGCAAGAATGCTGTGGTCGGTGCGGAACAAAATCTCTGGCCCCAACTCCATCTGGCTGATAATCAGATGCGGCTCCTCGCCAAGCTCGTAAGGGTTACGCAGAATCTTTTCCAGTCGCGCCATGTCGCAAGGCGCATGCCCTGGCTCGACCGGAAACAGCAAAATGCCCGTGTTGAAACTGCGCGAATCGAACAGCGCGGGAATAAGAACTGCGGGCAGGGGGCCCAACACCAGCAAAAGCCCGATTTCTGCAAAAACCTTCCGCCTTCCTTGCCAAGTCTTTCCGATCCATCCCCATCCGCGCTGCAGGCAAGCGGTCAGAGGGATAACCGCCAAAGCCTCCTCCATCCCCAGAAAGCGGTACTGGTAAAAGGCCGTCAACCCCATCGCCGCCGCGAGCATTCCCGCGATCAAAGCCCATTTTTCCCTTTCGGGGTCGCGTCCGTGCCACGCAAAAGCAATCGCAGAGAATAAAGCTAAAGACCCCATGCCTATCAAATTAAACAAATGCGCCATGCCGTTCGCCGTGCGGATAATCGGCTTGGCTTCCTCGACTGCGTTCAGCAAAAGAGGCACTAGCCGTGGGTCGATAGCCC
>CAIXLI010000011.1 GCA_903920205.1 uncultured Pseudomonadota bacterium
CGCTTCCAGCGTTTGATGATCAAGTTTGCGGGCGTCGTCTTTTCTCATGCCCACAGAGAATCACACCCGATTCGCCACGTCAACAATTATGTTCTCTTACTTATGAACTTATTAATAGACAAGCTGTTTGACCCGCGTATTCACAACATATCCCTCTGCGGGATATCGCCCCTGTATCAAGGCCGTCGCACCGCCGAGGGTCGGATCGGCTGTTTCATACTCGCACACGACGGCGGAATCGCCCACTTGATGCTCCCGTTTCTCAGAACTCTTAACGATCTGCATGGACTCGTTCCTTTGCATAGTCCTCAATGGCCTTGACCAAATCTTCGCGCCAAGGGCGAGGCGCAATGCCGTAAACATTCCGCGCCTTGTCGCCGTTCAACGCCGAATAAAGGGGGCGCGGCACACGGTCGGGAATCTCGGCTGCCGACACGGGCGTCAGTTTCGGGCGACGGTCGGTCAAAGGCGCATAGGCCTCCATGATCGCCTGCAAAAAGTCAAAGCGAGTTACGGCAGGTTCGCCGCAAACATGAAAAGTGCCGAATCCGTTGCCTTTGCCATCCATAATAGCGTTCGCTACAACGACCACGGCTTCGGCGACGGCGGCAGCGCTGGTAGGGCTGGCGATTTGATCAAGGACGGCGCTCACTTCGTTCTGCGTGTCGATCTGCCGCAGCGTGCGGGTCAGAATATTTTCGCCCTCCGCGCTGAAAATCAAAGAGGTGCGCAAGATAACATGCCAATACATCCCGTGACGCACGGCCTCCTCTCCCAACATCTTGGTCTGACCATAGACGTTGAGGGGGTTCATCGCGGCATCGGGACAATAGGGGGTGTTGCCATCCCGCCCGTCGAAAACATAGTTGGTTGAAAGATGGATTAAGGGCGCGGCGACCGTGTCGCATTGGGCGGCGATATTGGCGACGGCATGAAAGTTTATCTCCTGCGCCTTATCCTGATCCTTTTCGCACGCCTCGATGCCCGTCATGGCGGCGGCATTAATGACCAGATCGGGGCCAAAATCCTGTATGGTTTTGCCGATGGACTCGGGGTGCATAAAATCGCATTCAGGGCGGGTAAATACCCCCATATGCCAATTGTCGGGCAAAGCAAGCTTTTGCAATGCCTTGCCGACTTGCCCCGTGCCGCCGAACAGAAGAATTCGATTGGTAACCATTCGTTATTGATAATCATTGTACACTACAAAGACTACACATAAATGAGCGCTTCGATTCAGAGGCGTTCCCTCTCCTTTTTGTTTTCTTGGGGCTGCAGTGACCGACAAGCTTGAAGAATACCGCCAGAGGGTGGCGGGCACCAACATCGATCAAAGGTCGCTGCTCTCGACCGATTATTTCAACACGTTCAACTCCGTCGTGATGGTGTTGGAAATGTTGCCGGACGCGCCCGAATTGCTGGAGGAGGTTGAAGCGTGGAAGTTTTACGACTATGTCGAGCACTTTAAAGCCAGCGGCCTCGATTTCGCGGAACTGGCGATTGAAGCCTATCCCTATGCGCCGCCGGACTTGCGCGAAGCCTTCGAGAAAAAGATAAACGCCATGCGTATCTTCATCGAAGAATCGCGCCATATGCTGCGCCGCCTTTACGATGCCGGAGAAATCAAAACATTCTCCACCGTCGCTCGTATGGCGGCGGTTCTGTTCCTTGGAATGATGGAAGATGGCAATGCCATCGTCCACGGCAGCAACGCGTCGACGCAAACGGATATCGACAAGCTTTTCTAATTCCGCCGTCAGTCCTTCCGAGAATGGCTCTCTACGTCGCGTTCGAACCGAATGGCATTACGCACGGCAAAGGCGCAAGCAAGGCCGGTGCCGAGAAACCAAATCAAATACCACATCGCCAGTTCTCCTTAGTAAACACTGTCGCTTTGTTCGCGGATATAGGCCTGAGTGACCTTGCCGCGCAGAACGCTGTAAACCCAGCCCGTATAGGCGAGTACAATGGGCACGAAGACGACCGCGACGATTGTCATGACAATCAACGTCGTCCGGCTCGAAGAGGCATCCCACACTGTCAGGCTTGCATTCGGGTTCAGCGAGGACGGTAACAGGAACGGAAACATCGAAACGCCCGCCGTAGCGACAATCCCCGCAATCGTCAGCGAATTGCCGATAAAAGCCAGAACATGCCGCCTGATCGATAGGGCCTCCAATGCAATCAGCGTCCCCACAACCGTCAATCCGGGCACAAGAATGCTTATCGGCAATGTGCGATAATTCGCCAGCCAAGCGCCGCCTTCGCGCAGAACTGTTTTCAACAGCGGGTTCGAAGGTCCATTCGGATCAATCGTGCTTGTAATGCGATAGCCGTCGATGCCCAAAGCGATCCACAAACCAGCTCCGGCAAAAAGCGCGAAGGCGAGCAGGGCGGAGACCGCCGCCGTCTTCCTCGCCCGAGACTGAAGCTCGCCTTCCGTTTTGATCGCCAACCACAGTCCGCCTTGCGTCACGCACATAGTAAGGCTAACCAACCCCGCCAGAAGCGCGAAGGGATTCAGTAAGCCGAACAGCGATCCCGTATAGGTCATGCGCATCGTGTCGTCGAAGGTGAACGGCACGCCTTCCAAAGCATTGCCGACTGCAACGCCAAAGATAACAGGAGGGACAGCGCCGCTGACAAACAAACTCCAATCCCAAAAACTGCGCCACCGAGCCCCCGGCATCTTGCTGCGGAATTTAAACGCAACGGGACGCAGGATCAGCGTGCACAACACCAAAAACATCGCCAGATAAAATCCAGAGAATGCGACGGCGTAGATATACGGCCAAGCGGCGAAAATCGCGCCGCCGCCCAAAATCAGCCAAACCTGATTCCCCTCCCAGACAGGGCCAACAGTATTGATGATAACCCGCCGCTCCTCGTCGTTCTTTCCGAGAAAGGGAAGCAACGCACCGACGCCGTAATCGAACCCATCCATTACGGCAAGACCGATCAAAAGGACGCCCAGCAACACCCACCAGATCAGCCGAAACGTTTCATAATCGAACATGTCAGAAGCCCCCCTTTGCTACAGCTTGGTTTTCAGGCGGGCCAAGCTTCACATATTTGACCATCAAGAAAAGCTCGACAACCAAAAGCGCCGAATAAAACAACACAAAACCGCCCAGCGACACCCACACATTCGCCGCAACCGTCGAGGATGCGGAAAGAAAAGTCGGCAATACTCCGTCAATCGTCCAAGGCTGCCGCCCAACTTCGGCGACGACCCACCCCAATTCGGCAGCGACCCAGGGTAGGGGCAGGGACCAGAAAGCCAGCTTCAAAAACCCTTTTTTCCGTTGCAAAACCCCGCGCTTGGCGACGATAAAGCCGTAAGCGAAAAAGGCGATGAAATAGAAGCCAAGCGCGACCATTACTCTAAAGCTCCAGAACAACGAAGGGATATTCGGCACAGTATCCCGCGCAGCAGAAGCGATCATCGTGTCGTCGGCATGGGCGACATCCGCGGTATAGCGCTTCAGCAGAAGCGCATAGCCCAAATCTTCCTGATGTTCACCGAAGGTCTTGCGCAACGCCTCGTTGCCGCGATCAAACCGCAACTGATCCAGCGCCCCATAGGCGATCATCCCGTTACGAATACGCACTTCGTTAATTGCGACCAGTTCTTTAATGCCCGGCACTTCATGATCCGTGGAGCGTGTGGAGATCAGCCCCAAAATCCAAGGCAGTTTAATCTCGAAGCGTGTGACGTTATTTTTGGAATCCGGAATGCCGAAAAGAGTCAATCCTGCGGGGGCAGGTTCCGTATGCCAAATGGCCTCGACCGCCGCGATTTTCATTTTCTGTTTCTGGCTAGCGATATACCCGCTTTCGTCGCCCAAAATGACGGTAGAGAGAGAAGCAATCAAACCAAAGGACAAGGCGATTGTTATCGACCTCTTGGCGATTTCGACATGGCGGCCTTTCAGCAAATACCACGCGCTGATCGCCACCACGAACATAGCGCCCGTAATATAGCCCGCGCTGACGGTATGCACGAATTCGGTCTGCGCGACGGGGTTCAGAACGACATCCGCGAAGTTCGAAACCTCCATCCGCATCGTATCGACGTTAAACCTCGCCCCGACAGGATTCTGCATCCACCCATTTGCTACCAAAATCCACAGCGCCGATAGATTCGTGCCCAACGCCAAAAGCCAAGTGCTTACCAAATGCTGCCCCCGCGACAACCGATTCCACCCGAAGAAGAACAGCCCAACAAAAGTGGCCTCAAGGAAAAAGGCCATCAATCCCTCGATCGCCAAAGGCGCGCCGAAAATATCGCCGACATAATGCGCGTAATAAGCCCAATTGGTGCCGAATTGGAATTCCAACGTAATGCCGGTGGCCACGCCCATGGCAAAGTTAATGCCGAACAACGTTCCCCAGAATTGCGTCATCTCGCGCCACACAGGGCGGCGCGTAATAACCCAGACGCTTTCCATAAGGGCCAGCAAAACGGATAGCCCCAGAGTCAACGGAACGAACAAGAAATGATACAAAGACGTCAGCGCAAACTGCAGACGGGAAAGAGACACTACATCCATCGCATCCATGTCTTGTCACCTTGTGTTGGGGCCGGAAGACGAAATCGTACTCCCGAACAATTGATTCGTCATCGTTTCTATGCCGACATGCACGCGATGGCGTGCGCCAAAGATCGTGAACCCAGCCAATAGGATTATCGCCAGCTTAATGATGAGAACGCCAGTAATCTCTTTCTTCAACGCTCCGCGTCCTCCACGCTGCGAGGAAGCCCGAGAAAACCGCATGATTCTGAACAATTCCATATTTCCGATATCCTTCCGCCAAGAATCAATGCCCAAACACTAACGCATCCACGAACTTATAACCAACGAAGAACCGCTGTGGCTTACCGCCCGTCAATTTCTAAAGGTCTTGTCATTCCGTGGCGTGCGAAGCACGAACACGGGACCCAGCGTGCCTTCCGGCAAGAAATGCCAGCACCTAAATAGGGGCTGTAAATGCCGGATAAACGAAACCTTTGTGTCAAAACGCTCAAAGTCCCTTTTCGCTGAAATGTCCTCTGGGTTCCGTGTTCGCGCCAACGCTTTGCGTTGCTGCGCCACGGAATGACTGGTTTTGAAAAATTGACGGGTGGTAAGCCTCCGTAGTTCGGGCTTTCTTCCACCGCAAGTGACTTCGGCGGACAGGTTGCAGGAATGACGCCCATTTTTAACCAAAGATGATAATTTCAATAAAACCCCATTGCGGCGAACAAAAACTGCCGCTATACCCTAACCCGCAATCGCAGGACGCTTACCCAAGTTCCTGTCTTTTGGGGCGTAGCCAAGCGGTAAGGCAGCGGATTTTGATTCCGCCATTCGGAGGTTCGATCCCTCCCGCCCCAACCATTGCCTTTCCTTGATATACCGCGCCAAAAGGGCTGGCCTTCCAAAAACATTCTTCCACCTATGAAGTGTATAGGAGGAGGCTCGACTCACACGCTTCTCGCCCCTTAATCTAAAATTAAGTTTTGAGGCTTAACGTTTTTACTATTCCTTTACCATAATTCGCCTGTGTTACCTCAAAAGGAGTTGGGTTGTGATGAACTGCAAAACGTCTTTATTCTCTGTCTTGGCTTTCGTCGTAGCGAGTAGCGGTTGCTCGGCTCTGGCGGGCGAGGTTTCTCCGCAGGCGACAACAGCGGTGACGTCTTCTCCTCCCGCCGTTGCTGATACGGGGCCTTCTCCTTACCAGCTCAAGCTGCAATATGCTGGCGAGGCGTGGGATAATGCTGGTGGTTATCACAACGGCACAGTCTATTAATCAGTACATAAGTAAGGGAACATTCAAGCGGCGTACTTGAGAGAAGGTTTTTGGTAGAAGGCCGAGATTTTTTCTGGACGTTTTTGCAGGCTACACATTGAAGCGACGACTTTTTCCTTGAAGTCAG
>CAIXLI010000012.1 GCA_903920205.1 uncultured Pseudomonadota bacterium
AACCACGATTTATCGTTTCAACCCGCCCTGCAAGGTCGCCGCCTTGTGGGGCTTTTTTATAAGGAGCGCATTATATGGCCTACGAAACCAAACTCAGCATATTTGACCGCGTTACCCAGAAAATTATAGCCGATCTTGAACAAGGCGTTCGGCCATGGCAAAAACCGTGGAGCGGTGACAACGCCGCGCCGCGCATTATCCGCCCCCTTCGTCATAGCGGAGAGCCTTACAACGGGGTGAATATTCTTTTGCTCTGGGATGCCGCGATCAACAGCGGCTTCCAGAATCCGACATGGATGACATTCAAACAGGCAGAGGACTATGGGGCGCATGTCCGAAAGGGCGAAAAGGCATCCCTTGTCGTTTATGCCAACAAAATCACCAAGACAGAAACCGACGCCGACACAGGAAAGGACATCGAGCGGGAAATCCCGTTCCTGAAAGGCTATAGCGTCTTTAACGTCGAACAGATTGAAGGCTTGCCGGAAACATTTTTACTACCGCCACAAGCCCCAGCGGAACCCTCCGGCATTAGCCGCCTCGAAAACGTCGAGCATTTCATTCGCAATACCGGCGCTGTAATCCGGCATGGCGGCGACAGAGCCTATTATACGGAAGGCAGCGACCATGTTCAAATGCCCGTCATCGACGCCTTCCGAGATTCTGAAAGCTACTACGGCACGCTTACCCACGAACTAACGCACTGGACAAAACACACCAGCCGAATGAACCGCGACTTTGGCCGTGTCGTCTGGGGTGATGAAGGTTATGCCAAGGAAGAGCTTGTGGCCGAAATCGGCTCTGCGTTTCTTTGCGCCGATCTTGGCATAACGCCGGAAGTTCGCGAAGACCACGCCGCCTATATCGAAAGTTGGCTGAAGGCGTTGAAGAACGACAAAAAGCTTATCTTCACCGCCGCCGCCCATGCGTCCCGCGCCGTGGAATTCATGAAAAGCAAGCAACCGAGCCTGTTACCAGAAGCAAAGCCAGACACCGACGCAACTCCTGACTACCACACTTTATATATTAGTCCCGCTATGCACCTTGGCCAGCATGACTGGCGCTTGCGCATTGAACGCTCCGGGCGCGGCATGGTGACGAAGTATGAGTTCCAAGACGAAAGCGGCAGTTTCTGGCGGCGCAGTCAGGAATGGCCCAGCTACGATCTCAACGACACCTATCTCGGCTTGCCGCGCAGCCTTTCAAAACTACACGAGCGAGAGAATCCGGCCCTGATCAAGTTCGGTCTGATCAAAGAGCCGACTTCAACAAAGCAACTGACTCTTGCGCTGTGATGCTTTCCCGCATGGAAAGGCATCTTTTTCTCCTATCACAAAACAAGGATGGCGTCATGAAAACAGTCGATATATCAAAATGTGTGGATAAAACAGGTGATACAGCCAATACAGTACCAATCATTGATTGCAATTCATTTCCCAGCGTCCCTAAACTTGAAAGCCGCCCTAAAGATAAACTGTCACCGTCGATGCTCACGCTTATCGACATCCTTGCCCGACAAGCGGCGCGTGAAATTTGCGGCAGAAAAGAGGGAGAATAACTATGCGGTATGCAATCTATGCCCGTTATAGCTCTGACCTTCAGAGTGCAAATTCCATCGAAGACCAAGTTCGCCTATGCCGGGAACGGATCGAGCAGACAGGCGGCTATGTTGGCGAAATTTATACCGACGCCGCAATCAGCGGTTCATCTGTCATAAACCGCCCCGCCATTCGATCTTTGCTTGAAGACGGACGGAACGGGAAGTTTGAGCGCGTGATGGCAGAAGCTCTCGACCGCCTCAGTCGTGATCAAGAAGATATTGCTTCAATTTTTAAACGGCTCTCACATCTCGACATCAAAATACATACCCTCTCGGAAGGCGAAATCTCCGAATTGCACATTGGGCTGAAAGGCACGATGAATGCCCTGTTCCTGAAAGACATGGCAGCAAAGGTCAGACGAGGACAGCGGGGCCGCTTGGAAGCAGGCTTGGCCCCCGCTGGTATTTGCTTCGGATACAAGCCTATCCATGAACTTGACTCACGCGGTGAAGTCAGCCGAGGGAAACGTGAAATCGTCGAAGAGCAAGCAGACATCGTGCGCCGAATTTTTGGGGAATATGCATCTGGCCTAAGCCCCCGTGCAATTGCAAAGCGGCTAAACACCGAAGGCATACCTAGCCCACGCGGCGGACAGTGGGTGGCTTCTGCCATTAATGGCAGTCGTGCCCGCAAAAGCGGCATCCTTCACAATGAGCTTTACGTCGGGCGTATGACATACAACCGTCAGACTTTCCGCAAAGACCCGGATACCGGAAAACGCATCCCCCGAGTTAATCCCCAAAGCGACTGGAAGAGCGTTGAAATTCCCGAGCTTCGCATCATAACGGAAGAATTATGGAGCCAAGTTCATGCAACCAAAATGAGCCGAGGGGCAAATTATCCCGTTCATAAAACGCGGAGACCAAAACACCTGTTTTCAGGGTTGGTGCATTGTGGAGTATGCGGCGGAGGGTACACGGTCAGCGGCGGCACAAAATTACGCTGCGCCCGCAAACGAGAAAGCGGCACATGCACCAATGGTCACATCGTGACCGTGGAAACGTTGGAAACTAAAATTTTGCACGGACTTGAAAAGCATCTCCTTACCGATGAGGCATTTACCCGCTTTGCGAAAACATTTAACGAGGAGCGAGCTAAAATAAGGGCTGAACTGGACAAGCAGCGGAACAACCGGGAAAAGGAACTTGCAACCGCTAATCGCCGCATCAAGCAAATCGTTAATGCTGTTGCGGACGGCTTAGATAGCAAGGCCATGCGGGTGGAACTCATAGAACTGGAACGCCGAGTCGAAACCCTTGAGGTGGATGCCAAGATCGAAAAGGCAACCCCGGTTAATGTTATCGAGTTTCATCCTCAGTTACCGGCTCTCTACAAGAAAAAGGTTAAAGCCCTGAGAGAAGCTTTGAGGCAGGGGGAATGCTCCCGATCTGAAGCCATACAGGCTCTAAGGGGGATGATAACCGACATTACTGTGAAGCCGGGACCGGGACGGGGAAACGTTGTGCTTGAACTCCACGGCTCGATTCCCGCCGTTTTAGCCTTCGCTTCGGGGAAAGAGGGTTCAAATCACGATAGTACTGTATTGATGGTAGCAGCGGAGGGATTTGAACCCCCGACCAAGGGATTATGATTCCCCTGCTCTACCGCTGAGCTACGCTGCCACTCTGCGAAGGGGGAGAGATAAGGCAGATAGGCAGGGGAAGTCAAGCCGACAATGCAAAGATCCTGCGGCTTTTTCTTTGCTTCGGGGCTTATTTCACGAGCCTTGCTGGCATGTTGCGGCGATGGCCCAGAATCCCTCGGCATTCAGGCTGGCGCTGCCGACCAAAACGCCGTCGATTTCGTCTTCGCGCAAAAGGGTGCCCGCATTGGCGGGGGTGACCGATCCGCCGTAAATAACGCGCACAGTTTCGCCGATTTCACCCAAAACCTTGCGGATCAGCTTATGCACAACGATCACATCTTCCGGCGAAGGTTGTTGTCCCGTGCCGATGGCCCAAACGGGTTCATAGGCGATCACCAGATTGGAGGTTTTCACGTTTTTAGGCAAAGACTCGCGCACCTGCTTTTCGATGATCTCGGCGGTCGCTCCGGCCTGCAAATCCGCCGCCGTTTCCCCTACGCACACAATAGTCGTTAACCCCGCCAATTGAGCCGCTTCGACCTTTTGCGCGACTAGCTCGCTGCTTTCGCCATGACCATAGCGGCGTTCGGAATGGCCGAGAATAATATAACGGCACCCCAGATCGACGAACATCGCAGCACTAAGATCGCCGGTATAGGCTCCATGCGTCGCCGTGTGGCAATCCTGTCCGCCCAGCACCACAGGCGTGCCCTGCAACGCCTCGCCCACCGCCCAAGTCAGAGTTGCGGGCGGGCACAGGACGAGATCAAACGGCAAAGGACGGTCGGATTGAGCCAGTTCCGCGATATCCCGTGCCAAAACCAGCCCCGACGTCAAACGTCCGTACATTTTCCAGTTTGCGACTATTAAACGGCGTCTTTTCGACATTTTGGCCTCGTCAATAAATCGGTTAATCTTCCGCAGTCAGTTTTTTGCGGTCAGTGCTTGAGTTACGAACGTTCTATACTTATCATACGCTCCGGTTCACAAAAGGTTAAATTCCCGCCTGAAAGGTTTCCGATGCTTCAATCGATGCGCCAAATCGCCCATTCCTGGGTCGTCAAAGGTCTTATGCTGTTCCTGATCGTCAGTTTCAGCATATGGGGAATCGGCGACGTCTTTCGTGGCAACGCTTTACGCAAAACTGTAGCAAAGGTAGGAAATTCAGATATTTCCGTCCAACAGCTCAACCGCTTGTTCGAGGAAACGCTGGCGCAGGCAAGGCAAAGGATAGCCCCCAACCTGACCGCGCAACAGGCTCGCCAGATGGGTCTTTTGGACAAATCGCTGGAGGCAGAAATCAAGCGCCAGCTGGTCGATATGGACATCCAACGGCAGGGAATCAACGTCAGCCCGGAATCGGTTTTAAAATTGCTGAGCGACGACCCGCGTTTCCGCACGAAAGACGGTCAATTCAACAAACCCCTTTTCCGTCAGCTTTTGGAACAGCAAAGGTTAAACGAAAAAACCTTTATCGCCCAAGGGCAGCAAGACCTGTCGCGCCAGATTTTAGTGGGGGGCCTTGGCGGCACCCATATCGCGCCGCAAACCGTCGTCGACGCGGTGTACAAAGCGCGCGCGCAAAAACGCGTTTTGGACGTCGTGACGGTGGATGCAGACAAGATCGGCGGCATCCCCGCGCCCGACGACAAGGCACTGCATGAATTTTACAACCGCACCCCGTCCTTGTTCACGGCCCCCGAATATCGCGGCATCACCGTGGCTTCTCTATCCACGGAAACACTGGCGAAAGACATCGCTATTTCGGACGAGCAACTGAAAACGGAATACGACGCCAAGCGAGGCGAAATGGCACAGCCCGAACGCCGCGACGTCGTGCAAATCGTTTTGCCGGACGAAGACAAAGCCGCGAAACTGGCAAAGCTGGCCCACGCCTCCGCCGATCTGACCTCCGCCGCAGCGGCCGAAAAAGGAACCGCCATTCCTCTCGACAAGCTGGAAGAAAAAAACATGATGCCGGATTTGTCGAAAGTCGTCTTCGCCCTGCGCGAAGGCGAAATCAGCGCGCCGGTCAAAACGCAATTGGGCTGGCATGTCGTCCAGCTTAAGAAAATCTATCCCGCAGGCACGCCATCCTTTGACAAGATCAAGGACAAACTGCGCGACGACCTGCGCCACGATCAATCGGTCGAAGCCGCGACGCGTCTTGTCAACCAATTGGACGACCAGCTTGCCGCAGGGCATTCGCTGGACGATATCGCGGACGGCCTGAAACTGCGTCTTGTCAAAATTCCGGCGGTGGATTCCACGGGCCTTCTGCCGGATGGCAAAGCACCTTCGGAATTTCCGAACAAGGAAAACGTCCTGAAAGACGCCTTCTCCCAAAGCGCCGGAGAGACAAGCCCTATCGAAGACGACAAATTGGGCCACTACTACGTTGTGCGCACCGACGAGGTCACCCCCTCCGGAGTCCGCCCCTTCGACGAAATCAAACCCGCCGTTGTGACTGCATGGAAAACGCATGAAAGAATCCTGAAAGCGCAAACCGAAGCCGAGAAAATCGCCAAGGCTCTGCACGAAGGCAAAGCCGCGTCCTCTTTTGACAAAGACGAAGGCGTGTCTTCACGCACCTCCACGCCTTTGTCTCTGGTGGGCGACACGGATCGTGCGCTGCCCTCCTCCCTCGTGACGCAGGCGTTCAAACTGAAAAAGGGCGAAACGGCGACGGCGGTCGAAGGCAACAAGCAACTCGTGGCAATACTCGCCAGCATCACCGAAGCCGACGCCGCCAAAGACGATCCGCGCAAGAATCTGATTGCCGCCGAGATCAAAAAGGCCGAAGGCGCTGAATTGCTGGATCAATACCTGCAATACCTGCAAACCGTCTTTCCGGTCAAAACCAACGCCGATGTGCTGAACAACATGCGGCAAAAGGAAGAATAACCCTCCAGAACAAGAAAATTGCAGGGTAAAGACACAGGTTCTTGCGTCCGCCCCGCAATTGTGGCACAAACCCCGCCTCGGCGCGGTTTTCACCGCCCCGCACATGCTGCCGTAGCTCAGGGGTAGAGCACGTCCTTGGTAAGGACGGGGTCGTAGGTTCGATTCCTATCGGCAGCACCAGTTTTTCTTTTATATTTCAAATACTTGCGCACAATATTTTGGCGCTGAAATCGTTAAAAATTGCCCGACTTTGCCTCGTGGAAGCAGTTTGGAAGCAAGAAGGATGACAAAAAAACGCAGCTTATAGAAGCGGTTAGAATAAGCGCGAAGATAGTTTTCTTGCCATATCGAAACTAGGACGAGGTCGGAGGTTCAATTCCTATCGAGAAAATCCGGTAGATTAAGCTCATTTACGCCGAGGCTTATCAAGAAGCCCGATTTGTTTCATCAGCCTTATTGAAGTGTATTCATGACCCCGGCGGCCATCTGAAAGTGCTCCACCTGTGGCCACCCCAAAGTGCTCCACTTGGAGCAGCAGACTATGGGTAAATTAGCCGAAGATTTCGGCAAGCGCAAAGGTTGTGTATTCGGG
>CAIXLI010000013.1 GCA_903920205.1 uncultured Pseudomonadota bacterium
CTAAGGCCAAGGGCGTCAATATCTTCGGGCTGATTCGTCATACCCACAGGGATTCATAAATCCCTTAACTCTTCGTAAATATCTCGCCCGCCCTTTTGCCGATGTTACATAAGAAGATAATTATGGTTATATGCCAGAAGGATAGCCGGCGTGGCTGGATGCTAATAAGTCCGCAAACCTTCGATAGTGTGCCTATTCAGTATGCACGTTAAAGAACGTCGTAGATTTGGCCCTCTGTGTCAGCCATAATTTTAGATCATCGATGAGGGTGAAAACCACAGGAATGACCAGAAGGCTTAGAGCCGTCGAAGTCAACAAACCGCCGATGACCACAATCGCCATGGGTTGACGGAAGCTTGGGTCGGCCCCAAGGCCAAGGGCTATTGGCATCATGCCTGCGCCCATGGCAATCGTCGTCATGAGGATTGGTCGCGCGCGTTTGTGACAGGCGTCGATCAACGCATCTGTACGAGATAAACCATGCTCGCGTCGGGACATGATCGCGTACTCGACCAGCAGGATCGAGTTTTTGGTGACAATTCCCATCAACATCAAAAGACCGATGATCGAGGGCATGGAGAAATTCTGCCCTGTAAAAAGAAGCGCAGAAAGCGCGCCCCCAAGAGATAGCGGCAATGCCATAAGAATCGTCACGGGTTGCATGAAATCGTGAAACAGCAACACAAGTACGGCATAGATGCAGAAAATGCCGATGCCCATCGTCATGCCAAAACTGCCGAACAGTTCGCTCATACGCTGCAATTCGCCTTGCTCGACCAGACGAACGGAACTTGGCAGCGAGTGCAGGGAAGTCAGCTCCTTGGCTTCGCGCATGACGTCGCCCAAGGGGCGGCCATTCAATTCAATCGACATCGTCACGTTGCGCGAGCGGTCGATGCGGTCGATTTGCGAAGGGCCGCTGCCGAATGCAACATCGGCCACGGAAGACAATGCGATTGAACCATTTGCGCCTGCAACGCGGATTTGCTTGATATTGTCGATATCGTTCCGAAAAGTCGGATCGAAACGCACGCGGACATTGATCTGGCGCTGCGGCAGATTAAGCTTCGCCATGTTTTGGGAATACGCGCCGTTCGTCGCCAAGCGCACAGCGTCGGCAAGGTCGGTCGAGGTGACGCCCAAGGCTGCCGCCCGCGCATAGTCGGGACGATTTTGGATTTCCGGACGTTGCAGGGCGGCGCTGGATGTCACGTTGCCGATGCCTTTAAGGGTGCGAAGGTCGCTTTCAACCGCGCTGGCGGCTTTATCTAATGCATCCGTATCGTCGCTGGCCAGCGTGATATCCAACTGCTCGCCATTGCCGCCGCTGCCAACTTCGACACGCGCGCCGGGCAAGGTTTTCAAGAGAAGTCGCATGGCGTCCTCTACCTTGGCTTGGCTGCGCGAGCGGTCCGAACGGGGAACGAGATCGATCGTTAAGGTCGAGGTGCGCGGATCGGATGTCGTGCTGGAATCACCCGGACCGCTGCTGCCACCTCCCGAAGTGCCGACAGCGGCGATGACATGAGCCACTTCAGGTATGCCCTTTAGGATTTCATAGGCCGCATTCGTAACCGAGACCGTATCGTTCAACGTGCTGCCGGGCGAAAGAGTCAGCATCGCTTTGGTCTGCGCATTGTCCTGCGCCGGAAAGAAAGCCGTGGAAATCATCGGGATCAACGACAGGGAGCACAGGAAGAACAAAGCGACCGCGGCCAGCGTCTTTCCTCTGTTGTCGATGCATTTGCGGGCAAAAGCCAGATACCATTTCATGATTGCGCCGTCTTGATCGACGTGTTTGGTGGGCCGCATAAAATACGCCGCCATCATCGGGGTCAGCAACCGCGCCACCAGCAATGACGCGATGACGGCCACGGAAGCGGTGACGCCGAACTGGCGGAAGATGATGCCGGGAATGCCATCCATAAAGGCCGTTGGCAAAAACACAGCAACCAAAGCAAACGTCGTCGCAATGACGGCCAGCCCAATCTCCGTTGCCGCTTCCATTGCAGCCGAACGCACGCTTTTACCGCCCTGCATGTGACGCGAGATATTTTCGACTTCGACGATAGCATCGTCTACCAGAATGCCGATCACGAGCGATAAGGCCAAAAGGGAAACCGTATTCAAAGAAAAACCGGCCCAGTACATAACGGCAAAAGCCGGAATAATCGATAAAGGCAACGCTGTTGCGGAAATAAGCGTGCCGCGCCAGTCTTTGAGGAACAGCCACACCACGATCACCGCCAAAAGTGCGCCTTCCAACAGAAGATGCATGGAGCCGTGATAATTTTCGATAATCGGCGTCACCGTCGTCGAGGCTTCCTCAATCTTCACTTCTGGATGGATGGCGGCAAAATGCTCCATCTCCGCGCGCAAATTCGCAGCGACGCTGGCATCGGAAAAGCCTTTGGAACGTTTGATCTGAAACAGGATAACTTGCTTGCCGTCGCGGTAAGCCAAAGAACTGCGGTCGGCGTATCCATCTGAAACTTTGGCAATCTGGTCTAGCCGTATGCGGCGTCCATCGGATAAAGGCAGGGTTATGGCGCCAATTTCTTCTGGCGCACGAGCCTGAGCCAACGTGCGTAACGACTGGCGCTTGCTGCCTACCTCGCCCAAACCGCCGGAATTGTCTTTCTCTACGCTTTTCAACTGTGTCGATACATCATTGGCCGTCATACCCAGTCCATTCATGGCCGTGGGGTCAAGATCGACATGTACTTCGCGGTCAACGCCGCCGTAACGGTCAACTTCCGCAACGCCTTTGACTGATAAGGCGGCTTTCGTCACTTCATCGTCAACGAACCACGACAAGTCCTGCTCATCCAGTTTGTCCGAAACGATAGAATAGGTCAAAAGCGCCGACCCCTGCGTCGTAACCTTGGAAACCGTCGGCATCGCCATGCCTTGCGGAAGATCAGCGGTAACGCCGTCAACGGCGTTACGAACCTCGTTTAAGGCCTCTTCGCTGTCTTTGTCGATGATAAAGGAAACGCTGATACTGACCAAACCGTCGGTAACCGTCGTCGTTATGTGATCGAGAAGCGATAAAGATGCCAGCTTGTCCTCGATCTTGCGCGCCACTTCGGTTTCCAACTGCTCCGGCGCAGCGCCTTCCAATGACGCTGCGATTTGAATAGTCGGCAAATCCATATCGGGAAATTGCTGGATGCCAAGTTTATGAAAGCCGTTGAGGCCGAAAACGGTCAAAAGAATAAAAAACAACAGCGCCGGTACAGGATTGCGAATAGACCAAGTGGCGAAATTCATGGGGTTTGCTCCTATGGCGCGACAGTTATGGGCGAACCTTCGGACAGGAAAGCGCCGCCGGATTCCACAACACGCATGGTTGCATCGATGCCATTGAGAATTTCGACGCGATTGTCGCGATAGCGCCCCGCCGTGACGACGCGCCGTGTGACTGTATTGTCGTTATTCAAGGTAAACACATAGGATCGTCCATCGCGCAGAACAACAGCCGATTGCGGAACGGTGAGGGCTTTCTGGTTACCGATTTCAATGTCTCCGTTAGCAAAACTTCCGGCGGTGGCCGCCGCATCTTCCAAACGGACATACACCACAGCCCGTCCCGTGGTGGCGCTCAAGGTTGGAGAAGCCACACGCACGTGGCCTTTAATCCGCTGGCCTCCGGCGAGGGTTATCGTCGCCTTCTGTTCGGGCTTGATGGCGGCCAGTTGCTGCGCATTCACCTCGGCATTCCATTCAACGCGATTCTGACGCAACAATAGGAACAATTCGCTTCCGGACGATACGACTGTTCCCAAAGTTGCGCTACGCGACGTAATCACGCCGTCGTCGCTGGCGCGGATGCTGATCTTTTCCAAGGTGATTTTCGTATTTTGCAAGTCTGCTTCGGCAGAAGCGAGGGTTGCCGCCGAAGTTTCCGCTGCGATTAAATATTCTTCGATCTGCTGCTCAGACAATGCGCCGCTGCCTTTGACCTTGCGCGCGCGATTGGCATTCGCCTGCGCTTGTTTGAGTGACGCTTTTGCCTGAGTCACGACGGCTTCCTGTTTGCGTATATCCGCTAAAACACTATCGTCCGCCAATTTTGCCAAAACTTGGCCTTTAATAACCTTATCGCCGACATCGGCATTAACTTCGGACACGCGGTAACCACCGATCTCAGCCCCGATAACAGCTTCCTGCCATGCGGCGATGGGACCGCTTGTTTTTATGATCTGCGGCCATTCAACTCCCACAGGTGTCGCAACTTTCACCGTCATGACGCTTTTACGCGTTGTTTCAGAGGCTTCGGCGGCGATGGCATGTTGGTTCTGATGAAGAAAAAACCAGCCTGCCGCGCTAGCGCCAGCGAGCGCGATAACAAGCGCACTTCCAACAAGCAATTTACGATGGCCGTTCATTTTCAGTCTCCCCGACAATTACTGTTTTGATGCATCCGCAAGACCGTCCCAGCCGCCGCCAATGGCTTTGTAAAGGGCGATCCAGTATTCAATCTGGTCGCGCTGCACGGTTATCGCGTTGACTTCGGCGCTTAAGGCGTTGCGGCGGGCGGATTCCAAGGTGAGCGCGCTGGCTCCGCCTGCGTTGTAGAGTTCGTTCGTTGTGGCTTCATAACGGCGGTAGCGCTCCGCCGATGCCCTTACTTTCGCCTCGCGCTTTGTCGCGCTGTCCAACCGAACCAAATCTTGTTCGACTTCTTTAATCGCCGTGCGAATGCTTTGCTTATAGGTCGCCAATTGCGCCTTATAGGAAGCCTCTGCCGTATCGACAGCGGCAGCGCGGCTGCCGGCATTGAAGATGGGCAATGATAATGTCGGCCCGAACAGCCACGAGGTTGCCAATTCGTTTAATGAAACGCCGCTGCGCGAAATGCTGCCGGTCAAGGACAGGGACGGTAATTGGTCGGCCACGGCTGCGCCGATTTCGGCGCTTGACGCCGCCAATTCGCGTTCCGCCGAAACAACATCCGGTCTACGCTGCAAAACATTCACGGGAACGGCATCGACGGTGAATTTTTCAGGTCGGGACAAGGCATCAGGGGCTTTACCCAATAACGCGCGCAAAGACGGTTCGGCAATTCCAGTCACATCCACCAAAGCTTTGACCAATATTTCGCACGCCGCCCGTTGTTCCGTCGCTGTCGCTGCCGCGCTCTCAGCGTCGGCTTCGGTCAGGTCGCCGTCCGATGACGATGTCAATCCGGCCCGCACCAAACGCGCCGTTACACGCGCCGTCGCTTTCTGCGACTCTGCGCTTTGATCGTAAGTTTTAGCAAGCTGACGACACGCGATGTATTGTACGTAATCGTCCGCGACTTCCGCCGCCAGTGAAATGCGCGCATCATGCCAATCGGCAACGCGCGCTTCGGCGCGGGCTTCCGCAGCTTCCGTATTGCGACGGACTTTGCCGAATAAATCAATTTCCCAAGAGGCGTCCAACGTGCCGGTAAACAAGTTGGAAATGGTGGCCCCTGCTCCGGTTATCACCTGCTTCTGCCGCTCCGCAGACCCGTCCAGCGTCAGGCTAGGCAAGCCAGAAGCCCGATCCATCGTCAAGGTGGCGCGGCTCTTGTCGATGTTCGCCATGGCTTTCGCCAACGATGGGCTGTCGGCTTCCGCCTTGAGGATAAGTTCTCTTAAAACGGGATCGTTAAACTGCCCCCACCAATCGACAAGCTTGTCGACGCGCCCCTTATACGGCAAAGATGCGGCCCATTCCGTCGGCGCGGCGATCTCAGGCTTGGCGTAATCAGGCCCCAGCGCACACCCCGCCAGCAATGCGGCGTAGACGCCTATCAGAATTGCTTTTGAATGCGATTTCATCATTCGACGCCCCAGATTCGTTATGCTCTTTCTACCCCTTTGCGCGTTAAGTGCCGTTAAGCGCATGTAAAGTTGTGTAAAGTCTTTGTCCAACGCCGCGGATTCAGTCATAATAGAGCCGTGTTTCGACCTTTTGTTTCGCAGGAAAAAATGGCCAAGGTTCTTCTCGTAGACGATGACCGCGAGCTGACTTCCATGCTGGTCGAATATTTGTCGCAAGAAGGTTTGCAAGCCGACGCCGTTCACAATGGCGAAGATGGCGTCAATAAAGCCCTAAGGGACTGTTACTAAATAACTAAGTCAGTTTTGTCACAGTTTACAGTAAAGAGCTGGGGGGGGATTCCTTCAAGGAAACAGCCGCGATAGAATCGCGGAGATGATCGCAGCCTCGCAAATCAGAACTCTTCGCAGAAAATGGAAAGCGCTAGCGCCGACGTTGGACGAGCGAAGCCGCCGGATATGGGCGGCCTCCGAAGCGCGGGCGATAGGCCATGGCGGCGTAAGTGCTGTAGCGCAAGCGACAGGGCTGGCGCGACGCACGGTCTACCGTGGTTTGGAAGACCTGAAGAGGCCGATCAAGAAGGGCCGCATACGCCGATCAGGAGGGGGACGCAAAGCGAAGTCAGTTCAGAACCCAGCCTTGCTTGGTGATCTTAAGGCCTTGGTTGGACCGGCAACGCGCGGTGATCCAATGCGCCAGTTGTTGTGGACGTCCTTGAGCCTGCGCAAATTGAGCAAAGAGCTTGAAGACAAAGGACACGAGGTCTGCCATAGAGTCGTTGGCAAATGTCTGCGCAAGTTGGGGTATAGTTTGCAGGCCAACGAAAAAACCCGCGAAGGCAACCGGCATATGGATCGGAACGCGCAGTTCGAGTACATCAACAAAAAGGCGGACACGTTTATAAGAGATGGTCAGCCTGTAATCTCCGTGGACACAAAAAAGAAGGAATTGGTTGGCAATTTCAAGAACGCTGGCCGCGAATGGCGTCCCAAAGACAAGCCAGAGGAAGTGAACGTTCATGACTTCATCGACCCCAAACTGAAACGCGCCGTCCCCTACGGCATTTACGATATCAACGACAATACCGGTTGGGTCAGCGTGGGAACCGATCATGACACCGCGGCCTTCGCCGTGAACTCCATTCGCCGCTGGTGGAAGGCTATGGGGAAAAAACGCTATCCGAAACCCAAGGGCCTGATGGTGACGGCGGACGGCGGCGGTTCAAACGGTCATCGCGTTCGCCTGTGGAAAATCGAGCTGCAAAAACTGGCCAACGAACTCGGGTTCCCTATCACGGTCTGTCATTTGCCGCCAGGAACCAGTAAATGGAATAAGATCGAGCATCGGCTCTTCTCCTTCATCACGATAAATTGGCGCGGCAAGCCGCTGCGCAGTTATCGCACGATCGTTCAGCTCATTGCCGGGACGACAACGACAGAGGGTCTGATTGTACGGGCCGAACTTGATGAAAAGAAGTATCCAAAAGGAATAAAAATCGCGGACACACAACTTGCCGAAGTCAATATTTTCCGTCACCCTTTTCACGGTGAGTGGAACTACACCATCGCCCCAAACTCTGAGTAAGAAAAAAAGTGACTAAGTTATTTTGTAACAGGCCCTAA
>CAIXLI010000014.1 GCA_903920205.1 uncultured Pseudomonadota bacterium
CCCATTCCTCTGCCGTTTCATCAAGCGCTTCGTAATCCTGATCCAGCTCTTCTTCCAGCGGTTTGGGCTGTTGGGCGATAAGTTTTTCTTTGAGGCGTGTGATGAGGGTATTTAACGCCCCGGCGATGGCGAATGTCGAAGAAGCCAAAAGTTTGCGCAACACCAATATCATAAGTGTGCGCTGGCTATTTGGTAGAGCCTGAAGATTGTCTCGGCGCAAATAGTCTGAAACTAGATTGTAAAGACGATCTTCGCTTTCCTCAGGCGTGAAGTCCTCGACCATCGGATGGCGCTTGGTATAAGAAATAATGCCCGCCACCTGTCGCCGCAAGGTTCGGTGACAAATGGGTTTAAGGCGCATTTTTAATGTGTTGAATACCTGCTCTTCGTCCAAAGACGAGAATTGTTCACGAAAGCTTTTCAGGTCACCGAAAACTTGCTCATCAACAAAACTGACGAGGCCAAACAATTCCAGAAGAGAGTTTTGCAAGGGTGTTGCCGTTAACAAAAGCTTTGGGGCGTCTTGGAGCGCGCGCTTAAGCGTATTGGCAACTACGTTTGCTGGCTTATAAACATTGCGCAGGCGATGAGCTTCGTCGATCACGACCAAATCCCAACGAATGGCGTTCACATCAGCGGCTTTGCTCCGCGCGAACTGATAAGAGCAGATGACAATTTTGTCTTTAATCTCAAAAGGCTTGAACTTACCAAGTTTGATGGCGGCGTTATAGGATTTGGCTTCTAGCAACTGGCACGGCAGGAAAAACTTCTCCTGAAGCTCTTGATGCCACTGTTTTCTGAGGTTGGACGGAGTGATGATGAGTATGCTGCGGTTTCGTTCTGCCCATTTCTGAGACAGGACAAGACCGGCTTCTATGGTTTTACCAAGACCGACTTCGTCAGCGAGAAGCGCACCTTTGGATAAGGGCGAGCGGAAAGCGAAGAGCGCAGCTTCAACTTGATGTGGGTTCAGATCTACTTGGGCATCAACCAACGCTCCCGCCAGCTTTTCAGGGCTGTCGGATGGAAACCTTCTGCCCAACTCGTGAGCGTAATACTTGGCTTGGAACTGGGTTATCAAGTGTGCCGCCGTCGATGGAATTACCGCCTCTATGAAGATCGCGGTTATTTTTTAGACTATTTCCCCGTGGACAACTAGATATTTCAGCAAAAGTAAGAGCGTTTTCAGGGGATTGCCTATCAATAATGAGGTGGAAGGTCGAAACTGCGCCTTTCTGGGGAAAATCAAACATTCTCGCTGTCCCCCACGAGCCGCTGGCTCTCCACCCAAGCCTCGGCGTCTGTGCGGGCGATGTAGGTTCTGCACCCGCGCTTCATGACGCGGAGGCGGTTGGCGCGGATTTCACGGTAGAAGCTTGATCGAGAGATCGCATAACGAAGGCAGAAATCATTCACGCGGTATATTTCCTGTTCCATAATTATCCTCCCTTGGGTTGCTGAAAATACTTACATTCCTAAATCCGCCGTTCCTGTCGGTCGAAGTACCAGATTATCGTTATCCCACCGCACCGGCGCATCGGCGGAGGTGAGGCTGTCAATATCAAGCGCGGGGAAGTCAGCGTCATCGTCGCTGTCGGCGACGGCGGCTTGGGTGTCGTTTTTGTCCAGATCGAGTGCGGCGTTTAGACGGGTTTGCTCTACTAACAGTTCCTTGAGCCGTTCTTCATGCTCAAAGGGCTTCTCGCTTTGCAGCCTGTATTCAGCCAATGCCTTTCCGTCGCGCTGTATGTCGGCTTCGAGCCGCGATTGCACCGTTTCCAGACCATGCAGTGTGCGTTCGATGCTCATCAAGGTGCCAATAGGGCTGTCGGGATTGTAATTGATGGTGTAAGTCGCCTCGCCGCGCAGGAAGGTCGATACGCTTCCATCCAACTCGCCACGGCATAGAACATCGAACCCCGTGATTTTGGCGCAACCTTTGAGAGATGGACTGCCACGCCATGCGTTGATGGTTTCGTTCAGGGCTTTTGCAGCAATTTCACGCGCATCCTTGCCGCTATAGTCTTTTCCGGCAACGACCATCGAGAATGCGTCGCTTTCATTGGCATTGCGGTTTTCAATGTCTGTCTTGACCTTAACAAGCTGATCTTGACCAGATTTGATGACAGTTTGGGTCGGTGCGATTTTACCCCGCATATCGAACTGGCGGCGCAGATGCGAGGTGCGCAGCGAGTCCAGTTTGCGGACTTCGGTATCGACTTTGACCTTTTCCATGACGGCGGGATTTCCCGATGCGATGGCCTTGATTTCGGCATAGGTCAACGCGCCGCCATTGATGTCTTCGGCGGTGCGAACCGAGGTATCGCCGTTCATCACCTGACTGATGAACTTGGCCTTGGTTTCGAGGGTCTGCCACATATAGGCATCGAACGAGCCTTCGGTGACATAGCGGAGTATGCGGACTTCGCTGTTTTCGTTACCCTGACGCAGGATACGTCCGTCGCGCTGCTCAATGTCGCGGGGACGCCACGGCGCGTCGATATTATGCGAGGCATAGAGCTTTTTCTGCACATTGGTTCCAGCCCCCATTTTCTCGGTCGAACCCAGCAACACGCGCACTTTGCCGCTATTGACCTTATCGAATAATGCCAGCTTTGCCGCGTCGGTGTCGGCTTCATGGATAAAGGCGATCTCATGCGGGGGAATACCTTGTGCGACAAGCCCTTGCCGGATAGCGCCATAGACATGGAAACGGTCGGGATGCGGCGTGGACATATCGCAGAAGGCAAGTTGGGTCGATTTTCTGTCGGATGTATCCTTCCAGATGTGGAATATCTCTTTGGTGGCAAGGCTGACTTTCGATTGCGGGTGCGGCTCGCTATAGGGGTTAATCAGGCGCATATCGAGCGCGGCCTTACGCCCATCACTGGTAATCTTCAGCATATTGTCGTCACGAGGATCGACGCTGCCGCTTTTGATTTTCTCGGAACGCTCCATCAGCCTGTCCACAAAGGCTTTTAATTCCGGTGTAGCTGGGGCGGTGATGATGCGGTTCTTGCCATCCTCCAGCGTGGGCCGTGGCAGATTGAGCATTTCCGGCGTTTGCACATCGGCAAAATCACGGAACATGGTTAGTAGTTCCGGCAGATTGACGAATTTGGCGAAGCGCGTGTGCATGCGGTAGCCGGAGCCAGACGGAGCCAGCTCCAAGGCCGTGACCGCTTCGCCAAAGTTTGCCGCCCATGCGTCGAATTGCGCCATCCCAGCCTTTGCCAGAGCTTCGGGCGCGAGATAACGTTGCATGGTGTAGAGTTCCGCCATTGTGTTGGAAATCGGCGTGCCTGTCGCAAACACCACGCCCTTGCCTTCATTCCGATCCCGCAGCCAGCGGGTCTTGATATGCATGTCAGTCGAACGGTTGCTGGTGGAATTGGGCAACCCCGCGACGCGGCTCATCTTGGTAACAAAACCAAGGTTTTTATAAAGATCGGCCTCATCGACAAAGATGCGGTCGATGCCGAGTTCTTCAAACGTGATGGTCTTGTCTTTCTTTTCACGCTTGGTGCGGTCTTCGATGCGCTTGGATAGACGCTTCTTTGCCGTTTCCAGCATCTTGACGATGCGCCGGTTTCCCCCCTTGGATTTGGTGCCTTCATTGGCCTCGCGGATGGCTTCTTCGAGTGAAGACAATTCAGCGTCCATGTATTTGTCGAACAATTCATCCGATACGGGCAATTGCTCAAACGATTTATGCGAGACAATCACGGCATCGTAATTGCCGGTGGCGATGCGCGACATGGCTTGCTGGCGATTGCCGGATTGGAAGAAGTCTTTTCCCGCCACGAAGATGTTGGCTTGGGGATAGAGGTTCAGAAACTCTTTGCCCCATTGCTCGACCAAATGGTTCGGCACAATCATCATGCTCTTTTTGACCAGACCGATGCGTTTGGCCTCCATCGCCGCCGCCGTCATAATCCATGTTTTCCCCGCGCCGACGCAATGGGCGAGCAAGGTGCTGTCTCCCTGTAAAATGCGCCAGACGGCATTCTTCTGGTGCGGGGCGAGGTCGCCGTCGCGCAATATGGTCTTGTTCATATTCGGGAAGGTCAGATGCGAACCGTCATAGGTACGCAGGCAAACGGAGTTGAACTTCTCGTTATAAATCGCCGCCAGACGTGTCGAACGCTCGTCATCCTTCCAGATATATTCGACAAACTTGTCTTTAAGTTTCTGCTGCGCTTCCCGAGCTTCAAGTGTTTGTCTTTCATTGACGACGCGCTTTTCTTGTCCATCGATATGAATGGTGTCATAGGCGGTCGGCACTTTGCCATTCAGCGCGTCTTCGATCAGATTGATTGCGGTGAAACGTGACGTGCCATAGGTCGTGGTGTTGCCGACATTGGATTTGACCCATTCCTTTGCCGTGACCGTCCAAGCCGACAGATCAGCCAGATAATCGACGCGCAGGGCAGACGGCTCGGCCTCAGCAATTTCGGCAACAAAATCGGCTATGTCGTCGGTCGGTATCCATGTCGCGCCCAGCCGCGCTGCAATCTCGGTCGGGACAAGGTCGGTCGGCTGGATGCCTTCCAGCGGTGCGATATTGCGGAGGTATTTCTTGTCGAGATTGGCGGCATGACGCGCCGTCACCAGTTTCTGCCGCACATTGCCGCTGAGATATTCGTCGGCGGTTTCCCATGCGCTGGTCGAGGGGTTTTCATAGACAAGAGAACCGAGTTCGCGCTGCAAGGAGGTAATGGACTGGCCGGTAAGCGCAGACATACGCCCCCATTCCAGCCGTCCATACTCATTGAGGGATACCGCCAAGGCTTCGGCGGCAGTCTCCGCGCTGAGGACAGGCTGGTATGTCTCCAGCGTCCGTTTCTCGAATATCGCCGCTTTCTTGGCCTTATGGGTTGCGTCGTCATAGCTTTCCTCCAAGGACAGCAGCAACGGAGCGTCGGGGTCGTCGGCAAAGGCGCGACAATTTTCTTTATTCGACAAGCAGCCATAGTCGCGCACATAGCGGTCATAGGCATAAGTGAGATTATGCCGCGCATCGACAATGGCCTTTTCGCTGGCATCCGACAGTTGCGTCCTGAACACCTCACGGACACAGTCACGGATTTTCATCATGCCGCGAATGCGGGGTTCTGCTTTGGACTTGGCGTCTATTGGAGTGAATATGCCGTCCAGATATATGCCCAATATATTATCGACCGTCGTGTATGCGCCATTTTTGATCTCTGACAAGATGTTGACGTCGGGCACAAGCTGGGGAGGAACGGGGGCAGCGGTCGACTCAAGGGCGCGTGGCTTATAGACATAATTGGGTATGTTCTCCCTGATGACCTTTTCCAGTTGCAGGGCATCAATCGCGCCAATCAGTTCCGGCTGCATGCCATAACGGCTATGCACGGACTTCATGGTGCCGAGCATCATCTCCGGTCGCTGGACATAGTATTCGTTCAGGGCAACAATGGAGCCGTCATCGGCGGCATAATCCGCAACCATCTCCCACGCCCACATATTTTGCGTTTCCTGTCCTTGGGGGCGTTTTTGCAGGAACAGGATGTCGGTCGTCACCACCGTTCCAGCATTGTCCTTGAAAGACGTATTGGGCAAGCGTATCGCGCCAAGAAAATCGGCTTTGGATTCCAGATAGCGGCGGATTTCGCTGTCTTTCTTGTCCATCGTGTAACGGCTGGTAATCAGAGCCAGAATGCCGCCGTCGCGCAATTTATCGAGCGTTTTGACGAAGAAATAATCATGGATCGAAGCCGTCTGCCATGCCTTATAGGCAGAGTCGTGAACGCCGTAATTGCCGAATGGTACATTACCGACGGCGACATCAAAAAACCCATCTGGGAATGGCGCATCCTGAAAGCCAACTTCAAAGATGGTTGCATCCTGATACAGATGCTTGGCGATACGTGCCGTGATGGAGTCGATCTCGACACCGGCACGGAGGGTTTTTGCCATCAGGTTTTCTGGCATCAGGCCGAAGAAATTGCCTGTGCCGATACTGGGTTCCAAGATACGCGCACCGGCTTCGACGCCCATGCGTTCCAGCGCGTACCACATGGCCTCGACGACAAGCGGCGAGGTGTAATGGGCGTTGGACACGGAAGCGCGGGCGGCGCGGTATTCCTCGTCGGTGAGCAATTCACGGACGGTATCGCGGGTCGTGCTCCATTCGTCGTGCTTGCTGGTATAATAATCGTGAGCTGGCCCCCGAAAACTGGACAGATTTGGGCATCGAGCTAAGGTGTGATATCGCCCCTAGAATGGTGAAGAACCAAGGGGATAGAGATGGCAAACACACGGA
>CAIXLI010000015.1 GCA_903920205.1 uncultured Pseudomonadota bacterium
CCATCCTGCGAGGCGACTTCGATTCCAAACCTTGGAACGAGACTCCTTGTGCCGCCTGCAAGCTGGGTGAGGATACGTTCTATTCCGTTCCGTTTGACGAGTTCAATCCGCCGACTCCTGCACCCGGTTTTGAATTTTTTCATCCCGCCAATCGGCAATCGGAAATCTCCAATCGTAAATCCGTAATGCTTCCCGCGGATGTGCTGGCTCAATTCGTACAGGGGTTTCTTTCTTTGCCTTCCGAGCTGCGCGACATCGTTGCTTGGCGTTATCAGGGTGTGTCGTACAAAGAGATTGCACAGCGTCAGGGTACTTCCATTCAGTTGGCGGAAATGCGACACAAGATAGCCATTCGTAATTGGCCGGTTTTACAATCTCTTTTCCCTTACAAAACCGCTAAGCGCCGCCGCCGTCGTTCTCACAGGTAGGTATTTTTCCAACCCTTGAAAATTGAACATCGAGCATTGTTTATTGATTATTTTCCCGTTCGTCTTCTCTCTACGGTCTCGCGCAATCAAGTGTCTTTTGTCACCGGGCTTCACTCGTACCTCATTCCGCCCGTTGCCAAAAACCACTTCATTGCACTCGAACCCCCCAAGCCCCCTTGGAAAGGGGGATGTAACCGCACAAAAGGAATTGTTCCGCAGCTTGAACCGCTTCACGGTTCAAACCAGCTTCACAACTCCTTTTTACGCGCGGGAGGTATCTATCCCCCAAGCCCCCAAAGGGGGATGTAGTTATGCGGCCCGAACCGGCTCTTCATCGTTCCACCCTTCGGCCTCCTACGGTTGCTTCGCAACCGCCCTCGGCGCTCGGGTGTCCGCTTCAGTTCCGGAACGGGCCTTCTACCTCGGCAGTCCGCTGATCCCGCAACATCATGGCGCTCGAATACATCGCGCCATCATGTTTCGGGGCGGACTCCCTCGGGCTGTCTGCTGTTGCAGACAACACTCCGTGGGGTGGTATGGGTTGAACGCGGACCGGTTCAGTTCCGGACAATCACCGGAATTCACCGGCCTGCTCTCGGGGAATAGCTCGGCGGCCACGCTCACGGGTCTTGCAACCGAAGGACCGGCCAACATCGCATAATTGATCAATTATGCAACGTGGGCCTTTGCTTCAACCCTTGCGCTCAACAGAACTCGTTCTGTCTGGGCCGCCTCGCGCTCATCCGTCCGGCTGTGTTCAGCCGTTCCGTCTTCGCAGGGCTCAGCCCGCACCGGCTCGCGCTCTCGCACGGCAACGGGCTTCGATGGCCTCAACGTTTTCACTTGTCCCGCTCCACCGAAGAAGCAAACCCACCCTCTGGGCGGGTTTTCCTCTCGGCGTTTGCTCAGCAAAAGCCTCACTCCTTTCCCAGGGGGAAGCCCCCCGCAAGCGGCCCGCTTCCCCCTCGGCGAATACGCCTCACCCCTTTTCCCCAAAGCTGTCACGGTTTCGTGCTTGCTCCTTCGTCGCGGCAGAAACCGCGCCAGCCCCGCGTTTCAGCCAATCTCTGTTGTGGTGAGAGTCACTCCACCCGTGAGGGTTCCCTTGTCCTTGCCAATTTGCGCCAAGGGCTTCGGCCTTTTCACAAGGGCGCAAAATGCCGGATCTGCGGGAACCCCGCACGGGCTCCGCTCCAAACAACAGCCGTTCCTTGCCGGCTTTACCTCAACGCGCCGCCTGCGGAAGGCACCCGCTGTTGCGGCCTCGCCGTTCCGGCTCCCCTGCGGGGCATGGTTTTCCAAGCATCGGAAACAGAGGCTTCATCCTTTTCAATAATGCTCTGCAACTCTGCGAGGCAGATGTCTTCCGAGTATTGGAACTCGCACTACGGCTTCTTCCAATGCTTGGAAATCTAACCGCCGTCTTCCGAACTCTGTATTTTTCCAACCCTTGGACCCGAGCGCAGCGAGAGAGGCACCGCCGACGGCAGGGCAGTGACCGAAGGGAGCGGCAAATGGGGCCCCCAGGCTTCGCCCGGCCCCCCTATAAATTGGGGCCCCGTGCGCTACGCGCCCTGCTTTTTCCTGATATTTACAGGGAAACTGAAACACCGTGAAACGGTCACTCGGTGCCAGATACCATTCAGGTTCAAGCGCAGCCCCCTTATAAAATGGAGCCTCGTGCGCTACGCGCCCCTGCTTTTCATTGCCATTAGCAATATCCTGAAACAATCCCACCCTTTGTTAATCCCTGTTATTAACAATGAAATGCAATGGTTTGAAACAATGAGTCGTGGCGGTAAAAGTCTCCTTGCAGTTGAGACAAATATGTATACGATTTTGTCTCATAAGATATGAAGACAAAGGCAGAGAGTGCTCATGGCAAGATCGTTGGGAGGATTCGTTCTCACGGTAGAGGATGGATATTTACTCCACGGGATTTTGAGGATTTGTGCATCCGCTCTACAATTTCCACCACGCTGCAACGTCTCCACGAGTCGGGCATGATTCGTCAACTGTCCCGAGGTCTGTATGATTATCCCCGGACGGATGAACAACTCGGCGAATTGGCGGCACCGACTGATGACATCGCCAAAGCGCTGGCCGGGCGCGATGCGATCCGTCTTCAGCCTTCCGGCGCGTATGCGGCGAATCTACTGGGGCTTTCCACTCAGGTTCCGATGCGGATCGTTTATTTGACAGATGGCCGGTCCCGGACGGTTCAGGTGGGCCGGAGGCAGATTATGTTGAAACAAACCTCTCCACGCATCATGGCAACGGCGGGGCGGATCAGTGGCTTAGTAATCCAGGCGTTGCGCTATATCGGTCAGGCTCATGTAGATGAGGGGGTGATCGCCAGTTTGGATCGGCGACTGGATGCTGCTGCTCGTCTGCAACTGATCAAAGATATTCGTTATGCTCCGGCTTGGATTGCTGGAATATTCAGACGGTTGATTGTCCATGCTATCAGCCGCGATATTAGATAGATGTCGCAACCCAGGCATCTTTCGGCTTAGCAGGCTTCCGTTTTTCAACCAGCTCCAGAATATCTGAAACGCGGAGACGGTATGACCCCGCATAAAGTTCAACTTTTTCCAGAGAGCCCGCTTCGAGCATACGCCAAAGAGTTGCCCGGCTCACACCCAGCAAATCCGTGGCCTCACCCATGCTCAACAAGAGCGGCCCGCTCAATGCCAGCCGCACCTCTTTGCCTTGTAGAATATCCAAGGCCTTCACCTTGTCTTCATCCCCTGCCGTAAACACAGCCAGAATGATCTGCTCGTTAATGGATCTTGTATCTATCGTCGCCATTGTCAGCCTCCTTCTGTTTAAAGATAAACAATTGACTTTCCCCGTTGGCGGGTGTGTGATTCTCTGCCTCGAACGCAGAAAAAGGAAGGGCGAAATTCGCCTTGAAACACTCTGAAAACTTCGGGGGAAACTTCGGGTTTGAGGCATCAAAAAGCATCCTGTTCTGAACTGTTTCAATTTCCCTTGATCAGGTTGTTGGTTTTGGTAATATCCTAGTAACGAAGCGGATATAGAAACAATCTGCAACGTGCTAACATCATAAATAGACTGGGGTTCACGTTTGTAATCAGCTGGTCGGGGGTTCAAATCCCTCCGCCGGCTCCAGTTTTTAGCCAATAAAACAAGCGTTTTAGGCAATAAAGACGGGGTCTTTGTTCAAACCCCTTTCATAAAGCCAGTCTCAAGCGTTCCGTACGGTTCCGCTATAGAATAAACAAGATAAGCCACAAATTAGCCACAAGTTCAGCCGTAGGCCGCAAGCCAGATGATTTACGCCTGCACGCTACACGAGCCGTCTTATAAAAAGCAGCGAACCAACGCCGGGTTACATTGGAACAGGCAGGCTTTTGACTGATTGTAGCCCCGCGCTGCCTTGCTGTGCCCGGTCTGCGCCATGCGTGAGGCATAGAAAGAAAACATTTATAAAGAGGGTGCAGGGCACCCCAGCGGGGTGCTTATTGCTTATACATAGAGTAAGCTAGTGGGATAAAAGAACAGACTCAGGCCGAAGTCGAGGTGTTGATTCAGGATCACTTATGGATGACGTTGCCGAATCCTCCGTTCAGCGATGAGGACAAGCAGGCATTGTCCAAGAAGGTTTATCAGCATGTCTGGCAGCAGAGCGCCAGCAGGATTTTCGCTGCGGCGTAAGGTTTGCGTGGAAAGTGATCCGTTCAAGAGAGTTGAGGTATCGAAAAGCTGGAGAGTTTGAACGCCCAGATTTTTTAGATGAAACTGAAAATCTCTGCTGATAGCCATTTTATTTAAATCGTCAAATATTACGAAATATCAGCAAAAAAGCTTTTAAATAGCCACTTGTTACGATATAAGACAATCCAGATAAAGAAGGAGGCGTCATGAAGATCGAACCTTTATTGGCTGATGAGGCCATCTTGGCGGAACTGGGCGGTCGGCTTGCGCAGCGTCGTTTGGAACTTCAGTTGACGCAGGCGGAGCAGGCGGAGCAGGCGGGAGTGTCGAAGCGAACGGTCGAACGCGTCGAGGCGGGAGCTACCACGCAGACGGCGACCCTGATCCGGATTCTGCGGGTGCTGGAGCTGCTGGACCGTCTGGAAATGCTGGTGCCCGCCGCGGGGCCGAGCCCGATGGATTTGTTGAAGTTGAAAGGTAAAGAACGCAAGCGGGCGTCACGGAAGAAGAAGAGCCCGTCCGGCAAGCCGTGGCAGTGGGGTGATGAAGCGTGAGTACGACGGCGGAAGTCAAATTGTGGGGGCGCACGATCGGCGTGGTGGCGCTGGAGGAGGGTGCCGGTACGGCGACGTTTCAGTATGATCCGACTTTTGCGGGCAGCGGAATCGAAGTTGCTCCGCTGATGATGCCGCCTTCAACCCGGCTCTATTCCTTTCCCGCCTTGCGTCGGGAAACCTTCCATGGGTTGCCGGGTCTGCTGGCCGATTCGCTGCCGGATCGCTTCGGAAATGCACTGATCGATGCCTGGCTGGCGCGGCATGGGCGCACTTCGGAATCGTTCAACTCGGTGGAGCGCCTCTGTTATACCGGTGCGCGTGGCATGGGCGCGCTGGAGTTTGCTCCGGCCCAGGGTCCGATCGCCCGCGAGTCGTCTCATGTGGAAGTAAAAAAACTGGTCGAGCTGGCTTCGGAGGTATTGACGCATCGAAGCAATCTGCAGGAATCGTTTCACGATGATGAAAAAGAGGCGGCGCTTCGGGAAATTCTGCGGGTTGGCACTTCGGCAGGTGGAGCGCGGGCCAAAGCGGTTATCGCCTGGAATCCGGAAACGAATGAGGTTCGCTCGGGACAGGTGAAGGCCGGAAAGGGATTCGAATACTGGCTGATGAAGTTCGACGGGGTTCGCGGCAATAAGGACAAGGAACTGGAGGATCCAAAGGGCTACGGCGCGATCGAGTATGCCTATTACCGGATGGCAAAGGATGCCGGGATCACGATGACTAAGTGCCGGTTATTTGAGGAAAACGGACGTAGGCATTTTATGACCAAGCGTTTTGACCGAATGGACGGCGGCGAAAAGCTCCACATGCAGTCGCTGTGCGGACTGGCACACTATGACTTCAATCAGGCGGGCGCCTATGGCTATGAGCAGGCTCTGCAGGTGATCCGCCGACTGGACTTACCGATGAGCGCGGTGGAAGAGCAGTTCCGCCGGATGGTTTTCAACATCATCGGTCGCAATCAGGACGATCATGTGAAAAACATCGCCTTCCTGATGGATAAATCCGGAGCGTGGTCGCTTTCGCCCGCGTTCGACATGACCTATAGCTTTCAGCCCAGCGGCCAATGGACCTCGTCCCATCAAATGACTCTGAATGGCAAACAGGACGGCTTTGTTCTGGATGATTTCAAAGCGTGTGCCAAGGCCGTTTCAATGAAGCGTGGACGTGTCGAGACGATCATTGAAGATGTGCGCGCGGTGATTAAGCGATGGCGTGATTATGCCGATGAGGCGCATGTGTCATCGGAACACCGTGATAAAATACAGGCGACCTTGAGACTGGCACCGCTCGAGTAAGGCCGAGACTCATTTTGATGATCACGAATTGAACTCAAAATGCTTTGTCGGTCACATTTCCCGTTTCGTGAGAGACAAGGCGGCTTTGTTTCATTCTGTCGCAGTCATCACCCCTCCGTTTGATTTTTCGACGGCGGCTTAGAAAAAAATTACTTTTTTTTCGCCTGTTAATTCCGTCCCATTTCGCCCCATGCCGCATCATCCCGTTTCGTGTCGGTTTCCTCCTGTTGCACCCCAGCTGCGACCCATTTCCTATATATAGTAAAGGCCGCTTCTTCCGGTTGATTCCGCCCCTTTGGGTAGAGCCCCATGTTTTTTTTAACTCTAACCTATAAGGAGCGGACATATGCTACACGCCATAAAAAATCTCGCATCGAACAAAACCAAACTATGTGAGCCCTGGGAAACAACAACAATTGCCCCGTCGAAATCCGAATGGAGCAGGCCCGATCTCGACCACTGCTTTTATTCTGGATTCGAGGGGTTGCTTTCTGGGATGCGCATCGACTCAAAAAATAATCCCGCCGTCCGTCTACACTGGATCGTTGCAGACTATGATGGCCGAATCGACCAACACGCGCGCGATACCGTTCTCGACCACTGCGTTGATTTCCGCCCGCAGTATATTAGCAAAACTATTTCTGGCGGTGCCCGGCTGCTCTGGCGGCTCGAAGCACCTTTCCTGCTCCATAGCAACGACCTGACTATCCGGCTCATGCAGCATGTCCGCAAAAAGCTGGGGCTCTCTA
>CAIXLI010000016.1 GCA_903920205.1 uncultured Pseudomonadota bacterium
AGAGAGTAAACCCCCGCAGGCTGATATATTTCAACACAAAGCCAAGCCCCGCCATCAGCGCTAACACGACGGAAAAGGCAAAAATCACGCGCACCCATGAAAAATCGGCGGGATCCGTCATTGCTGCCCGCTTTGAGTCCGCACCGCCTGAAAGGCGACCATGTCTTCTTCGCAGGTGTTAAGTTTTTTCAGAAGCTCGTCAAGTTTTGCCAGACAACGTTCTTGAATGTCGGGGGTTACTTTCTCGACGGTCTCGCATAACCGCGCGACCCTGTTATCCAGATCGGCGATGTCGGGCATGTGCCCTTCTTGTAGAATTTCGCGTACAGCTTGGAGGTAGGCGTCGACAGAGTCGAATTCCTGCATCAAAGATTTTACGGCTTTCATGCCTGAGAGAGGGGGCGTCATGCGTGTCCTTTCACGTCGAGAGGGCGGCTGTCATTCTTGCATTTGCTTCATAAACCTTGGCTAAAATTTCGGCCACGGCTACGATCGCTTCGCTGGGGATGGGCGTATTAAGGTCGAGCGTGGCGAGCAATTCCGCTAAATCCGCGTCGGCGCGAACTTTGATGCCCTTCTCGAACGCCATCTCTAGAATTTGTTCTGCTAGTTTTCCATAACCGGATGCGATAACTTTGGGGAGGGAATCGGGTCTTCCTTCTGATTTCTCTCCGATACTTCCTTTCAAAGCGACGGCGACAGACCGACGCTCTGGCGAATGGATCGGGGATATGTTAGGCTGGAGGTCGTGTTCTTCTTCCATCCCGCGATTCTACCGCATCTCTTTACAAAGGGCAATTAACCTTTTGTTAACTGTCGCGGACCAGACTGTTTCGCTAGTGCAACGGCCATCTTCTTGGCAGGAGTTGTCTTTATGAGTTCAAGCGTCTCTGGATTATTCGACCTTCTGACGCAGAAGATGTCGTATCTCACTCAGAAGCAAGCCGTGCTTGCCGAAAACGTTGCCAATGCGGATACGCCGAAATACAAACAGTTGGAGCTGAAGCCATTCAGTTTTGGCGATGCGTTGAAGCAGGCCAGCGTCACCATGGCGGCGACCGATCCGCGTCATATTCTGCCTGCGACGATGGCGGGAGCCAACGCTCAAACGGTTAAGTCGAAAGACACGGAAGAACTTCCTTCCGGTAACACGGTCGATATCGAACGGCAGATGATGGAAGTCTCTAAAACCTCGGTCGATTATCAGACCATGACGTCGATTTATCACAAGATGATCGGGTTGATTAAAATCTCCGTTAAGGGCAGCAGCGCGTAAGCGAAGGATGATTAATGTCGAATGAGATGACAGATGTTTTCGCTATTTCCGGTTCCGCGCTCAAGGCGCAGAACCTGCGGATGAAGGTTATTGCCGAAAACGTCGCCAATGCGGGCGTTACGGCATCAGCGCCCGGGCAAAAACCTTATCAACGCCAAGTCATCACGTTCAAAAACGAATTCGATAAGGCGCTGGGCGCGTATAAAGTCAAAGTCGTGGGCGTTCGCGCGGACACCTCTGAATTCGCCAAGAAATACGACCCCTCGCATCCCGCCGCCGACGCGCAAGGCTATGTTTTGCAGCCGAACGTCAATCCGCTGGTCGAAACGATGGATATGAGCGAGGCCAGCCGTTCTTATCAAGCCAATCTCGACGTCATCGCCGCTTCGCGCACGATGGTTCTGAAAACAATCGGTATGTTGCAATAACGGGGGTTCCCATGGTTTTGAATGTCACAGGTGCCGTATCGGCCTATAAGAAAAGCGGCGGCCTTCTCGATTCCATCGGCGACGCGGTCGGATCGTCTTCGGGCGGCGGAGAAAGCTTTGGCTCGATGGTCAAGGGATTCCTCGGCAACGCGGTATCGTCTTTGCATGAGGGCGAAAAAGCCGCGACATCGTCGGTTTCCGGCAAGGCTGATCTCGCCAGCGTCGTAACGGCGATGGACAACGCCGAAGTCGTCCTGACCGAAATCACCGCCATCCGCGACAAAGTTATCAGCGCGTATCAGACGATCACCAGCAGCGCGATTTAGGATGCGAGGGCTTTCACCAGCGGCTGGATCGTGAGCGGTTTCGTGGTATCTCTCGTTGGTTGTTGTTCACCGTTCAACAGGGCGGCGGAGAAATCCTGAAAACTGGTGAAGTTGCTTCGCCCAGACAGGACGGCGTGCTCGCCAAAAAAATGATCGAACATAGCCCTGAGCACCTCAGAAAAATCTTGTGTGGTTGTTGTTTTTGTTCCCGACATTTTCCATGTGCGGGCAAAGGTCATGTTTTCTTGTGATCGGGCAATAGGAATGTAAAAAAGAAACCTTCTGTTCATCTTCTTCCAAACCGCATCATCTTGTCTCTGTTCGGATGAATTGCAGTCTATCCTCACAAAGACTGCTGGCGAGGAACCATTCGTGCCTTCCCACGTTGATAGACAAAATGCTTTCTTGCCGGAACTCGGAAAAATGGCTTGGTTCAGTTTGTCGACGATAGGGGCAAAAAGTCCTTCGGCCTCGGATAGCGTGCGCTGAATTTTTGTTTGGCGGTTTGCGCTGTCAGTGTAGTTGGGTGCTCGAGGACAGAGATGCACTCGCTTCCACTCTTTCTTGATATCCTGGCTCATGGCGGCTCTCCTACACACAGGCCTGCACTAAAAAGCCTAGCGCTGCTTTTTGATTCGGGAAGCATTTTTTGATGCAACGCAGCGCAATCTTATCATGTCTTCCCGGCCTGTTGCCCCCATGCCACGGGCAGCTTGCGGCAATCTCTTGACCCAGAGGCCCAAACCCGCTATTTGCCTTCCCTGTCTTGAAAACGACCCACAGGACAATTGCTCGATAGGGGTGCGTAGCTCAGCGGGAGAGCATTACCTTCACACGGTAGGGGTCAC
>CAIXLI010000017.1 GCA_903920205.1 uncultured Pseudomonadota bacterium
GAAAATCGCGCATAACCCCTAAAATAGGGTTAAACTCGTGGGCGCGTTATTTTTCCAAAATTTGTCATTCCGTAAAGATGGGCGTTAAGCGTTCTAGGGCAAAGGTTGAGTTTATCCTGCTTTTTCAGCCCTTATCATGTGCTGACTTTGCTTATGGGGAAGCACGCTGGTTTCCGTGTTCGTGCTGCGCACGCCACGGAATGACAAGAATTTAAAATTGACGGGTGGTAAGGGGGGAACTCGTGGGCGCGTTATTTCCCCCACCCGTGCAGATAAATAATATCGAAAGTCGCGGGAATTAGCCCCTCGGCGGTGCCAAAACGTTCCCGATACAGTTTTGCGGCTTGAAAAAAAACGGCGCGGCGTGTGGGCCAGCGCAGGCGGTTTGTTTGGGCGTTGGTTTGCCCCATACCGCGCAAATCGCGCATCAAGGCGAACATATCAGGATAGAGTAGCGTCACGGTTTCGATATCCGCCACAGGCAGCGCGAAACCTGCGCGGCGCATCAGGGCACTGGCGCTTTGTAACTCTATCATAGGCGATAAACGGGGGCTTGCGCCCCCGCTGACGGCAATCTCGGCCTCCAAAAGGCAGGCGCGGAGTTCAAAAAGGCTGTTTTCGCCAATCAACGCCGCAAGAAACAATCCCTCGGGCTTGAGCGCAGCGCGTATCTGCGCCAAAGCCCCCGGTACATCATTGACCCAATGCAGCCCCATATTGCTGACGATCAGATCAAAACTGTGCGGCGCAAAGGGCAGGGTTTCTTCATCTAGGGCAAGAGCGCGGTTCGAGACAATCAGGTCATCATCTTCGCGCCGAGCCAAAAACGGAAACGGGCTAAGGTCGAGCGCATGGGGGAGGAAGCGCAAAACATCGCTCCTCCGTTCTTCAAGCTGGACCGCGGTGTCGTCGAATAATGCGCTATGTTCAGTAAAACGCGCGTTGGCCCGCTCAATGTGGCAACGGACAAGGGCGCGGTCGAAAAGAATGGGGGAGGGGGACGTCATGCGCCGACTTTATCGGAAAACGATTTAAAAATCTAAAACGATGTTTCCTGATGCCGCGGTGGTGGAGGCTGGACGGGAGGTGATTGCCGTTTTGTTAAGAGTTTGCGGGGACGTGCTTTGTCCTTCCATAGTGGGGACGGCCTCCGTTTTTTGATCGTCAACAATTCTGTAATGGCTGGAAAAGGCAGAATTGATAACCCATGACAGCTTGTATTGGCGCCAATCGGCATTCGTCAATCGCGTTACTTTCGTCTTGGCTTCACGCGTTTCTTTCGGGACATTGCTTTGATCTGTGCGGGGAGCCTTCTCTAAAAAGCAGAAGGCGTGCGTCGAATTAAAGGAGAAGTCAGGTACATAAACCCTGCGCTCGTTGTGGATAAAGCTTCTTTTAGAAAAGTTAAAATGCGTAGCGGCTGGTTCGAGTGTGGAGGTATAATCCACGCACCGTTTTGCGTTCGAGCGGGAGATAGTTTTCCCGATGATTATAAGCTGTTGGCTGTTCAAAAACCAATCTTGCCCCTTGATGCGCACAAGGGTGACGGCGTGACCGTTTGTGTGTTTCTTTCCATTAGAAAAAACCTTCTCCGCGAGCCATCGGATGTTATTTCTATCGAAGCCCGTTATTTCTAAAACATAGAGTTTCAATCCCGATATCTCATCACATACGCCTCTGCCGCGAATGATGGCTTCAAGTAACGAAAGATGATCCGTGTCTCTTACAGATTTCTTCACTTCCTGGCTGTCGTATTGGATCGCATTGTTGATGAAGGCGTTAATAACTTCAGCACGAACCAACGGGTCAGATATTTCTTTTACTTTCTCGATCATATTTGCAAACTCTCTGACACGATGATTGCAGTGGTCAGGGGCGCTCACGCATTTTTCGATCGCGGCATCGAGTTCTGCTTTGTCCTTAAGATATTTGGCCTGTAACTTTACGCTACGCTGATTGCGTTGCTGGTTGGAATCATAGTCGTATTCCTTGTATCCTCCCACGACCATCGTGCAGGTAGGAGAGGGGGGCCTAGTATAGGCAAGATAGCCTCCGCCAAATAAACCGACGAGAGACAAAGCACAGATGATGCTCTTCCTTGCAGCTTTTCCTGTCCTACGAAGTAGGGCGTGATGCGCTTGATTAAAATTATAGGTTATGGACATAAATCCATCCTGAATTTCTTATGCTACTATGGCTTTCATTTTAACACCTGATGGATGAAAGGAATAATGTTTTTACCTAACCTCTTGAAAAACAAAGGGCTGCGGTTTCCCGCAGCCCTTCATATTTTTTACTTCGAGCAATCCGCCTTCGCCCCGCAAGGGCAGTGCTTCGGCGGATCAATAATTTCCAAGAGTTTGCCAAGGGGCAAACCCAAGAAATTATTTAGAAATCCATCCCGCCCATGTCGCCCATGCCGCCACCGCCACCTGCCGCAGCCTTTTTCTCGGGCTTGTCGGTAATCATGGCTTCGGTGGTGATGAGCAGACCGGCGACCGACACGGCGCTTTCCAGCGCGATGCGGAC
>CAIXLI010000018.1 GCA_903920205.1 uncultured Pseudomonadota bacterium
CGGATCGTATCGTCATCCAGCAAGAGATTGATCGCTACCTCTTCACAGCTTTGCCCGAGATCAAGCAAAATCAGCGCGTTCGCGCGCCGCGCCAGCCGATGCTCGACCGAACCATTCCGCGCCAGCTCAATCAAATCCTGCCGTGTCTCGGCGTCTAAAAATCCTGCGCGTATCATTCCCGCACAAGAATCCATCTCGAATCTTAATGCAACTCTTTTCTCGGGTTATCCCAGAGTCAGGGTATACCGGTTTATCTTTCTCATATTCGCGCTGATATGATGGCAGATCGTCAAATTCCAGCATAAAGAAAGTTTTCCCGTCATTGCTGAACGACCGTGTATCGCTGAACCGGCAGCCTCTGTCGCGGTGAAGACTGGCGAGAAGTTTTGTCTTTAACGCATCCAGCGCGTGCGCATCAGGCGCTTGAACTTCGCTCCCTGCATAGTCATTGCGGCAAGAGCAATACATCTTGCTCTGCTGCGTATGCAGACACATGACAAAAAAATCGCCGACAAGTTTTTCCTGCTCCATGTAAAGCAGAACTGCTTGTTCGGCTTCCGATTTTCCAGCGTCAATTTTTGTCCAATCAACTTGCATGTCGTTATGACCGGACAAGAATGGGCGCAAGCCAGTAAATGCACTGCGTTCCTTATGGAAGAAATGCGCGACACGAAGGGCGCGAATGCATCGGGGGTGGTCGGAAATCGCCTCGGCAAGGGCTTGTGCTGTGTCTCTCTTCTTTTTGTCCTTGCGGATATTTTTCAGGTCTGGTTTTGGCTCATCGCAAAACCTGGCAACCAGAAGATCAATCGTCTGTTCCGAAAGCTGGTTTAGAACACGCTGGATTTTGAAATCTTTAAGCAGGTCTTTCATCGGCGAATACCTTTTCTGGTTCAACCTCGACAATCTTTCCGTCTCTCCAAATCACGAGTTTGGTGTTTGTTTGACGCGCTTTTTCAATGGCCGCATTGGCAACGGCAGGAAAACCAAGATCAATTTTCTTGATGATTGCGTCTGTGGATGGCTGGGTCATGGGGTTACTCCTTGGCTGCGGCGTTAATCTGGTTCCAGAGAACGGGATCAATGATGGTCAATCCGGCCTCGGTCTTTTCGGCAATCTTTGATGGGGCAACGCCCATGACAGCGGTCGTGCTGTCATAAATCACCGCCTTATCAACCAATGGCATAAATAACTCGGTGAGATTTTTTAATCCGGCGGCATAGCGTCGGCGGATCGTCGCCTCTGGAATATCATGTCCGCCCTGTTTGACGCGGGAGCGCACGCGCTGCACCGCCATGTCTGCCGAGGGTAGCCAGAGAAAGATCAAGGTCGTCAGATAACCCGCAGCCTTGGCCTGTTTAAGCGTCTCGACGTGATGATGTCCGGCGCAGGTGGTTTCAAAGGCAAAATTGGTATAAGACTGGATCAGGCCATTCACCCGATCAATCATGACGCGACCTGCCATGATGTTGGCCGTTGCTGGCTTCAGGGGATTAAGGCCACGGGCAATTTCGTCGGCATTCACAAACTCGAACACATCAAGATATTGCGACAGCAGGGTCATCGCCGCCGTCGTCTTACCAGCACCGTTTGCACCACCGATCATAAACAAATTAGGCTTCATGCTGCCCGTTCTTTCCCTGTCTTTATGCTTTTTCCGGCAGACATCATGGCCTGCGTTGCCCGCTCTATGGATTCACGCACGGGATCAAGATTGAGTCGAGCGTAAATTTGCGTTGCCTGCTGTGATTTATGCCCCAACGATTTTCCGATGACAAAACCGCTGGCACCGGTGGATGCCTGCCAACTGCCAAGCGAACGGCGCAGGTCGTGAATGCGCAAATCCTTAATGCAAGCCCGCGCCAATATGCCGTCAAAAGGCTTCCTGAGTTAGCTTGATTTTCCATGTCAGAAAACTTGCCACGTTTTTACACGCCGGAAAACGCTAAAAACACCTGCTATGCAAGAACTTCTGGCGTTTCATACCTCAAAATCACCCACTAAAATCCGCGAAGAGCCCAAATTCTGTCCTTTCACCCAAGTGCTTGCGCCTAAATTCTTAACTTAAGCCCTGCTTCCGTCAAGGCATAACCCAAAACTTAGAACCGATCATGTGAATCGGCTCGATAAACCCGGCTTTACGCCGGGGCGACGCTTGGGGTGAGGTTTGGGTTTTATCGGTGGTGGAGAGGCATTGCTCTCCATAAGCGTCATTCCGGCGCAAAGCCGGAATTCAAACAGGTCAACGAAGCCCTGACCGAACATCTTTCCTCGATCACCGACCACATCATCAAAGACTCCGTGTTCAGCGATGTCGGCGAAGCCGAAGAGAAATCGGAACCGCTAGCCTTGACCGAGCACAGGTTGAGCAAATCCTCCGCCTTCAGACTTAATCTCTCCGTGTTGTCCTAAATCCTTCGTAGGCAAAGGCTCCGGCGATGGCAGCGCAATCGCGCTCGGACACGCCTTCGGCACGGGCGGTTTTGTACCACGCGGCTTTGATCGTGTTTTCCATCGTGTCGATGATCGCCGTCGCTTCGTCTTGGTTGAGGAGAAACCGTGCGCTTTGCGACAGCATATTATGGGCGTTGGCAAATCGCCCTTCATCGCCGCAGCTCATCGCCAGATCGCGCCGTTCAAGGCTGATCGGCACCGATGGCGTTAAATCGTAG
>CAIXLI010000019.1 GCA_903920205.1 uncultured Pseudomonadota bacterium
AATGGGATTCCGCGTAACTCGCATTTTTTGCAAGGAAGGGCAAAAAAAGCGACTTTTGCGGAATGACAAGGAATCACTAGTGTCCCAACGTTAATTGAATAAATTCAGTTGGTTGATGGAGGCATCGACGGACATTTGCACCGGGATGTCAGAAAACAGCTGTAAAAGCTGGGTTTTCTCAAAAAGCATGAGGCTCAGAATCTGTAACATTTCGCAGAGACTGGCTTTGATGCAAAGACGCTTTTTGACGATGGCGACAAGCACATAGACACAAATGGCAGACCATATCTTTGATTTTACAGCATTTTCTGATGTGCCGTAAAAACGCTTGATGCGCAGATTTTGTTTGATCCATGTGTGGACAGCCCCCATGTGTCAAGACGATTTTGACGTAAGAACCAAAAAGCAGGTGTTGCGGTCATGTGTCCGGCCTGTTTGTGTCGCCTGACCAGATGAACTGACTTGGCAACTGGCCCTGATGAGATCCGCGTATCGGCTACCAATCACTTAAACGCGATTATGAATCGCTATGGATCAAACGGTATCGTCCGATCAGCGGTAACACTCCGTGTTTGGTTTTCTGTCATCATCACCTTTGGCACTTCTGCTGCCCGATTTATTCTTACGAACATTCCGGGCGAAACTGGAAACTGAACTTCATGTTATCCCTTTTGCGCCGCGCGGAGCGACCATCACGAGTCTGGCGACGCACGGCGCAAAGGGCGGCTTGCCGCCCTCATGCCGCACCCGCCATCAGAGCAATGTCCTCAGCCTTTAAGCTGTTGACCACAGGATGAGGCGCTGAGCGAAGTCGGCATAAATCCGCCAGTCACGTATAGTATTGGCGTTCGACATTGTATTGCGACTGATCGTGGAGCTGCGAAACCCCAAATGATAAAGCTTCGATGATTGGGCGCGCAGGCATGCTTCAATATCGCGCAGGCTCTCCCTCCACGTCAGCTGTGCAAAGGCAAAACAACGAAACTGATCAAGGCAGGAGAATTGTTGGATCTTATGGTCGCCGTCGTAGCGAGCAACACACCGGCGGAATGTCGTCAGCGGCAGATAATCCATAAGCTGCGAAAAAACATAGCGGTCCAAGTTCGGCATGGCGGCAACCCATTGTAATTAATGGGAAAGCCCTATCCGTTTTCCAAAAAATATTCAAATCGAGGCCAGCCTAAATACTCAGTTACCCCTTATATACCAGCCACTAATTGCATTCCGTTCGGGCAACGTTGGGACACCAGTGGCGTTGGCTAGTTGAATCCGCGACAGATAACAAACGGCATAATGAATTTAACATTGGCCCCAAGTTAAGACTTGGGATGCCCAATCGGTCAGTACGGGTTGTGGGCTTGAACTGGACAAAAAAGCACCCTTTGTCTGTTTTCTTCCTTGTGAACTGCGGGGTTGGCGATAAGATTCCCCTTCAGATTCCGCATAAAATCTCTTTTCTGGGTTCAAAAATGCGGTTTTATGCGGAATCCCTTTTGTTTTGCTTTTTACATTAACAATTTAATAGGACATCTCGTCTATTCTTGCCCCATTCAGCCGACAGGTCTTGCGAGAGACTTATCAACGGCCTATAGGCTTTTCTTATCCCTAAACCGGCAAAGGTTTTATGATGATCGATCTTACATTCCAAACGCTCGACGCTGCGGCGACTCAGAAATTTCTGGCGGATATTGCTTCCGATATTGCGCCCATCGTTTTGCCCGAGGGAAAGACGACCGTTCAGCTTTCCGATTTGCCGTTTTACGACGAATTCAAGCTTTATGCCGTCACGGACACGACGCTGGCTGCGCCCAACACGCGCTATATGCTTTACAAGCAAGGCGACGTCACGGTGCTGGATTGGACGAACGAGCCGATTTACAGCGTTAACGAACGCGCCCCCATCAAGATCGACCGTAAAACCAGCCTCCCTTATGCTCGCTTTTTCTTCCATTATGTGCGCGGGCAGTTGGGGCGCTTTATCATCGTCGAAAAGCCGGAAGAAGTTGTCTGGCTGGCGAACGCCAACGCCAAGGAAAAGGCCGATGTCAATCAACGCCTGATGCCCGTGACCTATAAGGGCATCGGACGCGACAACCTTATCACGTTGACGGCGACGGTCGTTTTCAAAAACGCCCTGTTCAAAACCGACATCAAAATCGCACCCTTTGAAATGGATGTCTTTGACCCCGAAATCAACGCGCCGGAGCATTTCACCATCGGTCAAATGAAGCTGACCAATGAAGATTTGCTTTTGGAAGATTTGAACATTCCGGTTGACCCGCCGCCCGGGGAATTCGGCTAAGAGGCGACGCCTCTGCCTCTTAAAATCTGTCATTCTGTGGCGCGATAGCGCTCTTGCGTTGACGCAAACACGGAACCTAGATGGCGGTTGAGTGCAAGCGGTGTTGCGTGTTTTGACACAAAAGTTCCGTTCGTCTGGCGCTTACGGTAAGTATCAGGCGCGGATATTGCTTGCGGATAATCACGCGGGGTTCCGTGTTCGTGCTTCGCACGCCACGGAATGACACATAAAGAATAGACGCCCCCCCCATATTGCCCTTCCCTTCAAAGCCTCTTATGCTCATGGAATCGCCCTTGATTGCCGGAGCAAGCTATGTCCTTTAAGAAAAATCTTACGCTGATCCTCGCCCTGATTTTCGCAACGGGTTTTCCGATGACGATGGCGAAGGCGGCGGACGGCGAGTATGTTTTTATTACTGCCGGACACGACAACCCTTATTGGACGACGCTGGGCGAAGGCATCAAAGACGGGGCGAAAGCCAAAGGCGTTACAGCTATTGTCTACGAAGCCAAGGACAACCGCGATGTCGAAGGCGAGTTGAACCTCTGTCTGACCGCCCTTTTGCGTAAACCCAAAATAGTCGTTATGGGCTCCCTCAATGCGAGCATTGCCATCCAATGTTTCAAGAAAGCCGCGCAAGAAGGCATCATGGTCGCGGATATCGATGCCACGCTTTCGGTCGCCGAGGCGGAAAAGGAAGGCATTAAACTGGCCTTCTCCATCGGTTCCGACAACACCCTTGTCGGCGAAGAAGCTGCTAAATACGTTGCCAAAGTCGCCGCCAAACCAGACCCGAAAATCTTTGTCCTTGAGGGTTTAGCAGGAAGCGGCCCCGGGCAGAAACGCGTGGCGGGATTTAAAACCAAAATCCAACCCCTGCTGCCCCGCTCCAGCATCGTGGCCTCACTTGCGGCGGATTGGGATCGTTTGAAGGCCATGACCATGACGCTCGACCTTTTGCAACGTCAGCCCGACATCGACATTATCTATGCGGCGAACGATACGATGGCGCTGGGCGCGGCGGAGGCGGTGCGTAACCTGCACCGCGACACGCAAATAAAAATCATCGGCGTGGATGGCACCGAAGACGCCCGCAAAGCGGTGCGCGAAGGACGCCTGACAGCCTCGGTCGCGCAGTTGCCCTATCTTATGGGCTTGCGTTCTGTTGATCTGGCAATAGAGGCGACCGCCGCCCACACGACTGGCCGTACTGTAACAACCGAAACCCCCGTTTTGACTAAAGAATTGATCGAGGCCAACAAAGACCCGCTTTTACGCTATGTTCGCTAAGTTTTTTTCTCAAAACCTGAATCGGCTTTATCTCGCGCAATGCTTGCTGTTTCTGGCGGCATTGGGGGTTTTCTTTTCTTTGACTTCGCCTTATTTTCTGAGCCTTGGGAATATCAGCAATGTTTTGACCGCCAGCGCGGTTATCGGGTTGATCGCCA
>CAIXLI010000020.1 GCA_903920205.1 uncultured Pseudomonadota bacterium
AAGCCAAGAGTATCAACCAGATCTTGGTAAATGCTGACCGCATTGCGCCCAAGCCGCACCTGCTGCGTAATCCAGTCCCGGTGCGGTTCGCACGCCGAGGTCAACACCCGGATCACGGCGGTCGTTGTGTTTGCGGGTGGGTCTGCCAATGACACAGTGGAGCGACGAATAACCAGGCTTGGTTTGGTGGGGGCGCAGTTAAACATCAAACCGCTTTTGCCGCCGCGCCTATTTTCTCGTCCCACTCCAGATTTTCGCCAGTAATCCGTCCTGTATTGTAGGCTTTGGCGAGAACCTTGTTACCACGAACGGATTTAGCGGTTATCCGAAGGCACTATAATCGGCACAACGTAGGCAGTAGATTCGGGAAAATGCCGTTGAATAGGGCGGCTTTTTATGTGGACAAATCTATATTAATGTTCTATATATAGCTCAATAAACCTATATATTGCTTCGTATAAAGAGCTTTACCATGCGATCAAGCGTTACAGATGTTTTGCCGCCCATGCTTAAGCGTTCGCTGTCCAAGTTCGGGCGCGACCTTGCTGTTGCGCGCCGTAAACGCCGTTTGACGACAGAGATGATGGCCGAGCGGACGGGCGTTTCCAGAAATACCTATGTGCGCGCCGAGCGCGGCGACCCGACGGTTTCTTTTGCTGTTTATGCCATGGCGCTGTTCGTTCTCGGCTTTGGCGATGTTTTCGCTGATCTTATCGACGTGAGCAAAGATTCAATAGGGCTGACGATGGATCAGGAACGCCTGCCAAGGCGCGTGCGTATTAAGAAGGGGGCGGGTGCCGTATGAACCGAACCATTAGCATTTTTATCGGTGAGAACCGTCAACGGATCGGTTTTCTTCGCACCAACGTCCAGGGGACACGCGAGAATGCCTCTTTCGAATATGATCCGGCATGGCTCGCTGCGCCTTATCGGTTTGCGCTTGAACCCGGGTTGCCGCTTGTTGCCGGTCCGCAATTTCATCGCCAGACACACGACGGCTCCATCTTTCATGCTGTCATCGCCGACGCTGCGCCGGACGGATGGGGCAAGCGGGTCATTCTGCGCGATCATGCCAAACAGCGGCAGCAGGCACGCAAAGCCGACCTTGCTTTCGATGGGCGCCAGCTTAACGAGCTTGATTTTCTGCTTGCGGTCGATGATTTCAGCCGTGTCGGCGCGCTTCGATTTCAGGACGAGAATGGCCTTTTTCAAAGAACGATGGAAGAAGTTCGTCGAACCGCGCCGCCCCTTATCGAGCTTGCCGATCTTCTGGCGGCGTCGCGCGCCGTCGAAACCAACAGTGAAACGGCGGCGGATTTGGCGTACTTGCGCGGACGCGGCACGTCGCTTGGCGGCTTGCGCCCAAAATGCACTGTCATTGACGAAGATGGCCAGTTGTCCATTGGCAAGTTTCCGAGCGTGACTGATGATCGGCCTGTGGCGAAAGGCGAGGTTCTGGCGCTTAATCTTGCCGCCGCCGCTGGCATTAATGCTGCCTCGGCTCGCCTGGTCGATAGCGGCGGCATTGCTGTTGCGCTCATACGGCGCTTTGACCGAACCCCGGAGGGCGGAAGGTTCCTGTATGCGTCGGCGGCCACGATGATTGGCGCGGAGCCGCGTGATCCGCGCGAGCATACATATACCGATATTGTCGATGCAATCCGTATTCATGGCGCCGACGCGCAGACCGATATTGACGAGCTTTGGCGGCGGATCGCTTTCTCGATCCTAATCACCAATGTTGACGATCATTTGCTGAACCACGGGTTCATGCATGCGGATAGCGGGCGCTGGAGTTTGTCACCAGCCTTCGATATCAATCCGTTTCCCGAACGGGTGCGCGAATTTAAGACATGGATTTCAGAGGAAACCGGGCCGGATGCAACCATCGATGCCTTGCTGTCCGTAGCTCCTTATTTCCGGATTGCGCCCGCGCGCGCGAAAACCATTCTTGCCGAAGTTGAAGCCGTTGTCGCCACTTGGCGCAAACAGGGTAAAGCGCTCGGCATGACATCCATCGAGCTTGACCAATTCGCCGATGCGTTTGAACATGAAGAGCGTCAAGCCGCTCAACGAGCAGCGGCAGGATGATAATCGAAGCCGCGCACAAATCTGATTATCGCTATTTTGCTTTTGGCATCCGGCTTCATCATTCAACCATCATAGGCGTTTGTTGACTACGCTTGTCGCGTGCTGTCGTGTTTTTGGGGGACACCCCCCTGTCTCATTTTGGCTGCGAACGCGTAAAAGCCCAAATCGGTCGCATCATCGAAGGCTGCC
>CAIXLI010000021.1 GCA_903920205.1 uncultured Pseudomonadota bacterium
AAAATTCATCGTCCCTGTGATTTCTGATGCTTCCACAACTAATTGTGGGTGCCAAAGTTAGGTCTGTAAAAAGACAAACGTCATATGATGGGAGTGTAATTTGAAGGAGACCCATTATGACGGACACAAATATTCAGACACTCGACGGTCAGACCATATCAAGCCTTCCGTCTCTTGCCTTGCGGCAACACGAGGTGACCTCAGTTCAACTCGTGGCGGTCGCTTCACCTGGCTCTTGGGAACAAAATTGCCTCATCAAAATTTTGCGCCTGCCGGAGGTAATAAAACGCGTCGGACTTAAACGGGCGTCGATCTACCTGCATATGGCGCAAGGCAATTTTCCCAAACAAATATCTCTCGGCCTTCGTGCCGTCGGCTGGCTCGAAAGCGAAATCGACGCTTGGCTCTTGGCTCGTGTGCAACAGACGAGAGGGGCCCCCGATCTTAGCCAAACCCAGCGCGCTCAAGCTCGCTCAGTGCGGTGAATAATTTTTAAAGAATTAGCAGCAAGGCCATACTGATGAACGATACCGCAACATATTCAACCCCATGCCGTGCGCAGTTTCGCGCGATGCGGGTTGTTATATGCGGCGTGTCAGAAAAAGAGGGCAATGGCATGTGCAACATACATGCGGATTCGCCGAATATTACGCCTCCCTTTTCGGCAACATCTTCTCATGTGTCCTCTCTCGCCGAAGAGTCCATTTTTTCCAAAAGCTCTGCGCAAGTTGCGACTCTGGTTGCACCACAAGTGGTGCAACCAGAGTCTTGCGAGCTAAAGCTCGACCCCAAAGGCAGAAGCCACCCATTGGGCGTGAGATTTTCCGAGACTGAACTTGCTCTTGTAAAGGCCAAAGCTAAAGCGGCGGGGTGCAGCACGAATGGGTATATCCGTGCCGCATCTCTCGGTTCGGATTACAAGCCGCCCCATGACCCTGAATGGACAAGAGAACTGCATACAGCGAACAGGGAACTGACAGCACAAGGGAACAATATCAATCAGATCGCCAAGCAAGTGAACAGCTGTACTGCCTCGGCAACCGATGCGGAGGGCATGGTGGGGATTATAGCGCGGTCGATATTGCAAACTCATAGAGCGGTTCGCAAAGCCTTGGCACAAGGGAAGGAGCCGGAAGTATGATTATCAAAAGTCATATCAGGGGCGGCTACAGATCGGCAGCCGATTATCTCAAGAACATCGGCGAAAACGAAAAGACCCGTCTTGTTGCAATCAGCGACCCAGACGCCAAGAATCTGGACGAGGCATTCCATAACATGTGGACGGTTTCCTGCACGACCAAGGCAAAAAAGCCCCTACATCATATCAGTATCAATCCGTTCAAGGAGGAGCGCCTGACCGATAAGCAAGCCCTCAAGATAGTCGAAAGGTGCGAGAAAAAATACGGCTACAAGTCCGACGATCACCAGCGCGTGATCGTCGAACATATCAAAGACGGGCGGCAGCATTTTCATGTGATGTGGTGCAGGGTGAGCCTGACCACGGGCAAGGCTGTGTGGCCCGGCGAGCATTGGAAGAAGTCCAAACAGGCCGCTAGGGAGATGGAAGGCGAGCTTGGCCTCAAACGTCCAGTTCCTTGGTGCGTAAAACGGAGAAAAGCTTTCGTAGCTCGTATCAACACGGCGGCACAAATCTTTGCTTTCCGCAGCGCGGCGATCAAAACTCCTAAAGCAATACGAAAAACAGCAAGCTCGCCTAAAAAGGCGCTCGCCCACATCAAACCAAAGCCAAGCACAAAGGGCTGGCCTGAAGCGGCCGTCGTCGCGTGGGAAACGTGGGGGCATAAAGACCCCGTAAGATTCTTCAAAATCTGGAGTGAACTGGCATCCCCCGGATTTTCTCTATGAGCCGCTGCCTATTATTGCGACTCAAAATTTGCGACCCTTGACATCGGGGACAAGGGAACTTAACGTTGGGCGGAAATTGAAACTTATTGGCTTAAAACAAGGGCGTTAAGCATGCACAATCGGAAGTTGGGGGGGGGGGG
>CAIXLI010000022.1 GCA_903920205.1 uncultured Pseudomonadota bacterium
CAATGTGATCGCATGTTAACTCAGTCGATTGCCCTGCGTCAGACCGCTTTAAGACCCCAAAAAGTAACCCTATTTTCATCTATAAAGGGGATGGTTTATGGCCTTCCCCCCCACCTTATCCTCGGCCTTGTCATGACAAAAGAGCAGAAAACCGTCAAGCAATCGAAGGCGTGGAGTTATGTTCAAATCGCGAGGCCCGATCATTGGATCAAGAACATCTTTATGATCCCGGGAACCGTTCTGGCTTTGATGCTGGGCGGACATTATTCGGCCTTGATCGGGGTTAAGTTTCTGGGGGCAGCTATTGTTTTATGCCTCATCTCTTCGGCAAATTACGTCATCAACGAATATCTGGACGCCGCCAGCGACCGTTATCACCCCATGAAATCGAAACGCGCTGGAGCGCGCGGCAAGCTTGAAAAACGTTATGTCAGTTTACTGTATATCGCGCTGGTCACAGCGGGGCTTGCACTGGCGCAGCAATTTGGCGTGATGTTTTTGACGACTGCTGTCGTCTTTTTAATTATGGGCATCCTGTATAATGTTGAACCGTTCCGCACGAAGGATCGCGCCTATCTCGACGTGTTATCGGAGGCGATCAACAACCCGCTGCGGTTTCTGTTGGGCTGGTTTGTTGTCATCACGACCGCCCTGCCCCCGTCGAGCGTTCTTCTGGCCTATTGGATGGGCGGCGCATTTTTGATGGCGATGAAGCGTTATTCGGAATACCGGCAATTCGCCGATCCGGCGCGGATCGCGCTTTATCGGCGTTCTTTCAAATATTATAATGAGGAGAGGCTGCTTCTTTCCTCCTTCTTCTACGCACTGAATGCGACGTTTTTCCTTGGCGTGTTTTTGATCAAATACAGGATCGAGTATTTTCTGAGCCTGCCGTTTATCACGATCATGTTCGTGTGGTATGTCAAAATCGCGCTTAAGAAAAATTCGGCGGCGCAGGCTCCGGAGAAACTATACGGAGAGAGCGCCTTTCTTCTTTATGTCCTCTTTGTTTGGATTTTGCTGGGGTCGTTGACTGTTATCGACCTTCCGTTCCTGCAAATTCTGGTCGAGCCAGTCAGTTATTAGCCTGCTCGACTTTCATTCTGCGCCAGCACAGCAGAAGCAGCCCCGCCAGCATCAGCGGCGTGATGGGCAAAGCAAAATGATCCAACGAGTCCAAGAACCAGAGCGGCAAAAGCCAAAGCGACAGAAGAAAGGTTTTTTCGAAAGGAAGGAACCCGCTTTGAACGCCCTGTCGCGCCAACAGGGCGATGGGAATGGCGAGAACGACTTGATCGTAGCCAAAGGAATAGGGACTCGCCAAAAACAGAACGGAAACCAACGCCGCGCCGCGCACGGCGAGCGACAAGGGACGGCGGCTCCATATCCACGCCAGAATCATAATCGCGGCGAGACCGACGCCCGTTTGCAAGGCATAGGCAGTTTTTGCCCCGCCGCCATAAAGGCGAACCATTGAAAAAACGGTGTGCATCACGCCGGTCCAGCGATTGGTGTCGCTTTCCAGAATAAAGGCGCGGGCCAAGCCAAGGCCGCGCAGAAACTCCAGCCAAGGCTCAAGACCGAAAGCGGCGAGCGAAAGCCCCGCATAGACGCCCGCGCTAACAACGGTCGCCGCCAGCGCCTTCCAATACCGTCCGACTAAAAGGACGAGCGGGATAAGAACAAAAAATTGCGGCTTATACGATAACGCCGCAAAGAACATCCCCGCCGCAATCGGCGATTCATCCAAAAGCAGCAAGCCGGAAGCAAGAAGCGCAGTCGTGATAAATCCGTTCTGTCCCGCCAACAGATTGATATAAACACCCGGAAAGGCCACCACCGCCCCTATCGCCGCACGATGCCGTGCTAGTTTGCAAACGGACACGCTATAAGCAACAACCCCTGCAACCAGATAAATGGTCAGCGCATAAAAATAGGGCAAAAAGGATACTAGCCACGCAACGCCCAGAAATATCGGCGGATAAAGCCACGGAATTTGTCCTTCGTGCAGCGTAAGGCCATTGCCTTCGCCAAAAGACTGGGCGACTTTCTGCTCCCGCTCTTGATGCGCGCCCCAGTCATAAGCTTCGGCAGGATGGCCCTCATGCGCCGTCACGCCCGCCGTATAGACGTTCAGAAAATCTATCGTAAACTGCGCGTCTTCGGGATGAGGCACAAGATGAACTCCCGCCCCCCAAACAATCCCCAACACCGCGCACACAAAAAGAAAGATGCGCGGATAAACCACGACGCGTCGGAGATTCAGCCAATTCGCTTCTTTCAAGTTTTTTGCAAAAGGCATCATGAATCCGAATTTTGTGGCAAGGAACCGGAGAAACGCCGCATCACCGCGATGGCCCCCAACGTCAGCAAAGCGCCGCCCCACAAATCCGCGAAATGATGCCCTCCGACAAGAGGCGTCGCCGCGATCACAAGGGTATTCAACAGAAAAAAGAAGGGAAACAGGACGGGCATGCCCCTCGCGGCATAGGTCAGGATAACGGCCAGAGCCAAATGAAAAGAAGGAAACTGAACCACCCCCTGAATCTGCTGCAAATCGATGTTTTTCATGCTGCCGTCGCGCAGAGCAAGGAAATGCTGGACGTAAGGATCCGCCGTTTGCACGTTGAATGTGGCAAAAGCGCCCGCCGCCGGAAACAAGCCGGAAACAAGCACGCAACCGAGGCTCGTCAGAATAAACAGCCAAAACAGCTCGCGCCCCCGATCAAGCCGACCTTTGGTGAACAGGACAATCTGCATAAGGATCAGTTGCGGAATCAGGCTGTAATAAGCGCCGATCAACACACGGTACGCCACACCATGCGTCTTGCCCCACGCATACATCGTCGTCCAATCGAGTCCCAGAAAATGATCGGCGGAAACAAGCTGGGCATCTATCGTAGACCGATTTCCCGCCGCCAAACAATAACTCAACACGCCCGCCAGCGCCGTATAGACCAGCAATTGAGCTCCGGTCACGGCGAGATAGGAGAGACGCGGCTCTCGCCTCACCGTTGTGTAAATGAGGGAGATAAGTAACAGGACGGCGGTCGCCGCCGCCACAAGCAGGCACGGAACGAGCCTTATGCCCATACCCGTCAATGCTAGCCCCAGCATGTCAGCGACAGCCAAAACGGCAAACGAGCCCCACGCCCAACGAATCTCAGAAGCATTACGCATGGCGGACACTATCGCTTACGACAAAGACCGTGTCGAGGAAAAGGCGATAGGCGCTTTTCACAACAATTGACCCGTGAAACGGGAAAGGGCTATAAGCACGGACGCTGAACCGTTAACCATTTTGAGAAAAACCGTGTCTGTACCCTTGCGCCAACAATTCGACGTCGCTCTTTATATCATCAAGCAGAAGCTGCGCGGCAATCACCGCTATCCGCTTGTGCTGATGCTGGAGCCTTTGTTCCGCTGCAATTTGAAGTGCTCGGGCTGCGGCAAGATCGACTATCCGGCGGAAATTCTGAATCAGCGCATGTCGGTCGAAGAATGTCTGGCGGCGGTCGATGAATGCGGCGCCCCCATCGTGTCGATCCCGGGCGGAGAGCCTTTGCTGCATCACGAAATGCCGCAAATCGTGCAAGGCCTGATCGCCAAGAAGAAATACGTTACGTTGTGCACCAACGCGCTTTTGTTGGAAAAAAAGATACACTTGTTCACGCCGTCGCCCTATTTCAATTTCTCGGTGCATTTGGACGGCGACAAGGAAGACCATGATCGTTCGGTCTGTCAGGAAGGCGTTTACGAACGCGCCGAGGCCGCGATCAAATTGGCTTTGTCCAAGGGTTTCCGCGTCAATATCAACAGCACCCTGTTCAATAATGCGGTGCCAGCACGCACGGCGGCGTTTTTCGACCATATGATGGCTTTGGGACTCGACGACATCACCGTTTCGCCCGGCTATGCTTACGAACGGGCGGCGGATCAAGAGCATTTCCTGTCCCGCGAAGCGACCAAGAAAATGTTCCGCGAGATTTTCCGCCTCGGCAAAGAAAGCGTGAAAAAGGGCAAGCCGAAATGGCGCTTCAGCCAATCGCCTTTGTTCATGGATTTTCTGGCAGGAAACCAATCTTATGAATGCACGCCTTGGGGTTTGCCCACACGCAATATCTTTGGCTGGCAACGGCCTTGCTATCTGCTCGGCGAAGGCTTCGCCAGGTCTTATCGTGAATTGATGGACACAACCGAATGGAGCAAATACGGCACGGGTCGGTATGAAAAATGCGCGAATTGCATGGTGCATTGCGGGTACGAACCCACCGCCGCGACGGACGCCTTCGCCAATCCGTTGAAAATGTTTTCCGTCGCGTGGAACGGCATCAAAACTGAAGGCCCCATGGCGCAAGACATCGATTTGTCCAAGCAGCGTCCAGCAGAATATGTCTTCAGCCATCATGTGCAGGATGCGCTGGATAAAATCCATGCGGAAAAAGGGGCGGCGGCTGCCGACAGCGCGGCAGAGTAAAATACGGCGCGAAACGTCTCGCGCTTACGCCCCTATCGCCTGAACCACGCTGTCGGTATTTTCAGCTGCAAGATACGGCGGCAGCAGAGTCCGATTAAACCGAAAAACTCGGCGTTGCATGGCTTGCGGTTTCAATCGCGCCGCACTCGGCCCCCTTTTCTCTGAAAAGGGTTTGCAATCGGGTCAAGGCTTGACGCAACGCTTCATGTTGAACCGCGAACGCCGCCTCGCCGAAAAAGACGGCCTCATCCGTTGTCTCCGACAGACAGACGTCCCGACTGTCGCGGCAATTAAAGCCCCAGCACAAGACCTTGTTGTCTGCGGCATAGACGACCAGTTCTTTGTGTAAGGGGAAATCGTCGGCTGTCGCCCCCAAGGGATTAAATTGATCCTGATCGGGATTGGCGCAGCGCAACGCGAGGCCACCGGACGGCAGCAGAGCCGCATCATAAACGCCCAGCGGCGCCAAAGTTTCAAGCGAAACGGCGTTGTAAAGATCGACCACGGGAATGTCGGTCGATAACGGCGCACCCTTAACGGCGCGCCGTGCGAGGGCTTCAATGCTGGAACGAAACTTCGACGGCTTTGCGCCGATGGCTCCATAAGCCTTGCGCCACGCATCGATTCGGGGATCTGCGACTAAACTTTCGGCTGTTTCAAAGGTTTGCGCTATGTTTTGCGCGGCTGTAGTTACAAAACCAGCCCCGTCAAACGACGCCAACGCCGCCTTGAGGCCTTTTATCCTGATCGCCGACACGCGCATTTCCTAAAAACGCCGAGAACTTCGGGGGCGATTTTGAAATTCAAACAAGACATGGACGAGCCATTCATCAGTAAAAAGAGATAAAATTACGCCCCTATCGCCTGAACCACGCTGTCGAACAGAAGCTTGCCGTCGGTGCTTCCATGCAGTTCTTCAACCGCGTCTTCGGGATGGGGCATCATGCCGAGCACGTTGCGTTTTTCGTTGAAGATGCCCGCGATGTCGTTGACGGAACCGTTGGGGTTTTCTCGGTAGCGGAAGGCGACTTGCCCGTTGCCTTCAAGCTTTTTTAAAGTCTCGGTTTCCGCGAAATAGTTGCCGTCGCCATGCGCAATGATCGTGCGCAGATCCTGTCCCTTGCGGCACAGGCGCGTGAAATCGCTGTCGGTGTTTTCGACCGCCAGCGTCACTGGCTTGCAGATGAATTTCAGGCTTTTGTTCCGCAGAAGGATGCCAGGCAATAAACCGGATTCGCACAAAATCTGGAAACCATTGCAGATGCCCCAGATGCGCACGCCTTGCGCGGCACGGGCTTTGACTTCCTGCATAATCGGCGCATGCGCCGCCATAGCGCCCGTGCGCAGATAATCGCCATAGGAAAAACCGCCCGGCAGGACGATCAAATCGACCTTGGGCAAGGTGCTTTCCGTGTGCCAAACGAGATGGGGTTTGTGCCCTGTGGCGCTTTCCAACGCCAAGACGGCGTCACGTTCGCGGTTCGAGCCTGGAAAAACGACAATCGCTGATTGCATGAAAATACTATCCCGAATTCTGTGGAAACCGAGGGCAACTTAGGGCATTTTCGGGGGGAATAAAAGCTTTTCCAACACAATTTTCGGTTGAACCGTATCCTTATGTCCCGCCTTGCCACATCCGACAATTTGTCGCTCGTCGAAAAGCTGCGGCTTCTGAATTGGGGCATGATCGCGCTGATCGTCCTTATCGGGCTGATCGGGGTCGCGCTTTTGTACTCGGCGGGAGGTAAAAGCTGGCATCCTTGGGCGGGGCCGCAATTGGCGCGGTTTGCGGTTGGGCTATGCCTGATGATGGCGATTGCTTTGACAGATATACGCGTCTGGCTGCATTTTGCTTATCCTTCGTATGGGTTGATGCTTTTTCTTCTGATCGTCGTCGAGGTCATGGGGCATATCGGCATGGGGGCGCAAAGATGGATTAATCTGGGCTTTTTCGTCATCCAGCCCTCGGAATTGATGAAAATCACGCTGGTGCTGTCGCTAGCTAAGTATTTCCACGGCCTTTCGCTGGAAGACATAGGTCAACCGATCAAGCTTTTGGCGCCGATAGCGATGGTTCTTGCCCCCGTCGGGCTGGTTCTCTTGCAGCCCAATCTGGGCACGGCTTTGCTTTTGACTCTAGCCAGCGGGGCGGTTTTCTTCACCGGTGGGGTGCGGTGGTGGAAATTCGTTATCGTGATCGCCATCGCTGCCGCCGTTTTGCCGATGGCATGGCATCACCTGCACGATTACCAGAAGGCGCGGCTGATGACCTTTATGAACCCGGGCACCGATCCGCTGGGGCACGGATATAATATCATCCAATCGAAAATCGCCCTGGGTTCGGGCGGTTTGTTCGGGCGCGGCTTCGGTCAGGGCACGCAAAGCCAATTGCAGTTCCTTCCCGAAAAACATACCGACTTTATCTTCGTCGTTCTGGCGGAGGAATTCGGGATGATGGGGGCGTTGTTCTTACTCTTGCTCTATTTCCTGCTGATCGCCTATGGCTTCATGATCGCGCTGACCTGCCATAACCAGTTCGGACGCTTGGCGGCCTTTGGCCTGACCGTAACCCTCTTCCTTTATGTCTTCGCCAACGTCGCCATGGTGACGGGCACCATCCCCGTCGTCGGCATCCCCCTGCCCCTCGTTTCTTATGGAGGAACCGCCATGCTGACTCTTCTTATCGGCTGTGGATTGCTGCTCTCCATCTCCGTTCACCGAGACCTGCGCATCTCGCGCACGGGGCTGAACGAATAGGGCCTTGAATCTCCGACCTTGCGTCAGGACATGAAGGAATCGCAATAGCTTATTGAATGTATTGCTTTATTAATAAAAATTTACCATAATAAGCGTGTTGTTTCCCGCATCATTCTTTAGTTCATCCCCATGTCTGTTACCCCTGCTGCCGCTGGTATAGGTCGTTTTACGGCTATCGTTCTGGGTCTTGTGGTCTTTGTCTGTGTGGCAATGATCGGGGGGACGGGCTATCTGAAATATCAGCTTGATCGCGCCGGAACCGTGCTCGCCGCGCCCAATGCCGTTCTAGATGGCAATCAGGATGCGCTGGGTCAATTGCGCCGCAATTGGGGCTATGGCGGGTTTATGGGACTTGCCCAAAAATATGTAGCGACACGGGATGCCTCGGGCTTTGCCGAGATGAAAACCCTCATTAAAGCCGCCGATGATCTCGTTGCCCAATTGCCCGACCGGACACCCGTTGAAACGCGCCGCGAATTGATCTCCGTTGCCGAGTTGTTCGACTCCGCGATGCAGAAGATCAGCGCACCCTCCGGAGACGCTTTGGGCGAATTTACCGCCGCCGATCTTGCGCCGCTGGCAGCAGCCCTGCCCGTTCTTGACGCGCACGCAGCCTCGGGCAATGCAGAAACGCGCATAGGTGCGCAAAACAAGGTTCAATTCTGGGCGATGCTGTTGACCTTGGTCAGTTGGAGCAGCCTGATTGTCGCAGCCGCCTGCGCCGCCGGTATTTTCCTGACCCTGCGTGACAAACATTCCGCCCCCATGCGTGCCTTGGCGCAAAGCATTCAGAACATGGCGCATGGTGATATGCGCACCGCCATCTGGGGCATCGAACGCCAAGACATGATCGGGGAGCTGGCGCGAGCGGTCGATATCGCGCGGTACCATTTCAGCCATCTGCCAGATGTGTCTCTTTTGAGCGAGCAAGGCCCCATTCGTATGCGTTTCGAGGGCGAAACGCGTTCGCTGTTCGAAGCGATGATGAAGGCGATTTCAAACGATTCCCACAATATCCGCGAGCAATCTTCGACCCTGACCGACACGGTCAAGCAGCAAAAAGAATCCCTCGCCGCGCTGGCAGCGAAAGTCGAAGCGATTTTGAGCAGCGTCGCACAACAAGGCCAAAACGGCGACCAGCAGGTCAAGCAGGCCATCGCCGAGATGGTCGGTTCTGCAGAAAGCCTGAAAAATGCCCACGCCCATGCCGCAGACCAGCTGAACCGCCTAATCCCGCCTATTCAGGAACGCGCCCAAGGCCTTGCTGAGATTACCCAGATAACAGGCAAACAAATCTCGCAAACCCAGATCGAAGAGCGTCGTGTAGGGAAAGAGTGTCTTCGCCTGTGTAG
>CAIXLI010000023.1 GCA_903920205.1 uncultured Pseudomonadota bacterium
AAACAATGCGTGCCTCACCCTCTATGCCGCCATTCCGACCAAGATGAGCTGGGATTTCAAGAACGAGGATTTCACCGTCCCCGACTTCGAATTCTCGGCCTTTGCCGACAGCCTTGGCCGCTACTTCGACTGGTCAAGCTCGCTGTAATCAAATCTTTCAAACCAAAAAGGAGAGTCTGTATGAACAAAGATGAAACCATCACTCTAGGCGGGCGTGAATTTCCCGTAGCCCCTTTGACCCTGGGGCAATTGCGTCAGGCTGGCCCCGCTTTCACGCGCATCGGCATCGACACGCCCGAAGGCATGGGCGCGCAGACAACCGTTATTTATCTCGCCATGCATGCGGCTGACCCGAAAGTTACCGCAGCCGATGTTGACGGCATTGTCGGCGTGACCTTTCCCGAATTAAAAAAAGCTGTGGAGGTTGTGGCAAGACTCATGGGCGTTGAAATGAAAGAAATCACGCCGGGGGAAGCCCCGCCAGCTCCGCTGGCAAACCAAACCAGTCCGGGGGAACCGGCAGCCTCGCCGACCTCGACTGGATCGACATCTATGGCAGCTTGATGACGGCGTGCGGATATACGCATGCCGAAATCGATGCGCTACCATTTCCAGCCTATCTCAATCTCCTCGCATACTGGCGGCGCAACCCACCGGCGCACATGCTTCTAAAATGGTTCGTCGGTTACAAGGCTTAAATCATGTCCTCGAATATTGCCGTAACCATAAGCGCCGATGTCGCGCCTCTAACCGCCAATCTTGCTGTCGCCAAGGCTAATCTATCGGCCACGACTGCCGAATTGCGCAACATGGCGGCGCAGATGCGCGAGGCTGGAAACTCCGCATCTGAACAGCTAAAATCGGGATTAGCGCAAGCGGCTGAAGCGGCCGCCAAAGCGCAGACCAGTGTTTCAAAACTACGCGCCGATCTTCAGAAAGCGCGCGGCCCGCTCGATGAGCTTTCCGGTGCGGGTGAACATCAATCCCAAATCTTCCGCGAAAAGCTGGTACTCGCCCATGAAAGCCTGATCGGTTCTTATAAGCGCGGCGCTGGCTCGCTTATCGTGCTGTCCGAACTCACAGGCGGTTTTCAAAATGCGTTAGGGACGCTATTCAGCCCGATCACCGTTGCCGCGCTTGCCGTTGCCGGAATAGCGAAAGCCTTTATCAGCGCGGCGTCGGCCTCAGAACATTGGGCTGAAACATTCGGCGAAGTCAGGGCGGCATTGGACGCGACCGGACAAAGCGTCGGCGTTAGCAATGCCCAAATCGGTTCCTATATCGGAACGCTCCGTCAGTTGCATGGCGTGAACACCGAAAGCGCGACCGAAATGGTCGAGCTGTTTTCGCGTCAGCGCGACATTGGCGTTACTTCCTATTTGGCGCTCGGCCAGGCCGCAGCGGGATATGCCCGCGTCACCGGCACGGATGTTAAGCAAGCCAGTGAAGAACTCGTGTCCGCCTTGCATGGCGGTTACGATGCCATCACGAAACTGGATGAACGCTTTTCATTTCTGTCGACC
>CAIXLI010000024.1 GCA_903920205.1 uncultured Pseudomonadota bacterium
CTGTTAGTTGAGAGCTTTAGTTTACGTCTTGCTACCAGCCGACCCTACGCCTTCAGGGCCTCGTTTCCGTGGTACGTTTTACCCCGTCGACAACTGGTACGTTTTGCCCGTCGGCCGGGGAGGTCTTTCAGGATGGCGAGAGCCGGAGCCGTTAGCGGGACACGATGTTCCTTGCCTGTTTTCATGCGCTCTGCGGATATAGCCCAAACCTTATGATCAAAGTCGATCTCATCCCATGCCGCGCCCAGCACTTCATTGCTACGACAAGCCGTGAAGATCACCAGCTTGAGGGCTTGCGCCGCCAGTCCGGCTTGATTGTCCTCGCTCTGCAAGAAGCCGTTGACTGAACTGGAGCATGTTGAGTGGAGCACACATAAATTTTCATTGACTTATGTAACGTTTTTCGTTACGCTTAATTTGGTCGCAGTTAAAGGGTTGCGAGAACTATATGATTATAAGCTTTGGCGATAAAGAAACCGCAACGCTTTGGACAACGGGCAAAAGCCGACGATTGCCGCAAGATGTGGCTCGTCGGGCTTTGGGTAAGCTGCAATCGCTGCACTGGGCGGAAAATGTCGAACGCATGGGATTGCCCCCTGCCAACCGCCTCAAGAAACTGGGCGGCGATTTAAAGGACTTTTGGAGCGTTCGCATCAACGACCAATGGCGGCTGATTTTTCGGTTTCGAGATGGCGACGCTTTCGACGTTGAAATCGTCGATTATCATTAAGGGAGAATGACATGAAGCACACCCACTATTTGCACCCCGGCGAAATCCTGAAAATGGATTATCTTGAGGGACACGGCCTTTCGGTCAAAGCGGCTGCCGAGGCTATGGGAATCCCGCGCACGCGCCTGAACGACATTGTACGCGGCAAACGCGGCGTCAGCGCCGACACAGCCCTACGCCTCGCCAAGTTCTTCGGCGGTCAAGCGGTCTTCTGGACAAACCTGCAAGCCCACTACGATCTCGCAGAAGCCGAAGCCAAAGCCGGAAAAACCCTCAAAAACATTCACCCCGTGGGGACATGGACGACTGAAACAGGGCTTCGCCCACACATAAAACCACTGACTCATGGCTTTCAGACGGCGGGTTCTTGCGCTCGCCGCTTCTGAAATTGGGCACAACAAAATAGGGGGCAAAGAAATTACGCTGGAAAGTTTAAGGGAAGAAATTGACCAAAAGCATTTAAAGAAAAGACTCAGCGATTTTGTGTCCGGCAAGACCTATGTCGATTCCGAGTCCGACGGACCAACAACACACGCGGTTACTCAAAAAGCCAATTTGGTCGTCGCAGAAAGCGAGGTCGAAACCTGTCTTGATGGCCTCCATGCTGGTGGACGTTACGTCAGCCGCACCCAAAACTCGCCTTTTGTTCGAAAAGGGTTACCTTCAGCGTTGCAACCTTTCTGCCCTACTTCCGATAATCGCCCTGACCCAAACAAATTGCTAAGCGCCACCTCCCTATTATTGTCAGCGCATCCAGGGGGGTGATCATATCTCGTGTATGCCCGAGCATATGCCGCGCGCACATCGTCATTATGCCGGAGCACATGAAAGGTGATTGGCGGGTCGATCTTGCCTGGTAGCCTAGAGCAAAAGCCACTTGAGCTTCATTCTTGATGTAATCAAAAAATTCTTTTCCGATAATGACGACGGGATTGCCTTCGGGCGAAGATTTCACGCCGACGAGATAAAGAAACCTCTTGTTTTGTGAAATCAAAAAACTGACGGGGTGGTTGTCCCAATCCCAATCAGGC
>CAIXLI010000025.1 GCA_903920205.1 uncultured Pseudomonadota bacterium
ATATGGCTTCAAGACGTTCATCCTTTTCTCCCTCACATGTTGAGGGGTCAGATTAACGTCTGCTGCCGTCCTGGATTTCTAGGATTTTAGTGGAGCACTTTCAGGTGGCCACAAGTGGAGCACTTTGGGTGGCCGCCGGGGCCCGTGGATGCTATTGGAAGGCTCTGGTTAATAAATTGGCGTGCCGGACAGGACAAATCAGAGTACTGTGAAAACATGGTCTGGATTGTAGAATTGTCCATACCATGCGAACTGAATTTTAAGGCAAAAAATTCTAAACTCACCCTTTAGACAACGGTGAGGCAACCTAGAAACCATCGCCTCGGTCAAATTCATTGTAAAAAAGAACAATTAAATCAATGGACTCTGTTAGTTCTTTCCGCCAGCAAAAGGTCGTTATTGCTTTCGTAACTTCCATTGGATAGAATTACCCCACCTAGTTCCCATAGTCCGAACCGATCCCGGATGGGGTGCTTTCTTGGCAATCGCTGAGATAGGCTATGGGAACGCCCTTCGGGGTTATTGGAATTTCCACAAATTAGCTATTTTTGACGCAATCATACTATGCCAGCGGGCATTGTCCTTCTTGTCGCTGTACAATCTCGCAATCGCCCCCACGACCATATCGGCCAGTTGAATTAAGTGATCGTTTTTTGACGGCTTGAATTTTACGCTTTTGATGCAGTCGTGATTTGTCATGCGGTGCAGATAGGTTGTCAGTTCTTTTTTAAACTCCTTATCACCGCTCTCATCTATTTTTATTCTTGCATTTACAAGCAATTGTTGGTGGTGTGAAAGGAGCTTTTGAACAAAGTAATTATAAAACTTATCGCAATCTGACCTCAAAACAGGACTGTAAATATCGGCTTTTGGAACGACCAGAGTATATATCGAGAAATCAAATTCTCTAACGCACGCAAAGAATTGATCTCTGACTTCAGCCTTGCATTTGCTAAATTTAAATTCAGGATAAACGCGCAATTTTTTCTGAAGAGCCTGAATTGCAATGCTGCACCTTTCGGCCTCATCAGTGCTAGTAAAAACAACCATAGAAACGACGAAATGGGACGACGAGCCTTTTTTCAATTTAAAGCCTGGATCGCCACTTTCATCAATTAAAACTAACATATTTTCTATCCACTAATTTCCAAGTGCTTTAAGGCCTTCCGGTGTAATAAAGAAGCCCCCATTCTTTTTCTCGCATAGCCCTTTTTTCACATTCTGATTGAGACAATCTGATGGATTGGCCAGTCGGCTCTGATGATGTTCTGAAAGGGTGCGTGCGATTAATCCGCTCGTTAAACTTGACTCACCACGACGACGCAGCCAATCAGCGGTTACTAGAAACCGCATGTTCTGGTTCTTTTCAGCGTTCTTTGTTTTCAAATATGAGGCAAGAGAATCTTGGAATGGAACATCAGTAGCAGAAATGCCAACAGATGTGGGGGGGGCTGCCACTGAAGACGCGGGAGCAACAATGGTTGTTTTATTAAGTACTTCTGCTGAATCGATCAGTTTTTGCAATTGGGCAGTAAGCCAATTTTGATCTCCTTCCCCAGAAAAACTCAAATTGCCTAACTTGATTTCAATCTTGCCGTAAGTTCCTTCTTTTTCTGTCATCATCGCCCCCTTTTCATGTGAAGCGTTTAATGTAGCACAATTAGTTGAAAATTCTAGTATAAAAGATAGTAAATAGTTATTGTGCTATTATTGTTTATTTACAATTACTTGGAATAATTATTGGTCTGCAGTGTTACGTTTAAACGAGCAAGAGACAAAAAAATGTAGCATACCTGAATCAGTATTTAAATGACCGTCCATATAAATACCCGTGCGACCGCAAGAGTCAGGCGCGGAGATTTTTTGTTGGTTTTGCGCGTCGCTCGTTTCTACGCGTCAAGAAGTCCGACAATTTCGGAACAAAGTCGCATTGCAGCGTGTACAAAACCGCATCGGATTCTGACGCGCAATTTTCGGAGCGACCAAAGTCGGACGCGATTTGCCCCCTTGCTTTCATGACAGAAAGGCGCACTTCAGCATTACCTTCGGTAATGCGAGCGGCAAATGCTGACAGCATTAGCCCATGCGCCCTCCGGCGCTAAAACTCAGTTTTCCTTAACCACAAACATCTGCTCGAAAAGTTGCTTGGCGCGGGTTTCTCCGTCTTCAGATAATCCAACCGACTTGGCTTTCCTAACGGGATCAGAAATAAACTCTTTTTCAAAGAGACGATTCATCGCATCCCAGTCGAACCCCTTCCAAGCAACCCCACATTGATGCTGGTTGAGATACAACAAAGCCAGAACAGCATCATCAATGCGATCAGTATCGAGTTTTGGCCTCGGCTCTTTTTTTGTCTTCATGTTGTTCCTCCTGTGAAGCCCCCCTATATTCAATCATGACTTTGAAAACAGGTATTGGTCAAGATACCAAGCCATGCTGCAAGAGCGGCATGTTGAGGACGGGCATATATGCGCCAAGGGGCGCGATGCCCTCGTGCCGCTTGCGGCACATTTTTCTCGGCGGTGGATGGTTGCGCGGCGACTGATGTTTTCCGATTTTTGATTCCTGTTTTTTGTCGTCTGAAAGTATTCGTGTGGCAAAATCGCCACGCAACCAGATTATTTCGCGTGTAAAATTTGGAAGCCTTGTATCTCTGTGTGTCTCCATGTGTCTCTGTGCGTTTTATGGAGACATGCAATTAGCGCCTTGTTTTATTGAGGTTTGCGATAATCCCGTGCTATAATTCTCGTACAGTTTTCAACATTAATGATTTTGTCACTCAGCCCCAATCCGCGTCATGAATTGGGGGCGGAGTTGTTTTCGTTTTTTGCGGCTATGCCCGTGAGTGCGCGCAGTTTTTTTGAACATTGTGAAGATGTTTTCCTGACGCCAGAAATGAAATCCATTTTCTTGCGATGAGGAACAGTTGAAAAAATCTTTTTCTGAAGGGAGGAGATATGGCTATCTATCATTTGTCACATAGGTTTTTAAAACGCGGTAACGGCGCAAGCAGCGTTGCCAAAGCAGCTTACAATTCAGGGAAGAAGATAGAGGACAATGTCGGCTCGACGGCGTTCTCGGATTACACGCGCAAAGGAGGCATCCTTTACGACGAGATTTTTTTGCCCTCTGGCACGCCGCAATGGGCGAATAATCGCGGCGAGTTATGGCGGCGGTTGGAATCGCGGGAAGACCGTTCGACTAGACGGGCGGACGCCATACTGGCGCATAACTTCGATCTGGCTCTGCCGCACGAACTGACGCTTGAGCAGAATATCTTCTTGATGAAGGATTTTGTCAGAGAGCAGTTTATTCGTAAGGGCTATGCCGTGGATTGGGCATTACACGCGCCCGACCCACGGGGCGATGATAGAAACTTCCATTCCCATGTTCTGGTTCCGCTCCGAAGAATTGACGGTCAGAGCTTCGGCAATAAAGCCCGTTACAGCCGCATCGACCTGCGCCAGCAGAATATCGTTTGGCGTGAGGCATGGGAGAAACTGGTCAACCGTCATCTTGCCCGTTACGGGCACAAGGCCAAGATCGACTCTCGCAGCCTTAGAGACCAGGGCAGCAAACGCAAACCAAGCAAGCACCACGGGGTCAGATCGAAGGCCAAGCGGTCAAGCCTTGATAGTATCCGGTCGCCCATGCCGAAGGCTCCTGTGGTCAGGATAAGCAAGACCACAAGCGCAGACGGCACAATAACGGTCAAAGCCACCATCAAACATTCAGGTCTAAATAACATTGGCCAACCCGAACCTCGTCGCCAACAATGGCAAAATAGACGCCAAGGAAGCGGTACTCGGATTCATACCTGATTGGCGTCCCCTACGTCCTGCGAACCATTGTTTCAAGGGGTAGCCTGACGAAGAATTAACTCAATATTATCCATATTTTATAGGTCTTTCGTAAATATCGTGTGTCTGGGTGTGCCGACCGTTTCCCCCTTGGTGCAATAAATAGTATGGGCTATAGTATGGGCTAGTGCTGCACCGAAAAGTATGGGCGGATGGGGGATTTATGGCTCGCTCTCAAAACAAATTATCGCCTCTGGTCGTGAAGAACATCAAGCAGAAGGGACTCTACGCCGATGGCGGTGGACTGTATCTTCGTGTGGGCGATACTGGCAACAAATCGTGGATATTTCGTTACCGTCGCCACGGTAAACTGCGTGATATGGGACTGGGGGCGTTACATACCATCACTCTGGCCGATGCGAGGGTGAAAGCAATTGATTCGCGTAAACTACTGCTTGCTGGCATTGATCCGTTAGACACCAAGAAATCCGAACAAGCGGCGGCACGGTTAGCGGCGGTGAAAGGCACGACATTTGAGGCTTGCGCGAAAGCCTACATTGACGCGCACAAGGCAAGCTGGAAGCAAGAGCGCCATGCCGATCAGTGGAATCAGGCTTTAGCAAAACATGCCTATCCCACTATCGGTAAGTTGCCAATTCAGGCCGTTGATACCGATCTGGTTCTAAAGGTTCTTCAACCGATTTGGGAAGAGAAAACCGAAACGGCCAAACGTTTGCGTGGGCGCATCGAAAGCATCATTGATTGGGCAAAGGTCAAGGGTTACCGGCAGGGAGAAAATCCTGCGCGTTGGCGTGGGCATTTGGACAATCTTCTGGCCAGCCCGAATAAACTCATACATGTCGAGCATTTCGCCGCGCTGCCCTACGACAAGGTGAGTGCCTTTATGAAATCTCTCGACAAGCAAGAAGGGATGGGGGCCGCCGCGCTCAAGCTGGTCATCCTGACGGCTGCGCGTAGCAATGAGATTCTTGGCGCAACATGGGATGAATTTGATTTTAAGAACAAGGTCTGGACTGTTCCGGCTGAACGCATGAAGGCAGGAAAGAAAGAGCATCGCGTCCCTCTGACGGAGCCGGTTCTTGCAATCCTGAAAGACCTGAGGCAAGAGCGGGAAGATATTGAAGACAAGGAAGTCCCATGCCCTTATGTTTTTCCAAACGCGAAGGGCGACGGATTTCTTTCAAACGCGGTAATGCTTGCATTGCTAAAGCGGATGAAACGCCGAGACATTACCGTGCATGGCTTTCGTTCGACGTTCAGGGATTGGGCTGCAGAAAATACCGAATATCCTGACGAAGTCGTGGAAATGGCGCTTGCTCACGCCATTCAGAACAAGGTCAAAGCCGCATACCTGCGTACTGACCTGTTTGAGAAGCGGCGGTTACTGATGAATGAATGGGGTGGGTATTGTTGTGTGCTTACGTTAGATTAGGATTGCTCATCACATCATCCATCACTTTCCATTTCCGAGAAAAAATGGAAACGAAAAACTCTTCTGGCTTTTAACGCGCAGAGTGTCGTCCGGGCTTATTGTGTTGGCGCTCCTGCGCGGATTGCCATGTGGAGTCAGGACTTCCATATCTGGGTTTGTCAGCATCATTTCATGTATGTCGTCGCTATGTGCCGGTGTTTCGCTATACACACTAGCGTAAAACTCCATAATGGGCATAGTATCGCCCTGATCGAGAATTAGCCTTGGAATATCGTCATACAGGGATTGCTTTGCAGCTTTTCGCGCGTCTTCATCAAACAAATATAGCTGCCCTTCGTTTGCCGGATCAAACGCAAGCATCTTTAGTCCCGCCCGCCCAAAGTGGACTTGAGCGTTATCATTTTCATGCAAAACATTATTATAGACTTGCCGCGCTCTATGGCTGTTAGCAAAATGTATCATCCAATAGCGCCAACCGTCGGGATTATTAATGGAGAATGGAGATGCATGAGTTGCACACCCCTTGAGTTCAGAAAAAATCTTTTTTTCAGCCAGTCCAAGCCAGCTATTTTTGTTCAAAGACTGCGATTCCTTGAGAGCATATATCTCATTAAGTAAGCTTGGGTCTTTGGTAAGAACGCTGTTCTTTTCTTTATCAGTCGAGAGAAATGAAAGAACCGCACCGATTGAGAACGTAAGAAAAGCCTCTGCCGATTTCCATGTCTGAAAAATATCTTTGATGGTTTCGCGGTTAACATCACTCGATCCATATTGGTCGAGGTTGAACATTACGCTTCCATACCGCCCTGCGGTCAGCATGGCTTTGATGTCGGGATATATCTGATCAAAAGCGTTGTTGAAGAAATGTTCTTGAATATGCAGCGTCGAGTGATTGGCCTTAATCTCTGCAAGAAGTGGTGCAATATTTGTTTTTAAGAGTTCTATGGTATCTTTAACTGAATCGTTAAAAGCCAACAGGCATTCGATTTCTACGGGCTTCATGCCATTGGCGGCGCGAGTTGTGTTTATCTCGACAAAAGCATTTTTCAGCGTCTCAACAAAAATAAGCGGGGAACCTGAACTGCCGCAAGAATACTTGCCCCCTCCAGAAAATCCATCAACCACGGCAAGCCGGAATCTTTCCTGATTTGGATTTTTGCAGCGGGTAATAAGGTATTGCCGGAAATACTCACGGAGTATTTTATGCTTGCGTTTGCTATGTGCATCCAGCTTAGAGCCATCCCAATCTATATGCTTTATTGCCATCTTCCTTATCCTCTAAACTGAAAGTGGCACAACATCAGGCATTTCATCCCACGTCTGGCCTTTATACACTCGTCCATTGGCTTTTTTAGATCGCTTCTTGTTGTCCTTGCCCCAAGTTCCCCACTGCTTGAAGAAAAAGGCCGTGTCATAATGGGAGCACTGGTCATAGATTTCATCTATCCAGTCTTCTTTGATGGGGCGCGCATTTGAGCCACTCTCGCCGCCCACAATGGCCCAATCAACCCCCCTGAGATTTACCTTTCCTACCGAGCCTATTAGCGGCTCGAAAGAGATAAAGCGGATGGCGGCGGGGGTTTTCCGAAGAAAGTCTATGCGCGACAATACCTGTCCATCCTCAACGCTTGTTCCAAGCCATACGTTTGGAAGCACCCGCTTAATTTTATTTCTTATAACTTCCTGCATACGTTCAGGGCGCTTTGTCAGGATTTGATAGTGGTGTTGCGGCGTTTCTTCCATAACTTTCCACACGTTATGGATGAAAGCATCGCTAACCTTCTCGTGGAAAAGATCGCTCATGGAGTTAACAAAAATCTTGCGTGGCTTTTTCCATTTATACGGTATGGCGAGAGATTCCTTATCTTCTCTAACAACGCCATTCCAAACAGGATGTCGCCTGTCTTTACGGATCAAGCCTTCATACTTATCAATCCCCATCGCCTCAAGACGGCGAGCCATTTGCATCGCATAGCAGTTTTTGCAGCCAGCACTCTTGACGGAACATCCCGCTACAGGGTTCCATGTTGCATCTGTCCATTCAATCTGTGTCTCTGCCATTACACGGCCTTTTGAGTTCTGGGATCGAGGATGTCTAGCATAGGGTTATACAACTGAATATTGATTCTGAAGCCCTTCAATCGTCATATTCACAGCAACAGCATCATGTGGGATTAGAAAATATACCCACGGTTTTCCGCCATGTTCTCTGGCAAAATTAGAAGCGTTCTTGCACCACTGCAACGCCGCATCCATCTTGGCCCGCACGTCAGGCGCATCCATCTGGTTTCGTGCCTTTGGCTCCAGCATGTAGATGGCTTTATCAGTCTCGGCAACAAAATCAGGCTGATACTCCTGTTCGCCTGTTGCTGAACGATAATAAATCTGAAACTGTCTTCGCGCTGGACGAAACCATTTGATTGCCTCGCGCTCTAAAATGACAGCGATCTGCCGTTCGGTATCCGAATCAAATTTCTGCACCGGATAAAGGCACTTGGAAAATCCACCGAACAGATACTTGGCTATGTTTCTTTTATCGGCTGGCGGTTGCCGATAATCCAACGGCAGCTCCTTGGGGTTGACGCTATATGCGCTCTCTTTGAGCGGCGTGATGCCCGATTTGACCTCAATATCGTATCCAGAAACTTCTTCCCAATAATGATCCTGCATCTGGGCGTGAACGAAACGCGCTATGTCCTTCTGGTGGTATCGTAGAACCTTGGCGATACCATCTTCTTCAAGATATGACCTGAAGTGGCCGACAACCTGCTGCGCCAAATCATAGAGAAGATCGGCATGGTCATCATAGGAAACATCGTCAAAATCGATGAGGCCGCTGACGACATAATCGTCCAGACGCTCTTCCTCGATGCCGCCTTCGCCGAACCCGACGACTTGGTGTTCACCCGTGCGAAGGTATTGAACCCATAACTCATCTTCCGGCGGCTGGTATTTCAAGCCGTCGAGATTCAGCTTGAACGCCTTGAAACCGGAACGGACTTCACCTTTCGGCACAACGAGAATGCGCGGAATGTCTATGGACTGACGCGCCATAAGCGACGCGGTCTTCTCAATGATCGCTGCGACATCGAGTTTTTCAGCGACAACATCCAGTTCAAGCTGTGCCGGTTGATACGCCGCCTGAACCTCTCTGAAAACCATCTCCAGCACCTTCTTGTCCTGAAGGTTGTTGATGCTGGGAAGGTCTTGAACATTGGTTCCGACTTTCTGGAAAGCCTTGTAGGCAATCTGCGCTACCTTCTGCTCTTCCGGCGTCTTGAAAAGAGGGGCTTCTGTTGTCGGCGCAACCTGAGTGCTAGTCGTCTGCTGATCGCGCGGATGATGAATATTTCCAAGTTCAATAAATACAGCTGTTGGGATTGTCTTTTTAAGCATGTAAAGGTGGCGTGTTGAGACGTCGCCATTGTATCCCCTTCCGGGTTGTTTAAGCTGGTATTTCCGCTCGATAGCATTTCTCATGGTTGAGGCGAGTCTTTCCCCATTTGTGCTCCCTTCATGGTAATAAAAGAACAGATCAATGTTTTTTTTGGTCTCCCTTGCATCCACATGAAGGTCCAGACACCGTCTATCGCCTCCCGGATTCTCCTTGCGGTAAA
>CAIXLI010000026.1 GCA_903920205.1 uncultured Pseudomonadota bacterium
ATTGATCGCCGACACAAAACGCTGATACCTATAGATCTTAATGACAGAGATCGCCTGCGTCCTTCACCGGATGCTTACAATGATGCCCGTATGCGGCCTATTGATGATGTGGGCGAGCTTGCCTAATTCGTCGTCAAACTTGACCAGATTGTTTGGATTAATTTGCCCCGTTACCGGAAGTTCACTCGCATGAAGAGAGGGAAAGAACCTAGGCAAAAGATAACGGCGAGCCGCATACCATGCCGCAATGATAGGTTTATGGCTTGGAAAGACATATTCGCCCTGCCACGGCGTGGCCTGACTTAGTCCGCCAGCCATATATTCCCACGCGAAATAATCCGCCTTTGCCGTTATTTCCGGGTGTCGGTCGAGATAAACCATTTCATTGACTTGCGTCCATCCTCCCGCCGCAAGAGGCCATGCGAACAATTTCTCACCAAGACGAGCTTGAAGTTGTGGCGTCAGCTTGTCTTGCTGACGGAAGGGGTTTCCACCCATGATAATCGAATTTCCTATCAGCAGAATATTTTTTGGACTTATGCTCGGCTGCCAGTTTCGAGCAATCGGCATGTTTTTATCGTTAAAATACCAATCGTTTTTATTGAGAAATGCGCCGCTTTGGTTTTCTTTCGGAATATAGCCAATCTCGGGATCGACATTATAGATCGGAAAATCGACAAGCCCCGCCGAACGCGCAGCGATTTCAACGCTAAACGCCGCAATCAGAGCCAAAATTATGATTTTTGTCTTCTTTGTCATCGGTTCTCTATAGGTTGGTTACTATAAGAAACAGTCGGTAAATGTAGGCAATAAGCCTGACTTTGCAAGTCATTTGCTCTCTGAGTTAGAAGAAGGTAGCTTTGGGTAATACCGACATCAAAGGACATCAAATTGAAACTCCTTCACATCATCTCTTCCCTAAACCCCAAGGGCGGCGGGCCGGTTGAGGGGATACGGCAACTGCATCCTTATTTATCAAAGCGGGGCGTAACGGTCGAGGTTGCCTGCGGCGACGCGCCGGATGCGCCGTGGCTTTCGGCATACGGGTTGTCTGTTCACGCGCTGGGGTCTTCGCGGACAGGGTATGCCTATACGCCTCGGTTGGTGCCTTGGCTGCGTGAACATACCGCAAATTACGATGCCGTGATTGTTAACGGCCTGTGGCAGTATCATAGTTTCGCGGCGTGGCGGGCTTTGTCCCGAACGGCGACGCCCTATTTCGTTTTTACCCACGGAATGCTCGACCCTTGGTTCAAACGCGCCTATCCGTTAAAGCATCTTAAAAAATGGTTGTACTGGCCTTGGGCGGAATATCGCGTTTTGCGCGACGCTCGCGCCGTCATTTTTACCTGCGAAGAAGAACGCCTTTTGGCGCGTCAGTCTTTCTGGCTTTATCGCGTGAATGAGCTTGTAACCTCTTACGGCACAGCCAATCCGCCGGATAACACCGACGGACTGCGCCGAAAGTTTTTCGATGCCTTCCCCGATCTGCAAAACAAGCGCATCGTTCTTTTCCTCAGCCGCATTCAGGAAAAAAAGGGCTGTGATTTATTGGTTGAAGCCTTTGCTTCTGTCGCCAATTCTGACTCGCGTTTACATCTGGTCATGGCGGGGCCGGATCAAACCGGATGGGTCAAAACGCTTCAAGCACAAGCTGAAAAGCTTGGCATAGCCCAGCGCATAAGCTGGATCGGCATGACACAAGGCGACATGAAATGGGGGGCGTTTTATGCGGCGGAAGTTTTTTGTCTGCCCTCGCATCAGGAAAATTTCGGCATCGTCGTCGCCGAGGCTTTGGCCTGCGGCAAGCCCGTCCTTATCAGCGACAAAGTCAATATCTGGCGTGAGATCGAAACCGACGCAGCAGGATTTGTGGATACCGACACCACAGAAGGCACCGTGCGCAATCTGCGCCGTTGGTTGGCTTTAAGCCCCGAAAATTATGCCAAGATGGCTGATGCGGCGCGGCAATCTTTTGCCTCGCGTTTTCACATCGAACAGGCTGCGGCGCGTCTTCTGGAGATTCTTAAGAGTGCCCTGCCAAAAACCAACAACAAGAAACTGTGACATCCTCATGCAGCCTCAAAACCTCCCCACCTTCATCGACCTCTCCCGCTTTAAAGTCGCGACGGAGTTTCGGGGGCGGTCGGCTTTTGTCACCCAGCTTTGGTGGCTCGTTCAGGATTTTCTGATACGGCCTTCGCCGCAATTCTTATACGGCTGGCGGCGCTTTTGGTGGCGTTTATTCGGAGCGGATGTCGGCGAGCAGGTCATCATTCGCCCTACGGCGCGGGTTACCTTTCCTTGGAAAGTCAAAATCGGCGCACGAAGCTGGATCGGCGATTATGCGGAGCTGTACAGCCTCGGCGCGATCGAGATCGGAAGCGACGCCATTATTTCCCAACACGCCTATCTTTGCGCGGGAACGCACGATTACACCAAGATTGACTTTCCCTTGGTCGCCTCCCCCATCCGCATCGAGGATCAAACTTGGGTCGCGGCGGGTTGTTTCGTGGCGCCGGGTGTGACGATCGGGCGCGGTTCTATTATCGGGGCGCGCAGCGTTGTGTTGGAAAACATGCCCGCGGGGATGATTTGCGTAGGGAATCCCGCAAAACCCCTTAAACCTCGCCCTGTGCCGGAAAGTTTATAAATCCTCGGCTGCGGCGTGCATCGGCTCCGGCATCGCCTCACGTTTTCTCATGCGCGAGACAAAAGAAATCAGCGCTTTAATCTGTCGGTACTGCATAGCTCCATAAGCCGCCGCATAAACCGTCATGCCAATTCCTGCTGCGCAGGCCAGAACAAGATAGCTGTTCGCAGGGCGCAAAGTACTGTTCATAAACGCGACAACGGCTCCGAACAACGCCGCCGAAGCCGCCAACGGCACGCCTAAACGCGCGTAACATGACCAAAGGTATATTTTCGTTTTGCTCCCCGCCAACACCGTATAGACGACGAACCCGACAAAGGAGGCGACAACCCCGACCGCCATGAACACATACAGGCCTTGTGAAACCAACGCTGCCGACACAAGAGTGCCGCCGCAAAAGATCATCGTCTGCCACCGGAGATACGCGCCGATAAGCTTGTGGGCGCGCAACAAGTCCCGCAGAATAAAGCTTAACGATGTCGTCGCCGTAGCGACAAGCATCAGTTGCAGCAGGGGAATTGTTTCTTCCCACCTTTTGCCGAAAAGCAAGGGAAGATATACGGGCGCCGTAGCAATGGCCAGCGCAAGAGCGGGGAAGATCAATCCCCCAAACAACACGACAACCTGCCCCAGAATCTTCTTTTGTTCATGGTGATCGTCGCGGATAAGCGCAAAAGCCGGATAAATTACGGACAGCATCGGCTGCACCAAGACGTCTTGAAACGCCGCGCAGATACGCAAAACAAAGGTATACTGACCTACGGCAAGAGGATTGATAAAGTAACCGAGAAGAAAGCGCGGAAGTTGCTGTTCAAGGCTCGAAACGAGCGAGGATCCCGCCTGTTTCATTCCCAGGCGAAGGGTTTCAGACATCTCTGCAAAACTGAAAATCAAGCGCGGACGCCATCCGCAGCTCGGCCAGACAATGATGTTGATGACCAGATTCAACACGATATGCTGTCCCGCCATCGCATAGGCTCCGAAGCCCTTCATAGCCATGGCAATGCCCGCAATGCCGCTCAACAAGGCGGCGACCAAAGTCCTGATCGTAAAAACACGGAAATTCATGGAAGCCAAAACCAACGCCGTCGGCACGGATGCCAGCGCAAGTAAAAATGGAATCACCGAGAAACTTTGCAAAAGCGGTTCGATGCGCGCATCACCCATAAAATCCGCAAGGGGCCTCGCAACGACATAAGAAAGCAGGCCTATGCCGGCTCCACACAAATTCACGAACCAGAACAGCGTCGAAAGTCTGGAATCGTCCCTAATGCGCATGCTGACGACGGCATCGACCATTCCATTCACAATATTGGATGACAGGGGGACAAAGAGCCCGCACAAAGCCACCAATCCATATTCTTCCGGCCCGATGAGACGGGCTATGACCGCAAAAACCACGAAGGCCGCCATTTGCTGGCCGCCCTTTTCAAGAAGAAGCCAAAAAGCACCTGAAGCCATTTTCTTTCTTATGTTCACACAACCCTCGATGCTGGCGCTCAGCTATGCCTCGTAGAATACTGGCTGAATCCGGCGCATCGCCACAATGCGCATAAAATTTTATTAACAGGCAAATGGTTTAGTACAAAGCCGTCTTGCGGAGCAAGGGTTATGGGCAAACATAACAACGCCAAATTTGAGTTGCCCCATTACTTTGTTTTGTCGATACCGGAGAGCTTCTGGCTGAAAAATACTTCTGGGCTATCCAGTTGACTCCACCACCCACTACATATAGACAGGTGGGATGGAAAAATATCCTGCCGACATAGCCGATTTGACCAAGATGTTTCCAACCGAAGATGCGTGTTTGGCTTATCTTCGTGAGCTGCGTTGGC
>CAIXLI010000027.1 GCA_903920205.1 uncultured Pseudomonadota bacterium
CTCATCGCTTCCAGCGTTTGATGATCAAGTTTGCGGGCGTCGTCTTTTCTCATGCCCACAGAGAATCACACCCGATTCGCCACGTCAACAATTATGTTCTCTTACTTATGAACTTATTAATAAGAAAGGACGGCGTAGTTTTGCATCGGCTCTCCTGCCCCGTTCTGCGGTTTTATCGCGTTGCAGCTTAAAACAACATTGTACTGCGGGAGAGCCAACCATTCCCCCCAGTGTCTAAGTTTTTGATTGGTGACAAGATCAGCTCCTCGATCGGCGGGATCTGTCACCATTCTTCAAACGGGGAAGTTGGTGACGCCCGGCGCGATCCTGGCGCCCTGCTTTGTCACCATTGCCGCCTAATGTTTTAAAATTAAAACGGTAGCCCGAAGGCTTTGGCTGCATTGCTGCATGGTCTGTTCAATGTCTCTTGAAAGCCTTTCTAGGCCGTCATATTCGGCGGCGCGGCGCATTGCAGCCTTGGCCTTTGCAATGCGCTTTTGATCTGTCCCTATATATTCGCGCTTGCGTTCGCCACTGGGTTGCGTCGGGTGGATAAGATAAAAATACTTTCCCTCGCGCCAATGTTCGGAGGCGTATATCAACCCCTCCTTCTTCAAAGTCGCCATTGCCTTTTTCTTGTCGTCGAGCGCGGCCTTGTGCTTCTTAATCAGCGACGGCAAAAGATGGGAAAGCTTCTCTAGGTCTGCAATAGCGTTCATTGGTGCGCCCCCTGCCCTGCTGCCGGCGCTGGACTTGCTGGCAAGAGAGCGTCAAGCTGTTCCCTCACTCTGGCGGCGGCTTCTGGTGCATTTAGGTTCTCCGCAATTTCTAAGGCTCTAACTTTTGCCTTCTGAAAAACCCTGCGCTTAATTTCGTCGCGTAAATAATATGATTTTTGAAAATGACCGCCGCCCTGATATTCAATAATGAGGACAGGGAGGCCGTCAGTGTTCACTATAACCAAGTCGCTGCGCCTCGCGTTAAAAGCATAGTAGGCAGCGGCGGCGGCTCTGTCGTCGTAGGGTCTTGTGTTGAAAATTTCGCCTAAGCTGACTTGTGCCAATAGAAGAAATTGCGAGTATTTTGGTTCTGAAAGAATCTCCCGAATCCCCCTGTATATTTCAATCTCCATTCCTTTCAGGGCTGCTTTTGCTGTTATTGTAATTGCCTTATTGTTCACGGCCTTTAGGGCTTCCTCAAGCCGCTCTATCTCTGCCCTGTCCTCGTTATACGCGGTACACTGGTAAATCTCGTTTCGATGGAAATTGAGACATCGATTGATCTATCACCCTATCTGGCAACCTTCGCGACGCATTCGACCGGGTGCTATGAAAAGTTCACCCATAGCGCCGTTATTATGACCCACGCTGGCGAGGTCAAATATCCTCTGGAGCGTCATGGATCGGACAAAGTTTCTCTTTCATCCGTTCTGACAAGCCTTTGCGAAAAGGCGGGCCTTTCGCAAACGGATATTTTGACGAACGCGATCGAGCAATCCGTTCGCGGATACGTCGTTAGTCGCCGAACTTCGGCAAGGGATGCCCTTGAACCTCTTTTAAACGCTTTCTTCGTCGATGCGGTCGAGACCGATGGGGTTCTACGGTTTATCCCGCGTGGACAAGATTCAGCGGCGACCATTCCTTATAACGATCTGGGTGCTTCGGAAGGGACTTCCGGAGACAGTCCCATCCGCGTTACCGAAACCCGCGCACAGGAACTTGAACTGCCCTTGCGCATAGACCTCACGCATTACGACCCCGACCGAGACTATCAAACCAACACCCAGCACGCGGCAAGAGACAGCAATGCGGTGGTTACGAAAGATCTTGAAACCGAGGAAGTCTCCATCGTTTTCTCGGCAGACGAGGCTGCGCAGGTCGCCGAAAAGAAGCTGACCTATGCGTGGATTGGCAGAACAAAGACGACCTTCAATCTTTCGCCCAAATGGCTCCGGCTCGATCCTGCAGACGTCATTTATATGAACCTGAGCGACGCCATGCTGAAGCTTCGCCTTCGCTAATGTGGATGCTCATCACAAGCTGGGTTTCCAGTAACACCCTGAAACTGATCGGATGGGGTGTCGCCGCCCTGTCCGTCACCGCCATCCTGTTTGGTGCTCGCCAATCAGGCCGTACAGCCGAACGCTATGACCAACTCAAAAAGATTGTGGAGATCAAAGATGCTCAACTTCGTGCCGCGCTGGACGCTCCTCGTACTCGCGCTGATCTCGTTATACTTACATACGCAGCGGGACGGGCTTCCTGTCCCCTTTTAAAGCCAGCCGCATCAACGGCTGGCTTTAATTCTTTTAGCATATTGCAACTTATGTTGCAGCTAAACCATCTGGTACACACCCTTTTTTCCTTTAATAGACTTTACATGGCCAGTTTTAGCCATACGATAAAGCTTGTTTGACAGAAATTGGCGATCCTGAATAACGTTATATTTTCTGTAGAGGCCGACAAGAAGTTCATCCAAATTACCAACGCCTTCAAGATTAGATAAAACGTCAAGGATTTGGCGCTCAAGCTCATCAGTTTTTGTGGCTTGAAGCTGATTCTTAAGCTCTTCAGGAAGATCAGACGTGTTGCCTAATCTTTTTCCAACCTTGTCTAAGGGTGCTTCCATTTCTTGATTCTCCCATCTATTTTCGAGACAATATCATAAAAACAACCCACAATCAACTCTATTTCTCGTACATAATTGCATTTATTCCACCCACAATCCACTCTCAACATTCAAGGTTTTCATCTACCTTCGTTCTTCTTTTGATTAAACCTGTTTCGCCTCGCTAACCCATGTGAAGTCAACGCCAAGCTCGTCGAAGTGGGCCTTGCCGCAGTCGATCTTCAGCATCTCGGTTGAACGCAGGTCGGCTTTGTTGGTCGTGCCTTGGCCTTTGGTTTCGCGCACCAGATAGAGCTTCAGAAACGAGCCTTGGTCTTCTTTCACGATCGCCCAACCGAACAGCGCCTTCAATTTGCTCAAGTGTAAGTTCATTGGGGTCTGGGGGTTGAGGCCCCTCAGCCGCAAAACGATAACAGTATTTGCAGGCAGCATTACAAGCATTTGTAAGTTCTATTTCCATAGAAAGAAGCTTTCCGTGGCTACGCGCATCGGCAACTTCTTCAGGGGTAAAAAGGTCAAGAACCGTTCCTGGCTTTAAATATTTTTGTTCGCATCCAATCATGTGGGATCCTTTCTATATATTTTTTAAATTGAGTCTGCGGCCTAAGGCGTGGGAACGCAAGATATAGGGGGATGAGAGTCAGCCATAGCGCAGAAGATTTTATCTTGTCCGCAGAACGCAATGAATTTCATGAAATCGTCCAGCGCTATTGTATTAATAAGTTCATAAGTAAGAGAACATAATTGTTGACGTGGCGAATCGGGTGTGATTCTCTGTGGGCATGAGAAAAGACGACGCCCGCAAACTTGATCATCAAACGCTGGAAGCGA
>CAIXLI010000028.1 GCA_903920205.1 uncultured Pseudomonadota bacterium
GCGGCTGACGTAACGTCCACCAGCATGGAGGCCATCAAGACAGGTTTCGACCTCGCTTTCTGCGACGACCAAATTGGCTTTTTGAGTAACCGCGTGTGTTGTTGGTCCGTCGGACTCGGGGGCGACATAGGTCTTGCCGGACACAAAATCGCTGAGTCTTTGCTTTAAATGCTTTTGGTCAATTTCTTCCCTTAAACTTTCCAGCGTAATTTCTTTGCCCCCTATTTTGTTGTGCCCAATTCTAGCAAAGGCTGTTTCCCATAGAGCCTCTTCTTTCCGACGGGTTTCTTGTCTGTGGTGTTCCCGCAAAGGCGTGGCGATCTCGCGGATGGCGGATTCTAACGCAGTATAGAGTGGTTTTGTACTGTCCGGAGGCAAGCCAAGAATGCCGCAGATAAGGGTTTTGGTCGTTTTTGTCAAAGCATCTTGATAGGGAACGACATCGCCTTTTCTCTCCTGCGCATTGGCAATCATGCGGTCATAGGTTGGAAGATGTTTTTGAGGGGCTTCGATGCGCCCCATCAAAATATGATCGGCCAATGTTGTCAGGCGGAGCATAAATCCGGCTTCGTCAGTGTTCCGAAGAGCCAGATCAACAAAGCAATCCAGTAAAGTTTTTTGTAATAGTTCTTCCGGTTTAGTGTCTTTTAAATAACAGGATTTATCAGTGACCTTATGCCCTCTATCCAGAAAATCAAACGGGTGAGGATCAAGGATTGCGCCGCGTTCTTCGGCGTAGCGGGCCGCGTTCATCGCGGCAGCAATTTGCGCGTTTGGTTCGATAATCGGTTCCAGCAAATAAAAAAGAACCCATAAATCATCGAGATCAAACCGCGCCAGAGGTTGTACTTTTCCACCCTCTATGCCGACATAGGCACTGGCCACAGTATCGGAGCGAGAAAAATACGCGTTTGGATTTCTGATTCTTTTGTAAGACTCGCCCGAGTGGAGGGTGTGTCCGGGAAGTTCATATTTGTAAGGAACCGTTCCAAGAACATTAAGAGCCTTGCTGACAATTTCCTGAAGCAACGGCAAATCTTCAGGGGTTTTGGGAATGAATGAAACGCTGTAAGTCGTTATGCGCGCAACCTTTGTGCCATAAATATCTCGTTCGAAAGGCTCGTCATATTCGGTTTGTTCATAAACTTCGATCAAGCCTGTTCCTGAAGGAACAATCTCTAATCCATTGCATAATTTGCGATCAGGGTAATCAAGGGGCACAATGGGTTCGCCGTTCTCGGATTCGCGTTCGTTCTTCTTGCTCTCTTGCTCAGCAAAAAAACTGGCGAGCGAGGCTTTGATGCTTGCTTCCGTTTCCGGCGCGAAGAGGGAAACCGTGCGGGTTGGGTTTGGTGCTTGTGCAAAAACGCGCTGCCCTTCTTCCTTGATCGCCTCTATAAAACTGTCGAGGGGGGACAAAAAATCGTCGGGGTCATCCAAAGCCTCATCGTGGGGAAGCAAAAGTATTTCGGCAAGGGCACCCGTCGCCGACCAGGAATCATATTCTGCATTTTCAATCTTGTTCCGAAGAGACTGAATTTTTCTGGCAGTATTCCCTCCACTGCTCTTGCGGTTTAACATTTCAGGGCGCAGTAACGCCTTCAGATCATTCAGGCATCTTTTGTGTTCTTGTGCCGATTTGAATTTGTATTGAAGGTATGAATTGTCCGATGTTTCAATCAAAGTTCCGTCAAGAAAGGCCGTGTAGTGATCGAGATTGTGTCGTCGGGAAATATGATAAGATGTTAAAAAATCAGGCCGTGCGCCTGAAATATGGCTGGCTTCCAAAAGAACATCCCAAGGCTCGATTTCTTTCTTTTCCCAGCGATCAAGAAGGATCAAAAGTTCAACGCATTGACGTTCGTCGATGGCGTCAGGATCGCTGTATTGGTTTTTAAGAGCGCGATCATCGTATTCGTCTGAAAAATCGTTCATGGCTCATGCGCCTTTATTGTTTTCAAACTCCTTATATTTGCAAGATTTTTGCATGGAGAGTGTGGGGAGTGCAACAAGGTTTCGTGGCGCAGGAATCTTGGTTAACGGGCGACCTCAAGGCGCGTGAAGATTATTCCGCCGCGCCGGAAAGGCGGGTGATGCGTTCTTGGAGGGCTTTCATGCGGCGTTCGTTTTCTTCGGTGGGTTGATCGCGGTATTGGGCGCGGGCGGATTCATAGTCGGCTTTAATCCGGCCTTGTTCCAACATTTGCCATTTGGACAGCCATTCTTTGCGGGCGTCGTCGGCGTTTGCATCGGCGCGGGCGGCCTTGGCATGCACATAGGTTTCGGGGGACAGTATCTCGTCCAGAACGGAGCCGCCGCTGTCATAAGCGTAGGGGTCGAAAGAACCTTCCTCGGGGGAGGACAAGGCGCGGCGAAGTTCAGCGGCTGTTGGGTGGGAGTCGTGTTCTTGCGACAAATGATCCATGACTTTGCGGCGTATCGCGTCGAATTCGGGTGTTTGGAATTCCATGCCGGCAAAGCTTTCGCCGAATTCGTCGAAGAGATCGGGGTGATTGATCATAAGCGCGAGCAGAATTTTTTCCATCACCCGTTGCTTGTTTTGCGGTGGGCGTCGTGCGCCAAGATAGGGCCCGGGGCTTGGCGTATTTTTCCAGCCTTGCTTAGACCCAAAAACTTTGGGTTTCCAACCGAAGGCGTCGTCGATGCGTTTTTTGAATTCGCTGTGATACAGGGCGCGGAGATGTTCGTCTTTGATCTGGGCGACGCGTTGTTTCAAAACGGCACTGAACGCGCCGCGCTCTTCAGGTGTACGCATTTGGCGTCCCGCCAGCGCGAGATTCCACAAGACGTCGATCATAGGTTGCGCTGGTGTCAGTATAGCGTCGAAGGCCGATA
>CAIXLI010000029.1 GCA_903920205.1 uncultured Pseudomonadota bacterium
CCGCTCCGTCATATCCACGGCTCGAAAACAGGACTGGGACATTCTCAAAACCCTATCTTCCCGGACCGACGCCCTTATTCCTGCCTTGTCTGGCTAATTAGGGGCTAGGCAGTTACGAAAGAAGCCGTAAAATGGTGGGGAAAAGCAGCCAATCAAGACTTGGCCGAAGCACAATATAATCTAGCAGTATCCTCTCGAGTTTATTCTGATGAATATTTCAATTGGCTTCGAAAAGCAGCAACCAATGGCTCTGCTCTTGCCCAATATCGTCTCGCAGTAATTTGTTACGATAACAAATATTACCCCCAAGCTTATGCTTGGGCACATCAAGCTATTGCACAGGGCAATGTTAAAGCATCAAGCTTGCTTTCCAAATTAGAAAAGATCATGTCTCCAGAACAGCTGAAGCAAGCAAAGAAATTAACGCGATGAACGCGGCATGAATTCTTTACCCGATACTGCGCCGATTAAGTAAATTCGTGGGGAATTGCCCAACCACCCCGCCAAAAACTGCCCAACTTTTGTGGGCGTGGCTGCTAAGTGATTGAAATATTGGTCGGGGCAACAGGATTTGAACCTGCGACCCCCAGTCCCCCAGACTGATGCGCTACCAGGCTGCGCTATGCCCCGACCTTGGAAAGGCCGGAATATAGGGGGTGGAGGAGGGGAAGGCAACCCTTACGATCAAAGGTGGGGGATTTTTTCGAAATTCTCTTTGGCTTTGGTTAAACAGGGCGTTGAAAGAAGCGAAAACAGCTATCCGCGCCGGCGTTTAACCTGCGAAACGCAGCCACCCACGCGCACAGGACGTTCGGCGAAGCCACCTAGGCTGACCATGCGGTCATAAATCACCATGGCCCCCGCTATGCCGACATTGACGCAGAATTTTGTGGGGATTTTTACGATATGGTCGCAACGCTCGACCATTTGCGGCGACAGGCTACCCTTTTCCGGCCCCAGCACATAAGCGGCGCGCAAAGGGTGGCGAAAACTGGGCAAGTCCACCGCGTCGTCCATCAGTTCGATACCAACCAAGGAGCAATCCTTGGGAAGCTTAAATTCATTGATCGTGGGATAGGCATAGAAAGGCAAGTGAATGTCGGCATGCGACGTATCCGTCGATTTCACTTCGGCGTAATTGACCGACGCGTTGACAGTAAAGAAAAAGCTCGCGCCAAAAGCGTGCGAGGTACGCACCAGATTGCCAAGGTTAAAACCTTTATTGATGCCTTCTGCCCCGACGGCGAAATAACCGCGCATTATGCCTCTCCCTTTGAAACAAGATTTTCCGGCGGCTGGTTCCATTGCATAACGCGCCACAACCCGTCTTCGCCGCATTCCATCACGCAGTAACGTCCGGTGGCGACTTTGCGGTCGGGAAAATCCCGCGCATTGACGGCGGCATGAGCAAAAAAGCGCAGAATGCCGTTGCTGGTCACAATCAGCGAAGTGCCGTCTTCCGCCTCCGCCAGCATCGAAAGAGTGTCGGCGATAATTTGCGCCTCACTGGGCTTCCATCCGCGCGAGGCGGGGAAAATGGAGTTTTTTGTCCACGCCGCCAGTTCAGCATCGTCGCCCGCCGCGATGATCGCCGCCGTCGATTTGCCTTCCCACGATCCGTAATCGATTTCTGTCAGACGGCGATCGATGCGAATATCGTCGACAGGAATCTTCAGTATTTCTGCGATAATCGTCGCCGTCTGCCGCGTTCTTTGCAACGGTCCCGCGATAAGCACGTCGGGGATAATGCCTGCGCGGCGCAAAGCCTCGCCCAAGGCCTGCGCTTGCGCCAGACCTTTTTCGACCAAAGGCAAATCGCTTCGTGCCCCTACCCAGACGGGTTCGTCTTCCGGTCTAAACGTATTGCCGTGGCGAGCGAGGATCAAACGTGCATTCATCGGGCAATCAACTCCCCTTCTCGGGCGATAACCGCTTCGACAACAGCGACATCTTCGGGCGAATCCACCGCGCCATGCGTGCGGCCTTTGTAATCGACGATCACGATGCGAATTTTCATGCCGTGTTCAAGCGCGCGCAACTGCTCCAACCCCTCGGTTTGCTCCAAGGGCGTAGGCGGCAGAGCGATATATTTTTCCAACCCCCTGCGGCGATAACCGTAAAGCCCGACATGGCGATACACGGACGCAAATCCCTTATGGCGAAGATGGGGGATAACGGCCTTGGAGAAATACAGCGCATTGCGGTTGGCATCGAAAACAACGGTAGCGCCGCTCGCGGGCGAAGTTAGTTTGTGATGCCGGAAAGATTCCAACGCCGCGCCTTCCAACCGCACCGCAGGCGTCACGATTTCAGCATCCGGCGCGGTGTCCATTTCGGCGATCATAGCTTCCAACACCCAAGGCGGCGTCAAAAGAGCGTCCCCCTGCAGGTTCAAAACGATGTCTTCGGTAATATTGGCGGTTTGAGTTGCGGCGAAAACGCGTTCGGTTCCGTTGCTGCAGCTTTCGGGAGTCAGAACGGCTTCCGCGCCAAACGTCGCGGCATGCGCTACGATGCGTTCGTCTTCCGTGGCGATAACCACACGGGAACAGCCACGCACCGCCTGAGCAATGCGCCAGACGCGCTCCAGCATCGAAACGCCCGCGATGACATAAAGCGGCTTTCCGGCAAAGCGCGTCGAACCGTAACGCGCAGGAATAACAATCGCCGCCGTCATTAGCTTACAATCCTCGCCGTCGCCTGATCGTAGATATCTTGGATCAGAACGCGCTGTCTGACACGGAAAGACATGCGGTCTTGCACCTCTTTAGGTAGGTCGGTCATTTTGACAACGTTCTTCTTCAACAAAACCAAGATCACGTCTTCGACCGCGCGCGACATTTCGCCGTCCGTACGGCGCAATTCGGCCAAAGCGGTTTCGACATGCTGCGGATCTTGTCCGCGCTGCCTTAGAAACTCGATAATTTCGGGATGATTGTGCGGCAAAAGCTCGCCCCCGACCAAAGCGCGAGCGCTGGCCTTAACGATTTTTCCTTTTTCGTTGCGCTGAATGTAGGGCATCCAATGTACCGTTCCTTGACAAGTCTTTGCGTTAAACTGCAACAGTTGTACCATAGCGTGGCAAAGACGGAGAGGGAATTTATTTCTTCTGGATTCATCGCCCCGTCTGCATTAGAAGACGCCCCTTGGACTTTCCTGCATACATAATGGAGCACATCGATGGCAAAAGAAGCACTGGCGCAAGAACAAACGGGCGGCATTTCAGGAGAAAGATTGCGTTCCTTTATCCAACGGATTGAAAAGCTTGAAGAAGACAAGGCAGCCGTCGGCGAAGACCTGAAGGAAGTCTATGCGGAAGCCAAAGGCGTCGGCTTCGACACCAAAATCATTCGCCAGATTGTGCGCCTGCGGAAGGTAGAGGTTGAAAAGCGCCGCGAAAACGACGAACTTCTAGATCTGTACAAAGCCGCGATAGGCATGGAGGAATAAAGCATAGATGGCCTTTGCCCTTTCCAAACTTTTGTGGGACGTCGTCTCGCCCGGAAGCTTGTTGACGCTCATGTTAATTGGCGGGTTGGCGCTGGGGCATGCCTCTCGTCCGGCGCTTGCAAAAGCGGGAAGGGCTCTTTGTTTTCTGGCGGCTTTTTGCTTCGGAACGATAACCCTTTTGCCGGTGGGCAACTGGGCAATATCGCCGCTTGAAAACCGCTTTGCCTTCGTCCCGCCGGATCATGTGGACGGCATCATCATCATCGGCGGTGACGAGCAAAAGGAAATCACGGCAACGCGCGGGACGCCAACGGCGCTTGATTCCGTGCGCCGTTATGTGACGTTTGCCGTAATGGCGCGGCGTTACCCGGACGCCAAGCTCGTTTTTTCCGGCGGCTCCCCCTTCCCCTATCCTTTCGGCGGCATGAAGGATTCCGACATTGCGCGGTCGATTATGACCGATATCGGCGTGCCGACGGACAGGATGACGACCGAAAAAGAATCGCGCAACACCTATGAAAACGCCACCTTTTCCGCCGCCATCGTACATCCCGATCTTTCGCAGAAATGGCTTCTGGTAACCAGCGCATGGCACATGCCGCGCGCTATCGGCTGTTTCCGCAAGGCAGGATGGAATGTTTTAGCGGCTCCTGCAGGCTATTTCACGACGGGAACATACCCCGTGTACGCGTCCTTCCGATTTGCGGAACAGATGGAGCTTTTAACGATGGCGGCGCATGAATATATCGGCCTTGCCGCCTATTGGGCCATGGGAAGGACAAGCACGCTATGGCCAGAATAATTCCGCCTTGCTTGCTGATGGCTGCGACTGTTTATCTTGCCTCAAACGCTTATGCTGCGCCGTTGCGCACCGAATCCGAATGGTTGTGGCTGCAACAAACGGAACAGCAAGCCATCGATAACGGCATCGCGCCGGATGTCGTGCACGAGGCGCTTGACAATTTCACGCCCAACACGCGCGTTGTGGAGCTGGATCAAAAACAGCCTGAGACGACAGTGACGTTTGAAACCTATCGCCACAACACCGTCACCCCCCTGCGCATCCGAAGAGGCGCGGAGCTGATGAATCTGTACGCAAGAGAGCTTGCGGCAATCGAAGCGCGCACAGGCGTTCCCCCTTCCATCGTCGTCGCGCTGTGGGGCATCGAAAGCAGTTTCGGAAGAAACGAAGGCGATTACGAAACCATCAATTCCTTGGCAACGCTCGCCTATGAAGGCCGCCGCGCCGATTTTTTCCGTTCCGAGCTTTTTGCCGCGCTGCGCATTCTGGAGCGCGAACGTATGCCCTCTACCGCTTTACGCGGCTCGTGGGCCGGAGCCATGGGGCAAAGCCAGTTTATGCCTTCGACCTATCTGCGCCATGCGGTTGACGGCGACGGAGACGGCAGGATCGATATCTGGAACGATTCCGTCGATGCGCTGGCCTCTATCGCCGCCTATCTGGCGGCGGAAGGCTGGAAGCGCGACCTGACATGGGGACGCGAGGTCGAAGGAAGCGCTGTTGCGCCTGTCGATATCGGCCTGACACAAACCCATTCTTTGCAAGAATGGGCGAGAAAAGGCGTAACCAACGCCGATGGATCCCCCTTGCCGCAACGCGACCTACAGGCGTCGTTCGTCCAACCGGACGGCGCAGGCGGTTCCGGTTTTCTTGTTTATGACAACCTGCGCGCCCTAATGCGGTGGAACCGTTCGACTTATTTTGCCGTGTCGGTGGGATTACTGGCCGACGGAATAAGGGCTTATTAGCGCAAAAGGGGCAAGAATTGAACTAGGGCAATCGACTGAGTTAACGAGGGAGTAAGGAAAGAATGATTCGTTGAGTAATC
>CAIXLI010000030.1 GCA_903920205.1 uncultured Pseudomonadota bacterium
GTTCTGACGCCTCGTCAGGCCGTTTTTTGGGCGGCGTTTTTTAATGTCGCGGCAGCGTTTTTCTTTAGCACAGGCGTTGCTAAAACGGTGGGGTCGGGGCTTGTCTCTCTTGATGCTGTGACGCCCGTTGTAGTTTTGTGCGGCTTGATAGGCGCGACTTTGTGGGGAATTACAACATGGAGACTTGGCCTTCCAAGCAGCTCGTCGCATGCCCTTTTGGGCGGCTATGCTGGCTCAGCGATGGCAAATCACGCCTTACATCATGGGTGGCAAACACTAAGCGACCCGATTATCGCGGCGGGGTGGATAAAAGTTGTGATCTTTATCGTCATAGCGCCGGTCATGGGTTTTTCTCTTTCGTATGTCATAATGCGCGGGTTGGATTATCTTAAAAGACGTTCAAAATTATCTCCAAGCGACGCCGCATACAAAAAGCTTCAGCTTCTTTCTTCGGCTTTTCTCAGCCTTATGCACGGCAGCAACGATGCCCAGAAAACGGCGGGTATTATTACCAGCGCCTTAGTGGCAGCAGGGTCGTTACCGTCTTTTGACGTCATCCCTACATGGGTGTTGGGCGTATCTTACGGCACGATGGGGCTTGGGACGCTGTTCGGAGGTTGGCGAATTGTGCGTACTATGGGATTACGCTTGACCCGTCTGGATTCAAAGGGCGGCGTATGTGCCGAAAGCGCAGCGGCGCTTTCCATCCTGTCCGCCACTTTGTTTAATCTGCCTATTTCGACCACGCATGTCGTGACTGGATCAATCTTGGGTGTTGGCGCTGCAAATGATCCCGACAAAGTGCATTGGTCCATAGGACGCCGGATCGCTTGGGCCTGGGTTTTCACGATTCCCGCCGCCGCTCTTGTTAGCGGTTGCGCAATGGCCTTGGTCGTAGCGTTCAGCGGATGAGAGCCGTAAATTCTAGCCCTCTAATCTTCCGCGTTAGACTTGTCCTCGCGCATCCGTCGCGCCCAGCCGTCTTTATTCTCTTGTCGCGCACGCGCAACAGCTAAAGCGTCTGCAGGAACGTCGTTGGTAATAATGCTTCCCGCAGCGACCAAAGCGCCGTCGCCGACACTCACCGGGGCGACAAGAACTGAATTCGACCCTGTCGATGCGTTCGCCCCTATCCGCGTGCGGCTTTTGCGGAAACCGTCATAATTCGCGGTTATGGTTCCTGCGCCTATATTGGCTTTGGCACCTATGTCCGAATCCCCAACATAGGACAGGTGATTGACTTTGGCCCCGTCGCCAATCGCGCTGTTTTTAATTTCGACGAAGTTACCGATATGCGCCTCCGCGCCGATGCGCGAGCCAGGACGTAAACGGGAGAAGGGGCCGACGATGGCGCCGCGCTCGATCCGCACGCCTTCCAGCTGCGTAAAAGCGCGAATTTCAACCTTGTCGCCAATTTCAACGCGTGGGCCAATCACGACATGGGGGGCAATAATCACATCGTAGCCAAATTTGGTATCAGCGGAAAGAAAAACGCTGTCGGGGGCGGTCATCGTGACGCCGCCCAGCATAGCTTTCTCGCGCAAACGAGTTTGAATAATCCTCTCGGCTGCCGCCAGTTCTACGCGATTGTTAATGCCTAAAACCTCATCGACAGAAATCGTCGCTACAACGCTCGTGTCGCCTTCTTGTTGGGCGATCGCCACGCAATCGGTCAGAAAGTATTCCTTCTTAGCATTATCGTCGCGCAACTGGTCAAGCATCGGCCATAATTTGCCCGAGTCGAACAACATGACGCCGCCATTACACAGATTGATCGCGTCTTGTTCCGGCGTGGCTTCCGATGCCTCAATAATTTCCGACAGATTGCCGGTTTCGTCGATAATCAGCCGACCATAAGAAGCGGGGTTTCCTGGAGAAAAGCCTGCCACAACGACCGTAGCGCCCGTTTCTTCGCGCTTGCGTTGCATAAGGCGCAAAGAGTCAGGGAGAATTAACGGCCCATCGGCGAACAGAACTATGACATCGCCAGCAAAATCGACCAGCGCCTTGCGCGCTGCCTTGACCGCATCGCCCGTTCCAAGCGGTTGCTGCTGAACGACGCAGCGATGAGGGGCTGCTACGCGTTCAATAGACTCCGCTCCAGGGCTGACAACCACAACAATATGTTCAGGCGACAATTCTTCGCAAACATTCAGAACATGGCGAAGGATCGGCACGCCTGCCACAGGGTGCAGCACCTTGGGCAAATCGGATTTCATGCGTGTGCCTTGTCCGGCGGCAAGAACAACACAGGCGAGCGGGGAGAGAGATTCGTTTTGAGTCATGGTGTCTTTTCTGCCACAAAGCGCCGAACAATCCAAGGGCGTGATGTTTAAAAACGTCAAATTCTCAGTAAACCACTCTGACCATTCGCTGTTAAAATACGCGAGATCAGGTGCAACCATCCCCCCATATTCAGTTGCCCTGTCCAGTGAATGGAAATCTGATCGTCCTGTTTGCGCAGCACAATATCGGTTGGAGGGGTAGACGTCTTTCCTCCAGTCGCCAAAATTTCTCCCAACCATTGAACGCGTCGTATGTTTATATGACGCATAGAAATGGATTCTCGTTGTGTTAAGGCCAAAAGCCCCGCATTGCCCGAAAGAGCCGCCGTTAATGATAACCAAGCGATTTCTTCTGGGTCATAATCCGTGAAGCCGGTTAGTTTCTTGCGTACAGACTGGCCCGCCAAAAAAAACTCTGTCGCATGCGCAAGATCGCTTTTCAGAAGTGCAATAAGTCCAAGAAGAACCCATTCTTCCGTCATATGAAAAAGCCAATCAGGAATTTTCAAAATCTCGTCGTTGATGTCATCCAGAGACCCGTCGCCCAGAATGCGATCCAACCAAGACCTCATCTGCGCGGAAACCCCGCTTTCAGGATAATAGGCTTCGATGGCGGGCAGTGGAGGATCGCTAACTGGCACGGCCTTAAACGGGCCCAAAACGCCGTCCTGCCGAACGGTTTCCCCGGGCTTCAACGTGCGCAAGCATTCATAGAAATCCAGGATGCCGCGCCAATGCTTGCGACTGTAGCGACTATGCACCAGA
>CAIXLI010000031.1 GCA_903920205.1 uncultured Pseudomonadota bacterium
CGATCTGGGCTGCTGTAGCCCTTCTTGCTTTCATAGCTCATCTTGCAGATACTAATATTGCAAAGGTTCCAGAATTTGGTTGCCGCTTACTCCCCTTTGCATTTGGGGTGTTAGCCATAACCGTTACATCGGGGTGCACATATTTATCTCGGCTCTTCGGGCGATCCAGTGGGTAAATTTTAGGGATTTTCGAGTTCCGGCAAGCTCATGGTGAGGATTTTGAGTTTGAGATATTCCTCGTCGCGGAAGCCGTAGGAACGTCGCTGGATGACGCGGATTTTATTGTTGAGGCCTTCGACGAAGCCGAGAGCGATTTTGTTTTCCGGCTGGCAATAGGCGGAGATGCCATCCCAATGGCGTTCAATCATGGCGGCAAACTTCTCGAAGGGTTCGAGCCGCTGCCAACGCAGTTGCGCCTTCCAATTATCGAAGAACTTGCGCGCCCAGACCTCTGACCGATACGACCAGAGTTGATCGAACTGTTCACGCAGAATGTAGGCGGTGTTGAGCCGTTTGTTGGCGGCCAAGAGCGACTTGAGGCTGTGCTTGCCCTCCGGCGACAGATTTTCCCTGTGCGATAACAGAACGTATTTTTGCCCCTTGATGAACTTACGCTTGTCGCCGGTCAGTCGGGCATATTCCTGCTTGCGAACTTTATCGAGCGCATCGCCCAGATGCCGCAGCACATGGAACTTGTCGAACAGGATCGCAGCATTAGGCGCATGAGCTTGTGTGGATTTACGAAACGGTTTCCACATATCCATCACGGCAAGACGGATTTGTGCAGCATTTTCAGGGCCTATTTGTGCATAGAACTTGTCCATATCGGCTTCGGTGCGCCCGTCGCCGCCGACCCAGATGGCGCGCTTCTGTTCGAGGTCGCTGACGATGATCCGGTAGTTATGGCCTTTGCGGATCGAAATCTCGTCAACGCCGATGACGTTCGGTTTCGGCGAACCCGTTCGCGCCAACTGCTCGCGCATGTAAATCTTGTCCAGCTCTTTGACGCGATGCCAATCAAGCCGCATGTGCCGTGCCACGTCGCTGATTGTCATCGCGCGGCACATCGCCCCGATCTTCATCGCAAAGCGTTGCGTGTAGCGCGGATCGTCGGACAGAAATTCCAGATTTTCCCTCTTCACGCCGCCGCACTTCCGGCATGCCACGCGCCGATACTCAAAATCCAGACAGACCTCGTGCGCTCCGCAATCAAGGTCGCGGGCGCGAAACCATCTTTTGTCGTAAAAGCTGTGATGCGTCGTGCCGCAGCCGGAACACACCGTTTTTTTTGACGCCTCTCCAGCGTGTTCGCCAGCGCGGGACGATCTTTGATCTCGTACACTTTCACACGCGCCTGCGCCTGAAACCCGGACACTTTATACGCCGCCAACAGGCTCTCTTTTTCCGCTTGTTCTTCCATGTCTGAAATCTGCCACGTTTTCAGACGCCGGAAAACTATGGAAACCACTGCACCACAAGCGCTTTCTGCTTTTTTACCCTAAAATTTACCCACTAGATCGCCCGAAGAGCCATAAATATGAACTCGCGGGTTATACACCTTCTGGTAAA
>CAIXLI010000032.1 GCA_903920205.1 uncultured Pseudomonadota bacterium
GCAGTTTGATCTTGGGTGGCGCGGGTATGAAGCGCGGTGGGAGACGCAGGCGTTGGCACCCTCGCGCCGAAACTTTGCCCAGCCGCAATGGAAGGGCGAGGAGGCGACGGGGCTCAGGATTTTGGTTCATGAGGAACAGGGGTTTGGCGATACGTTGCAATTCTGCCGTTACGCGCCGCTTCTCAAAGCGCGGGGGATGACGGTTATTTTGGAAGTTCCGCCTGCACTAGTAAAATTGATGGGCTCGCTGGAAGGCGTGGATCAGGTTATTGCGACGGGGCGTGATTTGCCGGATTTTGATTGGCATTGCCCGATGATGAGTTTGCCGCTTGCTTGCGGCACAACGCTCGACACAATACCGGCGAAGACTCCCTATCTGACGGCTGATGAAGGGGCGGTAGCGGCTTGGCGCGAAAGATTGCCGGAGGCTAAGGGTGCTGTTCGCATCGGGTTGGTTTGGGAGGGCAATGCCCGGACGCAGACTGAAGATTTGGCGGCAGCCAATCGACGTCGGTCTATGGCTCCTGACCTTCTTGCGCCTTTGATCGGGGAAACGGGGGCACAGTTTTATAGCTTGCAGAAATTTGGTGCCCCTGCCCCCGCCGCGTTTAGATTGATCGATGTGATGGCGGAATGCGACGACTTTGCCGCCACCGCCGCGTTGATTGCCAATCTTGATCTGATTATCAGCGTCGATACCGCCGTGGTTCATTTGGCGGGCGCGATGGGGAAGCCGGTTTGGGTTTTGAATCGCTTTAGCGGATGCTGGCGCTGGTTGCGGGAGCGGGAGGACAGTCCGTGGTATCCCTCTTTGCGCCTGTTCCGCCAGACTGCCCCCGATGATTGGGCGGGCGTTGTGGAACGGGTGCGCGAGGCACTGGCGCAACAAAAGCGAGGATAGGCGAGATAATTTTCTGAACCGATTCGGGAAGAATGCGCATCAATGCCTTGATAAATATAGCGTTTCGCTTGCGGAAAGAAAAACGCATCATGGATGATAATTTATTGCTCTAACCTATTGATTATGTTATTTCCATCATCCTCTGGTCGCCGTCTTGCGGCTTCCGGACAGTTTTTTTCGTCCCCGACACTCTTAACTTTTACTCCCTAAGGAGGGATGCTTCGTGCAAGTTCTCGTTCGTGATAATAATGTTGACCAAGCGCTCCGCGCTTTGAAGAAGAAGCTGCAACGCGAAGGCGTGTTTCGTGAAATGAAGCTGCGTCGCAATTATGAGAAGCCATCGGAACGCAAGGCGCGTGAAAAGTCTGAGTCCGTCCGTCGCCAACGCAAGGTCGAACGCAAACGCAAGGAACGCGAAGGTTTCTAAAGTTAAAGTGAAGGTCGTCATCCCCGCGCAAGCGGGGATACATCTTTTTGCCGCCAAGATGGATGCCCGCCGTCATAGGGCATGACGCCAAGGGAAAGGCTCCACTCTTAGCCCCCTTTTCTCTGATGCCCGAAATTTCCGTTATCCTCCCCTTCCATAACGAATCCGCCGGCGTTCATCGGCTGCTTCATCGGCTTTATCCTGTGCTGGGCCAGCTTGGGCTGAGTTATGAGATCATCTGCGTCGACGACGGCAGCACGGACAACACCTTCGCCTCGCTGGTTCACGAACGCCAGTTCGATCAAAGACTAAAAATCGTTCGCTTTGCGCGGAACTTCGGCAAGGAAACCGCTTTGACTTGCGGGCTTCATCTTGCCAAGGGCGACGCCGCCATCACGATGGACAGCGACCTTCAACACCCGCCTGAAGTTATTCCCGAGTTGGTCAAGAAGTGGCGCGAGGGTTTCGAGATCGTTTATGCCGCGCGCGCCAACCGCGAAACCGACGGTCGTCTGCGCCGCATTTTATCCCGCGCGTTCTATGCGGTCTTCCGCACGATCGCCGATGTTCCGATGCCCGAAGGCGCGGGTGATTTTTGCCTGATCGGGCGCAAGGCTGTTGACGCGATCAACGCCTTGCCGGAGCGCAACCGCTTCATGAAGGGGTTGACGGCATGGGTAGGATTTAAGCAAGGCACCGTTCCGTTCGAAGTCGCCTCGCGCGAAAACGGTCACACGCATTGGAGCTTTTTCCGCCTGATCCGCTTTGCTTTTGATGGACTTTCGGCGTTCAGCACTTTGCCTTTGCGCATTTGGACGTGGTGCGGTGCTGCTGTTTCCTTTGCCGCTATCGCTTATGCGCTTTATTTGATTCTCGACACGTTGATTTATGGCGTCAGCGTTCCTGGTTACGCTTCGCTGATGGTCGGCATTTTGTTTTTGGGCGGACTGCAATTGTTAAGCCTTGGCGTGATCGGCGAATATATGGCGCGTATTTTCACCGAGGTGAAGGCGCGGCCCCTGTATTTCGTCTCGGAGCGCGTGGGGTTTGAATAACGATGGAATTGCCCCTTTCGCGCATCCTTCTGACCAATGACGACGGGTTTGACGCGCCGGGACTTGCGGTTCTGGCGGAAGCAGCGAAGAGCATTGCCGACGAAGTTTGGGTCATCGCCCCCCATGAAGAACAAAGCGGCGTTGCGCAAAGCATTTCGATGTATAGCCCGTTGCGTTGTCTTCCGCGCGGCGACAAACAATGGGCGGTTTCAGGCACACCTGCGGATTGCGTCATTCTGGGGCTGTCGCATCTGATGAAAGAAACGCCGCCTGCGCTGATCCTGTCGGGCGTTAATGCAGGCGCGAACACGGGCGACGACATTAATCTTTCCGGCACGTTGGGCGGGGCTTTTACCGGTTTGATGTTGGGCGTACCTTCGATCGCGTTTAGTCTGGATTGTCTATCGCGCAAGAAGGCGCGGCGGTGGGAAACGGCACAGGCGCTATTGCCGGATCTTTTGACCAACTTTGTGCGCGAGGGTTGGGATAAGACCGCTTGCCTTTCGGTTAATCTTCCCGATCTTCCTCCCGAAGAAATTTCAGGTCTTTGCTGGACACATCCTGCGCGTAAAACCATTGCGTCGTTCAAGATCGAAGAGCGCGAAGATTTGCGAGAAAAGGATTATCTTTGGATTTATCCCGACAGGGACAAAGCTTGTGCCGATGCTGGCAGCGATGTCGCCGCTTTGCAGCGCGGGCAAATTTCGGTTTCGGCGCTTACGCTCGACCGCAATGTTCCTCTTATCACAGCCCCTCTCGGCAAAAAAACCGCGAACGATGAGTGAGGACAGGCTCGCCACCGATCTTTATGTCAGCGCCCATACGCGTATAGCCGCGCGGGAAGGCGTGCCAATGACGGTTGTTCATCGGGGCGATCCTTCCAGCGGCACGTTAATCCTGAAAATAAACCTGCTGAACGGCACGGCGCGGGTTTTAGTTGAGGCGCGGTATGACGATGATCGTGTCTGGACTCCCGCGACCCATGCCGACCCGATGCTGGAGGCCGAGGCCGAGGCTTATCTTTCGCGCCAAGCGGCTCTCGACCCCGATGTTTGGTTGATCGAGATTGAGGATAAGAAAGGCAGGATTTGGTTTCCCGGGAAGGTCGTTGATCTTTTCTCTACTGGCATAGGCTGACCTCCGCGCTGACCGAGAAAGCCGCGAGAACAAATTATAAACTAATATCAATAACTTATATGTGTAACAAACCGTAAGAATGCTTGTCTTTTGTTGCGGTGCGGTCGGGGGTACATAGAGAGCAAGGGGATTTCCGTCTCCATTTGTTTCTTTAGGACGCGTGCGCTTATGTCATACGATTTGCTTTCCTCTGGTTTGGGCCTAATGGCTCAGGTTCCTCCCGCTTTTTTGGGCTTGGGCCAATCTGTCATGCAGAAGACTTTGGGTCAGCCGGTTGAGTGTTCCGGCATCGGCGTGCATTCGGGCGAGCGCGTTAATCTGCGTTTGTGCCCTGCGCGTGAGGATACGGGCATTGTTTTCATTCGCACAGATCTGTTGAACGGCGCACGCACGATCAAGGCGCAGTGGGATAGCGTTGTCGATACGCGCATGTGTACCGTTGTGGGCAACGATCATGGAGGCAAGGTTTCGACCGTCGAGCATCTGATGGCAGCGCTGAACGCTTGCGGCATCGATAATGCGCGGGTCGAGATCGATGGCGGCGAAGTTCCGGTGATGGACGGCAGTGCGGATTCCTTTGTTTTCTTGCTGGAAGTCGCGGGATGCGTTGAACAGGACGCGCCGAAGCGCGAGATTGAAATTCTGACTCCCGTCGAAGTCGAGCATAACGGCAAACGCGCTCGTTTATCGCCTTGCGATGCGGCGCGTTATAGCGTGACGATTGAATTCGACCGTGCGCCCATCATGACGCAGAGCTGCGACGTTACTTTGTCTCGCGCCGCGTTTAAAAACGATATTAGCCGCGCACGGACTTTCGGCTTCTTTGAAGAAGTCGATCAGTTGCAGAAGCTGGGCTTGGCGCGAGGCGGTTCGCTGGATAACGCGATCATCGTCAAGGATAACGGCATTTTGAACGAAGGCGGCCTTCGTTACAGCAACGAATTCGCACGGCACAAGGTTCTGGACGCCATCGGCGATCTGGCGCTGGCGGGCATGGGGATTCGCGGGCATTTTGAGGGCTATTGCACGGGGCATGCTTTGAACAACCGCTTGTTGCATGCTTTGTTCGCCTCGCCGGAGGCTTGGCGCATTGTGGAAAGCAGCGAGAAGCCTTTCCAAGCGGTTGTTGCCTAAAGACCCTGAATCTATGCTATAAGCGAGAAGGTCAACTTTTCCGGCTGATTCCATGCGCTCTTCATCGACTGTTTCTGTTTCCAAATTCTTGCTTGCGTTCGCTTTGCTTGCGGTTCTGTCCGCTTGCGCGGGGAACACGGATAAAGACGCTGCGGCTCCTGAAGAGGCTGTCGAGGCGCTTTATACCAAGGGCACCGACGCGCTGGATCACGGCGAGTTCAAAGAAGCCGCCAAGCAATTCGCGGAAGTCGACCGCCAGCACCCCTACTCGCAATGGGCGACGCGGGCGCAGGTGATGGAGGCTTTCGCCTATTATCAGAACACCGATTACAACGAGGCGATTAAGGCTTTGGATCAGTTCATCGAGCTGCATCCGGGGAACAACCAGATCGCCTATGCCTATTACCTGCGCGCTTTGTGCAATTACGAGCGCATTTCAGACGTGCGCCGCGATCAGACTTCGGCGCGGGAGGCCTTGAAGGGGTTGCAAGACGTCGTCAGCCGTTTCCCCGATACGGAATTCGCCAAAGACGCCGCGTTGAAGATAACGTTGATCAACGATCATCTGGCAGGCGCGGAGATGGAAATCGGGCGTTATTACATCAAGCAGCATTTGTATATCGCCGCCGTCGGGCGTTTCAAAACCGTGATCGATAAATACCAGACGACCAGCCATGTTCCCGAGGCTTTGGAACGTTTGGTGGAAATCTATGTCGCGTTGGGCATTTTCGACGAGGCGAAGAAGAACGCCGCCGTTTTGGGGTATAATTTCCCGGGTAGCGATTGGTATCAGGACGCTTATAAATTATTGCGCGACAAGGGCATTGTGCTGGAACAGAAAAAATAGGGGCGTCGATGCTTACACGCCTCGTCATTCATGATGTGGTGCTGATCGAAAAGCTTGCGCTGCCGCTTGAGCGCGGATTGAACGTGTTTACGGGCGAGACGGGTGCGGGAAAATCGATTGTGCTGGATGCGCTGGGGCTGGCTTTGGGCGAGCGCAGTGATGCCGCTCTTGTGAGAGTCGGCGCGTCGCAGGCTTCGGTTGCGGCGGAATTTACGTTAAAAGAAGATCACGTTCTTTTCGCGCTGGCGCAGGAGCAAGGGCTGGCAGCGGAGAATCCCGTGATTCTGCGGCGCGTGATTGGCAAGGACGGCAAGAGCCGCGCTTTTTTCAACGATCAGCCGATAGGCGTCGGGCTTTTGAAGCAATTCGGCGAGAGCTTGCTTGAAATTCATGGGCAATTCGAAACGCACGGGCTTTTGAACGCGGCGACGCATCGCGGTTTGCTGGACGCATTCGCGGGGTTGCAGAATTTGCGGCAGAAAACGACGGGGGCTTTCGCGGCATGGAAAGAGGCGGATTCACAATTCCTTGCGGCGCAAGCCGCAAGCGAACGTGCGCATGCGGAGGAAGATTTTCTACGCGCCGCCGTCAATGAATTGGAAAAGCTTGCGCCGCAGGCGGGAGAGGCCGATACGCTCGCCTCTACACGCACGCAATTGCAGCATCGGGAGAAAATTCTCGACGCGATGACGGTGGCGGCTGCGGCTTTGGACGGGGAGCGCGGCGCGATTTCTTCTTTGTCGCAAGCGGGGAAGGCGGTGGCGCGGGTGTCGGATAAAGCAGCGGGGTTGCCCGATTTGCTTGCCGCGCTTGATCGCGCCATCAACGAAAGCGCGGAGGCTAGTGAACATTTGGCGCGGTTTAGCGCGACGCTGGATGCCAGACCGGACGCTTTGCAAAACATCGAAGAACGGTTGTTCGCGCTTCGCGCCGCCGCACGCAAACACAACACGCAGACAGAAGAACTGCCACAAGTTTTGCGCGATTTGTCGGCGCGGTTGGCTTTATTGTCTGATGAAAGCGGGCAAGCGGCGAAGCTTTCCGCGCAAGCTGCGCAAGCGCGGCTGGCCTATATCAAACTGGCGGAAGATTTGAGCACGAAACGTCAAGCGGCGGCGGGAAAATTGGAGAAGAAGATAGCGTTGGAATTGCCGCCGCTGAAACTGGAACGGGCGCGGTTTATGATCGAGGTGACGCGTTTGCCCGAAGAGCAATGGACGGCGGAGGGCGCGGACCGCGTGACTTTTCTTGCCGCGACCAATCTCGGCGCGGCACCGGGCGCGTTGCAGAAGATCGCTTCCGGCGGGGAATTGGCGCGGTTTATGTTGGCGTTGAAAACGGTTCTTGCCGCGGCAGACCCCGTGCCGGTTCTTGTTTTTGACGAGGTGGATACTGGCATCGGCGGCGCGGTAGCCTCTGCCGTCGGCGAACGTTTGGCGCAGTTGGCTTTGGACGTTCAAATTCTGGTTGTGACCCACAGCCCCCAAGTCGCCGCACGCGGCACGCATCATCTTCGCGTCGCCAAGCGCGTGGAGGGCAAGACGACAGTAACCGAGGTCGAGGTTTTAAACAAAGCCGCCCGCCGCGAAGAAATCGCCCGTATGCTCGCGGGGGCTCAGATCACTGATGCGGCGAGGCAAGCTGCTGATAGTTTGCTGGGCGAGGAGCAAGTGTCGGTCGCCAAGAAGGGCGCGAAGAGATAAATACGCCCATAGTTTTTTAACTCGACCGCTGTTATAGTGCCGATATGGCGATGGTTGACCCTACCCTGAAACGCTTTCGCGCCGCGCTAGACGGCGTTTATGGCGACCGGATTAAACGTGCGGTGCTGTACGGCTCTCGCGCACGGGGGGATGCTCGCCCAGATTCCGATTACGACATTGCGGTGTTCCTTTCCGGCTATGCCGATTTTGGCAAAGAGGCCGGAATCCTAGCCAAGATCGAAACGGAATTTCTTGATCAAACAGGCGCGATTATCAACGCCCTGCCCTTCCCAGAAGGGGCGTATCAAGATCGGACAGGGTTGATGCAGGAAATTCGGCGCGAAGGGTTTGAGTTATGAAACCAGAGGCGGCGGCCTATCTTGACAAAGCGCGTGAAAGCCTTGACGAGGCCAGAAAGATTTATGAAATCGGGCTTGCCTCCGTTGCTGCACGATCCGCTTATTACGCGGGGTTCCATGCCGCAGAAGCCTTTATCATCTCGCGCACGGGAAAAATTGCAAAATCACATGGCGGCGTTCGCAGCGAGTTTTCTCGTCTGGCAAAAGACACCCCGCAAGTCGATCAAGGCTTCACAACATTTTTGGCGCAAGCCTACAAATATAAGGAAATTGGGGATTACGCCGTGGGAACTGGTGCTATCATAACCCTGTCAACCGCGGACGATGCCATCAAAACAGCCGCCAGATTGATCGACTGTATCGCAGAGATTTTAGGGCACGAGCCCGATTGAGCGATCTTGGACAGAACAATACAAAAATATGATGTCGTTATTCTTGGCGCGGGGGCTGCCGGGCTTATGGGGGCTTTGCGGGCGGGGCAGCGGGGGCGGAAGGTTTTGGTGCTGGATCAGGAGGAGAAGGTCGGGTCGAAGATTTTGGTTTCGGGCGGCGGGCGGTGTAATTTTACAAATCTGAATATCGCGCCGGAGCGTTATATTTCGCAGAATCCCCGTTTTTGTTTGTCGGCGCTGCGAAGCTATACGCAGCACGATTTTATCGGTTTGGTCGACAAACATAAAATTCCGTATCACGAGAAAACGCTGGGGCAGCTTTTTTGCGACGGGTCGGCGCAGGATATTGTCGCTATGTTGCTGGCGGAATGCGCGGATTCTGGGGTTGAGATACGGCTGGGGCAACACATTACGGGGGTCAGCAAAACCGATGTGTTTCGCGTTCAGATCGAAGGGGGAGAGATTGAGGCGCAGGCCGTGGTGTTGGCGACGGGCGGCCTTTCCATTCCCAAAATGGGGGCGACAGGATTTTCGCATCGGATCGCGCAGCAGTTTGGGCTGCCTTTGGTGGAAACGCGGCCTGGTTTGGTGCCTTTGACTTTTGAAGGGGATACGCTGGAATTAATGCGCAGGATTAGCGGGGTTGCGTTGGAGGTGGTGGCGTCGATAGGCAAACAGGCTTTCCGCGAGAATATGATCTTTACGCATCGGGGACTTTCGGGGCCCGCGATTTTGCAAATATCGTCTTATTGGCGCGAGGGGCAGAGCGTGACGCTTGACCTGTTGCCGGAGATTGACGCCGAGAAATTCTTGATTGATCGCAAGCAGGCGCGTTCCAAGGCGGAACTTAAAACCATTTTGGGCGAGGTTCTGCCCCACCGATTGGCGCAGAGCCTGACGGAGGCGTTTTTCCCCGCCGCCCCTATCGGAACTTTGTCGCACAAGGAATTGAGAGAAGTCGCGGGGCTTCTGAAGGCGTGGAAGCTAACCCCGACGGGGACAGAGGGCTATGCCAAGGCGGAGGTTACTTTGGGGGGCGTTTCTACCCATGCTTTGTCGTCGAAAACGATGGAGGCGGTCGATGTTCGGGGGCTTTATGTGGTTGGGGAGGCGGTCGATGTTACGGGGTGGCTGGGCGGCTATAATTTCCAATGGGCGTGGTCGAGCGGTTGGGCGGCGGGGTCGGCGGTTTAAAAGGTGATTCAGACCCCAAGATTTTTCTTCGCTTAACCAAAGACGATTGATATAAAGGCGAACGCAAAGAGGGAGATTGAGGCATTGCGGGTGTAGCTCAATGCCCGCGAGCGAAGGCGAGCCACCCTTTAAAGGTGCTGCCAACGCTGAAGACGAGAGAGTATTTGAGGCATTGCGGGTGTAGCTCAATGGTAGAGCTCCAGCCTTCCAAGCTGGCTATGCGGGTTCGATTCCCGTCACCCGCTCCAATTTATCAAGCACTTAGTCTATTTCTGAATTGCCCAACTATTTCAAGTTGGGCAATTTTTGCTTTGTTGTTGGGCATTATGGGGGAATATTCATCTGTAAAATAACAAAAGAGTCCAGCTTAAGATGTTGGCTATTTCATCACATCACGCCACGCCCAGTATCGCGGCATACGGCTTCCTGATCATCGAGCAGGGAACTTTTTCCCTCTCAGGCGTTAATGAAACCATTAGTAAACTCAAAAAACTTGCCGTTCCCAAAAATTACCAACCGCGCGGCTCTTCCTTTGCGCACCCAACGTCACGTTCCTCACTCCATCGCGACAATGCGGATGCGCATCGCTACCGCTCTCGCCAGATCTCTCGATAGATGTCCATGCTGTTGCTCTCTTCGTCCTCCCATCAGGAAAAGGCGGAAACGTCAGCAAAGAGCGGGAAAAAACAGGAGATAGCCATGCCGATAGTTTATGACACAGCAAGACTACAGGAAGCGGCATATCCTAAGGATGGGGGCTTTTTGGCATCGCAACATCCATTGGAGCAGCTTGTTAATGTTATAAGGTATATTATGGTGGACGTTAAATTAACGTTGGCGGCAATCATATTCTGCCGTAAGCCTTACTTTGTTAAAGAAGGCAATATATTGTCCATACAATGCTATTTAAGCAGAAAGGGGGCATTATCTTGTCCATTGAACTAAGAACACCACAGGACATGCTCCTAGAAATTGCGGGTCGTTTCAAAGCACGCCGGTTAGCCATGAACTTGACCCAAGAGGGTGTGGCGGTACGTTCGGGCGTGAGCTGGAGTTCCCTCAAACGCTTTGAGCGCACGGGATTGATTGCACTGGACTCGTTGCTTAGGGTCGCCTTGGTGCTTGATTGTTTGAGCGCTTTTGAAAAACTTGCAAGCGACAATTCACCTGTAGGTTCAGGCAAATCTCTTGACGATATTTTGTCGGAACCCAAGACGCGCAAGAAAGGCCGGATGAAGTGACCTATATACCCACCGAACTTCTGACGGTTTATCTGGATGCAGGCGAGCGCCGGAAAATAGGGCGACTAGCGCTGAAAGGCCGGCGCATTTTATTTGAATATGATCCAGCCTTCATCGACTCCTGCATCGAGATTTCGCCCATCAAATTACCATTGAAGCCAGGCGTGTTCATCTGTCCAGATATGATCTTTGATGGCCTCTATGGCGTTTTCAATGACAGCTTGCCGGATGGATGGGGGCGCTTGCTGCTTGATCGTACCGTCGAGAAACTTGGCATTAACCGTCGCCAGCTTACGGCGCTTGATCGGCTGGCTTATGTCGGGGCGCATGGCATGGGGGCGCTTAGTTATGAGCCGGATCGAAGTGCCGTCGGTGCCGATGGGGCAGAACTGGCCTTGGACAAACTGGCGGAAGAGTCGGCCCTTGTGCTCGCCGGAGAGAATGAGGAGGTTTTTGAGGAACTGCTGCGCCTCAACGGTTCATCCGCCGGGGCGCAATCGAAGATCGTCGCGCAAGTCAGCGCCGACAAGAAACAACTTGTTCACGGGAGCCAAAAGAAGCAATCCGGCTTTGAGCACTGGATGATAAAATTCCCATCCTCCCAAGATGCGCACGACGCGGGCGCAATCGAATATGCCTATAGTCTTATGGCCAAGGAAGCCGATGTGGATATGCCGGAAACGCATCTGTTCCGCGCCAAGAAAGGCCGCTATTTCGGCGCGAAGCGTTTTGACCGGCAACTCGACCAACGCATCCATATGCACAGCCTTTCCGGCCTGATCCACGCCGATCACCGTAATCCCAGCCTCGATTACGATACGATCTTGCGGGTTGTTCTTGCACTGACAAAGAACATTGTCGAAGCGGAAAAAGCTTATGCGCTCGCCTGTTTCAACGTGTTGGCACATAACCGCGACGATCACGCCAAGAATTTTTCATTCCTGCTGAACGCGCATAACGAATGGGTTTTCGCACCTGCCTATGACCTGACTTTCTCCTATGGCCCCGGCGGCGAGCAGAGCACGATGGTCATGGGCGAAGGCAAAAAGCCTGGCGTTGATCAACTTCAGGCGCTCGGAAAAAAACACGGCCTCAAAAACGCGCCTGATATTCTGTCCTGCGCCCAAAAGGCCGTTGCCCGCTGGAGTGAATTTGCCGATAAGGCAGGCGTTACGGCAAAATCCGCGACTGAGGTCAGTGAAAGGATCACTATGTAATTGCCGCGCATGTTCGCTCTTCAATGTGACGACACAAGCAGGGTAATTATTGGTGGTAAAAAGCTGGGCAATCATTTTGAATCATTGGGTTTCGGTGGGATTTTATGCCATGATTTTTTGCCCAACCGCTTTGATATTCCTAAATAGTTTGGAACCTTCCACGCTGGCTATGCGGGTTCGATTCCCGTCACCCGCTCCAATCTTTTCAAGCGGTTGTGGCTTGCCTTTAAGGTGACGCGTTGAGCGGGTTGCTCTCTGGGCATCTTCTTTATCAGACTGACGACGCAAGGTTTTCCGCCAGTACCGTTCCCGCAAGATAGAGCGAGCCGCAGATTAGGATGCGGGGGGGGACTGAGGACGGTTGCTGTGCCAGATCGCGCAGAGCCTCCTCGACATTTTCTGCGATGCCTACAGAAGGGATGCCGAGTTTGTGGGCTTCGTCGGCTAGGGCGGAGGGGGTAAAGCTTAGGGGCTCGTGGGGGACGGGGACGGTGCGGAGTTGGGTGATGGAGGGGGCGAAGGGGGAGAGGAATTCGGCGGGGCGTTTGGTGGTGAGCATACCGAGGATGATAGAGAGCGGTTTGGGGTGTTCGCCGTCTTCTTGACGCCAGAGAGCAATTTGCGCCGCGAGGACTTCGCCAGCCGAGTCGTTGTGTCCACCGTCGAGCCAGAGTTCGGCGTTTGGGGGGATAAGCGATACCAGTTTTCCCGATGTCAGGCGTTGCAAGCGTGCGGGCCATTCGACGTTGCGCAGGCCTTTGGCGATTGCCGCTTGCGATAACGGGCGGGGCAAGGATGCCAGAGCCGCGATGGCGAGCCCGGCATTTTGGTATTGATGCTGACCTAGCAAGGCGGGGGGAGGAAGGTTGTAGGCGCGGGTGGCGTCGGTGAAGGTGAATCCTTCGGAGTGGGGGGTGATTTTCCATGCCTCGCCGCCGACCGATAGAGGCGCGTGAAGGCGTGAGGCTTCTTCGCGCAGGGTGCGCAGAGCCAAGCTTTCCGGCTGTGCTGCGGCATAGCACGGCACCGAGGGGCGCATGATACCTGCTTTTTCACGCGCTATGCCGTCGATGGTGTCGCCGAGATAGTCGCGGTGGTCGTAAGAGAGGCGGGTGATGATCGTGGCCAGAGATCTTGTGACGACATTCGTCGCGTCCAGCCTGCCGCCCAGCCCTGTTTCCAGAATCGTGAAATCGGCGGGGTGGCGGGAGAAGGCGACGAAGGCGGCTGCCGTCGCGGCTTCGAAATAACTGACGCTGTTGGGGGTCGCCGCGCTTTCGCATTCAGACAGAATTTTTGCCAGTTCTTCTTCGCCAATTAATTCTCCCGCAACGCGGATGCGTTCGTGGAAGGTTACGAGGTGGGGCGAGGTGTAGACATGGACTTTGTATCCTTCCGCTTCGAGCATGGCGCGGAGGAAGGCGCAGGTTGAGCCTTTGCCGTTCGTGCCCGCGACATGAAAGACGGGCGGCAGGCGGTTTTGCGGGTTGCCGAGCTTTGCCAGCAAATCAGCATAGGCGGGGCGCAAGGTCAGGTCGATATCCTGACCATACTGGGTGCGGAAGCGTTCGAGGATGGCGTGCGCGGATTCGGGCATAGCCGTTCTTAGCCCTGTGGCGTGGCGTCAATCCAGCCTTTGTCGGTTTGTTGCCAATAGGTGAGGTCGTGGGTGTCTTTTTTGGCTTCGGTCCAGCGGCGGCGGGCGGCGGCGAGGGCTTCGGGGTCGTTGCCGTCGAAGATGTCGCAGACACGGGTATAGTCGTTTGCTTTGGCGGTAACGGCACCGTCGGTCAGAAACAGAAATTCGGCCTTGTTCGGGCGTTCGTCATCGGGTGTTAGCCAGACGGGTTGCATCTCGGCATTGCCGTCTTTGGTATTACCGTGGGGGAGGAAGCGGTTGGGGTCGTAGGCCCACAGAAGCTGGGTCAAGGCTTCGGCGCGTTCGGCGGAGCCCGTCATCACGACGGCTTTCAGCCCGCGCTCCAGCGTTTTTTCCAGAAATTCCGGCAAGACCTGTTCCAGCGATTTGCGCGTCAGGTGGTAAAAACGGATCTCGGTCATTGCGCTTCGAAATTATCCGCGACGAGGCGGTCGAGCAAACGCACGCCGAAGGCTGTCGCGCCTTTGACCGACAGGGGTTTGTCTTTTTCTTGCCATGCGGTTCCGGCGATGTCGAGATGCGCCCAGGGCGTTCCCTTTTTAATAAAGCGTTGCAGGAATTGCGCCGCCGTGATGCTGCCTGCCCCGCGCTCGCCTACGTTTTTCATGTCGGCGATGGGGCTGTTAATCAGCTTGTCAAAGGCGTCACCCAAGGGGAAACGCCATAAGGTTTCTTCGACTCCCTTGCCAGCCTTGGTCAATTGGTCGGACAGGGCATCATCATTGCTGAACAAACCGGCATATTCATGCCCCAACGCGATAACAATCGCGCCCGTCAATGTCGCCAGGTCGACGATGCAGCGCGGCTTGAAGGTTTCTTGCGCGTACCACAGGGCATCGGCCAATACCAAGCGCCCTTCGGCATCGGTGTTGACGACTTCGATGGTCTGACCCGAGGCGGTGGTGACGACATCGCCCGGCCTTTGCGCGTTGCCGGAGGGCATGTTTTCGACAAGGCCGACGATGCCGACGACATTGGCTTTCGCCTTGCGTCCCGCCAAAGCTTTGATCGCGCCGATCACCGCCGCTGCGCCCGCCATATCGTATTTCATGGCTTCCATGCCAGCGCCAGGCTTGAGCGAAATGCCGCCTGAGTCGAAGGTCACGCCTTTACCGACAAAACAGACAGGCGCTTTGTCCTTGGCCTGCGCATCGCCCTGCCAGTGTAACGCCACCAGCCTTGGCGCATTAACGCTGCCTTGCGCTACGCCCAAAAGCGCGTTCATACCAAGTTTCTTCATCTGCTTTTCATCAAGGATCGTTACCTTGACGCCAAGCTCGGATAGAGCGAGGGCGTGTTGCGCCAGCGTTTCGGGGTACAGCACATTGCCGGGTTCGCTGACAAGATCGCGTGCCAGAGCTACGCCCTCCGCGATTTTATCGAGCGGCGCGTAAAGCGCTTTGGCGGCGGCGAAATCTTTGCTGGCGAGAGTCAAAGTTTTGAGCGCGGGTTTTTGATCGGGTTTCTGTTTGGTCTGGTATTTGTCGAAGCGGTAGGAACGCAAACGCGCGCCCAAGGCGGCATGGGCCGCAGCTTCGGATACCGCGAGTTTTGATTCTTTGAAGCAGTCGACCAGGAAGACTGCTTGCGCGTCTTTGCCGTTTAAAGCCGCTGCTGCCGCACCGCCCACACGGGCAAAAAGGCTGGCATCCGCCACAGCGGCGTCGCCAATTCCGACCAGAACCAAGCGCGTTAGGCGCGTTTTGGCGGGGGCAAGGATTGTCAGGGTTTGTTCTTTCGCGCCCGTAAAGTGGCTGGCCTCGACAGCGCGGGAAAGCGCGCCCCCGAGTTTTTTATCAAGCTTAAGCCCCTGTTCGCCAAGCTTCCTTTTCGCGGCGACGGTCAGAACGAGGGCATGTTGGCCCGGAAGTGTATCGGCGGCAAAAGCGATTTTAAGCATGACAGGAACCCCCTTGTTCGATTGCTTTTTCAGCTTAGACAAGCTAGAGAATTTGTCCAGTCTTTGCATATTTCAACCTGATGAACCGCATCCTCACGCTTTATCTTCTGCGCCAGCTGGCAACGACTTTCGTCTTTGCTACAGGGGCCGTGACGTTTGTGGTCTTGTTCACCCAGTCTTTCCGCCTTTTGTCTTTGGTTCTCGAAAACTCGGCAACGCTGGTGATTTTCTTCGAGCTTTTAGGACTTTCGGCGCTGACTTTTCTACCTCTTGTCATGCCTTTGGGCCTCGGAACCGCCGTCGTTTTCGTTTATAATAAGATGGCGACGGACAGCGAATTGGTCGTGATGCGCTCTGCCGGACTGAGTCCTTTGCGGTTGATCGAACCAGCTTTGATTTTGGCGTTTGGCGTCGCCCTTGTGTGCGCGGCCCTGACTTTGTGGATTACGCCTGCGGCCAATCGCAGCCTTGTCGCCCTGCAATATAAAATGCGCGACAGTTATGCCGTTTTTTTGTCGCATCCCGGCAATTTCAACGATCTGTCCGAGGGGTTGACTTTCTACGCCAACAAACGCGGACCGAACGGTTCCTTGCAGGGCATTCTTATCCACGATGTGCGCCAGCCGGATACGCCTGTCACGACCATGGCGGAGACGGGTCAGGTAGTTGATTCTGGGGGCCAACCGCATATGATTATCTTTAACGGCAGGCGGCAGGAATTCGATCGGACAACCGGAAAATTGTCCGAGCTTGCTTTCGATCAATATGTGCTGGATATCGATGCTTTGCGCAATACCGCTACAAGCCGTTTTCCCGACCCACGCGAGCAAACCGTGGCTGAACTTTTGAACCCGTCGCCGGAGATGCTGCGCGCGCGCGGACCGATGTCGCGATTCCTCGGCGAATTGCATGCACGTTTTGCAACGCCGTTTTTGTCTTTCTCCTACACCCTGATCGCGTTGGCCTCTATTCTGGCCGGCGCGTTTAACCGACGCGGCATGGCGGGGCGTATTCTGGCGGGGGCCATGGCGATTGTCGTCACGCAAGCCGCGTTTATGACATTGAGCGGTATCGTCGCGCGCGACAGCGGATTGGCTTTTGCCCTTTATATTATTGCCTTGCTGCCAACCCTTATCGGCGCCGCCTTGATGAGCAAAGATTTTCGGTCACCCCGATTAATGCGCGGGGTTATGTCCTGATGGAACGCTTGGTTTTACAACGATACTTTGGGCGGCAATATCTGCTGTGGTTTATGATTTTTCTTGGCGCTTTGTCCGGTATCGTCTTTCTGTTCGAGATCGCAGAACTGATGCGACGCGCCAGCGGGCACGGGGATATCGGTTTTGATGTAATCTTGAAAATGGGTCTTTATAAGCTGCCGGAAACCATCGAGCATATTCTGGCTTTCGTCGTTCTGTTTTCGGGGCTGTTCACCTTCTGGCGGTTGACGCGCAGTCAGGAATTGATCATCGCGCGCTCGGTCGGCATTTCGGCTTGGCAATTCATGCGCCCCGCTTTGCTGGTCACGCTGGGCTTCTCTTTGCTGAACGTCGCGGTTATCAATCCCATGGGCGCGGTGATGAACGCCAGATATAAGGCCCTGGAAATGCGCTACCTTGAGCGGATGCCGATGCTGGAGTTGACCGGCGCTGGATTGTGGCTGCGCCAGCATGATAGCGATAAACGTTATCTTTTGCATGCCGATCATGTCAGCATGGAGCCTCTGACTTTGTCGCCATTGATGGCCTTTATTTATGATGAAAACGGCGCGTATTTGGGGCGCGTCGACGCGCCACAAGCCGTGTTGCAAGACGGCGCGTGGGACGTTCCCGATGCGTGGGTCAATATGGATCAACAACCGGCCCAGCATGTCGATGATTGGCGTTTGCCGACGACCTTGACGCTTGGCAAAATTCAAGAAAGCATGGCGGCGCCCAACACGATTTCCTTTTGGGAATTGCCGCGCTTTATTCGCGCCCTGAAAATTATCGGCCTGCCGCAGACGCGGCATCAATTGGCGTTTCAAAGCCTTTTGGCGCAACCTTTGTTGTTATGCGCGATGGTCTTTTTCGCGGCCTCTTTCGCGCTGCGCATGAACAGGCGTGGCGGCGTTACGTCTATGGTCGTTGCGGGGGTTTTGCTGGGCAGTTTCGTTTACACGCTGAACAATGTCGTGGATGCGCTGGGGGCGAACCAGACTTTGCCCGTGGCGCTGGCGGCATGGGCGATCCCCACGGTGGCGCTGGCGCTCAGCAACGCCGCGCTGCTTCACATGGAGGAGGGATGACCTTCTCCTCACCCGCCGATCTGCCTGGCTCAGAAACTCCGAACGGTCCCGTTTTACGCTTTCGCTCGATATGGATTTCAGACATCCATTTGGGCACGCGGGGATGTCAGGCGGAAAAACTGCTCGATTTCCTGCGCTATACGGAATCAGAATATCTTTATCTGGTCGGCGATATCGTAGACGGATGGCATTTGCGCCGACGCTGGTATTGGCCGCAGGAACATAACGACGTCGTGCAGAAAATTTTGCGCCGCGCACGTCATGGCACCAAAGTTTTTTATATCCCCGGCAATCACGACGAAGCCATACGGCCTTATTGCGGACTGCATTTCGGCGGCGTTTATGTTGTCAACGAGGCCGTGCACGAAACCGCCGATGGTAAACGCGTCTTGATCTTGCACGGCGATGAATTCGACGCCGTAATTGGATATGCCAAATGGCTCGCCTTGCTTGGCGACAAGGCTTATGACGTCGCTCTTTTTCTCAACCGTATTTTCAACTTGGTGCGGAAAGTGTTGGGCCTCCCTTATTGGTCACTGTCGGCCTATCTGAAACACAAGGTCAAAAACGCGGTCGAGCATATCAGCGATTTTGAATCCTTTATCGCCGAACGCGCCAAACACCAAAAGGTCAACGCCGTATTGTGCGGGCATATCCATAACGCCGAAATGCGTCGAATCGGGCCTGTTTTGTACCTAAACGACGGCGATTGGGTTGAATCCTGCACCGCGCTAATCGAGGATTTTAACGGCGAATTCAAGATCCTGCGTTGGGACGAAGACCGCGATGAATTGCTCGATTCCCTTCCGAAAACATCGGAATAATGGTTAACGCCACCGAGGTCCCTCAACTGACTGCGGAATATATCGATAAAAGTCTTCGTAATTAAACGCTCATTAATAAGTTTGTTGGCAAAATACCCCTGTGCATGGCAATCTAGGCCAATTATCGGGACTAAGGATGCAGGCCTGCTTTAAGATGGAGATAATCAATTGTTTAAAAACAATATTTTGAAGAACACGTCTCTTACGGCTTTGTCCGTAATGGCGGTGGCGTTGTGGCTGGGCTCTGCGCATGCGGCTCTAGCTGACGCCTCGACCCTCGGCGATGTCCTTTGCTCCGGATTTACCAACGCCAAGCCGTTTGGAAAAGTTTTCCAGTGGATCGCTTATGCGGCAGGTGCGGTTGCCGGCGTTCAAGGCATCCATCACGCGCGACTTCATACGGAAGATCCGCGCAACCACCCGCTTCACCGTGCACTGATGCTGTGGTTCGGCGCTATGTGTCTTCTGTCGCTTCCCAGCGTCGTCACCACCGTTGCCATGAGCCTTTATGGCGGAAGTCTGACTGGTGGCTCTTTGGGGTGTGGCGCTGGCGGCGCTGGCGGTGGCGGGACGGGTCTGGATGGCATGATGTCCGGCTTTATCGACAACATCAAGAACCCCATTCAATCGGTTGTCGCGCTGACCGCTTTTCTGAGCGGCCTGTTCATGATGGTTCGCGGATTGATGAAGGCATCCAAATTCGGTTTCGACCCTAAAGCCAATTCCGTTCACAGCGTCCTTACCCATATTGGTTTCGGCGCTTTGCTGATGACCATCGGCGACAATCTGGACATGATGCTGGAGTCGGTGTTTGGAAACCATGATAAATCCGGCGGGTCGGTCATCAGTTGGGGCGGGCTTAGCGCTCTTTCCGGCGGGGTATCGTCTCAATTCACAACCGCCGTTAACGCCGCGCTCACCTTTGTCCAATTGATAGGTTGTATCGCTTTCGTGCGCGGTTGGTTGATTATGAAGAAGGTCGTCGAAGGCGGTCACGGCAACGTGACCATGGCGCAAGGCATCACCCACATTCTGGGCGGCGTTCTGGCGATCAATATCGGCGGGTTCTTGCTCCTTATGGACACAACCTTCGGAACGGGGTTGTTGAATTAACTTCCCCAAGGCGAGGGCAAAAGGGACAAAATCTTTCTGCCCCAGTCGTTCCTGTGCTTTTTTCAACCGATTCATTCCGCATCCCCTCTTGACTTGCCTCAACGGCGAATTCATTTTGCTGGAGCGATACTGGTAGCGTCGCTTAAGCATCATCTCAGCGCGGGTCGGCGCGATTGAAGGGTTTTGAATGTCAGAGAACAAGTCTCCCCGCCCAGCCACCTGCTCGCCCCCTGCCCCTCTTAGTCAAATCAAAAAGTTATTAGCGGTTTTTGGCCCGGGCCTTGTGGTTATGCTGGCGGATACCGATGTGGGTAGCGTTATCACAGCAGGGCAAAGCGGCGTGCAGTGGGGCTATCGGTTGCTTTTGCTTCAGCTTGTTCTGGTGCCAATCCTTTATATCGTGCAGGAATTGACGGTGCGTTTGGGCATCTTCACCGGACGCGGACATGGCGAGTTGATCCGCGAGCAATTCGGGGCGTTTTGGGCGTGGGTGTCCGTTGGCGGGCTTGGTATCGCCGTTCTTGGCGCTTTATTGACCGAATTTTCGGGCGTCGCGGGCGTAGGGGAAATGTATGGAGTGCCGCGTGGCATTAGCCTTTTTCTGGCGGCGGGTTCTATGTTGGCAGTCGTGATGACGGGCTCTTACCGCCGCGTTGAGCGGGTGGCAATTGCCGTTGGGCTTTTTGAGTTTGCATTTTTTGTGGTCGCCTTTAAGGCGCATCCGTCGCCTGCCTCTATCGCACGGGAGGCTATGAGCATTCCTTACGCCAATGTCGATTATCTTTATCTGGCGGCGGCTAATATCGGCGCGGTCATTATGCCGTGGATGATTTTTTATCAGCAATCCGCGATTGCCGACAAAAAACTCTCGCCCGAACATTTTGCAGCGGCGCGGTGGGATACCGCCATCGGCGCTGTCGTGACTCAGTTGATTATGGCGGCTGTTCTGATTGCCTGCGCGGCGACAATCGGCGCAAAAACGCCTCATGCCTCGTTATCCTCGGTTGGCGAGATAAGCCAAGCCTTGACCCCTTTTTTAGGGGAATCGATGGGGCGGTTGATGTTCGGGATGGGGGTTCTGGGAGCCGGTATGGTCGCCGCGATTGTCGCATCTCTGGCGTTGGCGTGGGGCATGGGCGAGGTTACGGGGTATCATCATTCACTGGAGTTGCACCCTTTGCGTGCACGCTGGTTTTATGGCGTTTATGCTTTGTGCGTCCTTGCAGGGGCTGTGTTGGTCTGGGCTTGGCCTAATTTGGTGGCCCTGAATGTCGGCGTGCAGGTTGTCAACGCCCTGCTGCTGCCCTTGGTGCTGGGGTTTTTGATCGCGCTTGCCATTCGGTCTTTGCCGATAGAGCATCGCTTGAAGGGCTGGTACAAAAACGTCGTGATCGTTGTTGCTGTCCTGACATCGGGTTTGGGCATCTTTGGGGGATTACAGGTTATCAAGTTGTTTGGCGGTTGACAGTCAGAAACAAACGAGCACAGTAACATCGCGTTAACAAATTTCCCCTTATCATCTCCCCATGTTTCGCTTCTTTACACTTCTGTTTGTGACCTTGCTTTTCGCGCACCCCGCCCATGCGGGACAGGCCGAGGCGCGGGAGGTTGCGCGGTTGAACAACTGCCCCCCTAAAAAGGTTGAAGTCTTTCAGAGCCTGCTGGGCAGCCAAGGCAAAATCATTTATCAGGTTTCCTGTAATCTTCCTAAAACGACGGGCGCGGAAGGCTCCGGCGGGCCGGACGCCGTTCTGATCGGCTGCGCCCAGTCTCTGTGCGAGTTGATCCGCCCCGTTTCGGCTGAGAAGAAATGACGCGGCTAAGGATTTTTCGGGGTTTCGCGTTGACGGAATTTATTGACTCTCCCCGCGCCCAAGGTGTACAGCCAGCACATAGGTTGGACGGCTAAGTCCGACCATGGTCAACCAAAGAGAGAACAATGGACGGCGACAGGTGCGGTGACCCTTCGAGTACAAGCGGTCGCACATACAATGTCTCCAGTATTCCTGCTCCTAGGGTTTCCGCCTAACGGCGTTCACCTTTCCGGCAGCAGGACTGCGTGGAAGGTGAAACATGACGACGAAATTCATCGCGCCTCATCAACGGCTTTGCGTGGTTTACGCGCAGGCGGGTCTGTGGAAAAAAACGGCGATTCACGCCGTACTGACTAGTCGAAAGAGTTATTCAGTTTGCGGCTTGCGCTCGACCACTCTTTTTTCTGAAAAATCCGATAAGCCCCCCTCTATGCCGCGTTCGTTTGAAGGAACGCCGTGAGGAGAAAGCCTAAGATTTTTATGAATAGTCAGTCAGTTGACGTAGTAAATAAGGAATTCCGCCGATGATGACGCCAGACCAGATGCCCGCCACTGTTTCTTTTCCCGACCGCGTCATCGGCGCGTTTAAGGAATTCTTTGCCTCTAAACAGGCGGCTGCGGGACAGAGCGCGAAAATCGCCGATGTGTTGAGCGACATTGCTCGGCTTGAGCCCGATGCGGCTTTGGCTAAACTTGAAACCTCCCTCGAGGGATTAAGCGCCGAGGAAGCGGAAAGCCGCATCGAGATTTACGGCACCAATCAAGTGGCCCGCGAAGATCACAAGAGCATCGCGGAACAAATCATCCGTTTGCTGTTGAATCCGCTGAATATCATGTTGCTGGTTCTGGCGATCGTCAATTTTGTTTTTTTGGGCGATATGGAATCGGGCGGCGTTATTGCGCTGATGGTTGTTTTGAGCATCACCTTGTCTTTCGTACAGGAAAACCGTTCCAACAATGCGGCGGAGAAATTGCGTGCGATGGTAAGCACGACCGCCTCTGTCCTTCGCCAAACGACGGAGGAGGAAACGGAGGAGGAAACGGAGGAGAAGCAGACGGAATCTCCAAGGCAGGATTTGCGCAAATCGACGCGGCTTGAATTGCCGATATCCGACTTGGTGCCGGGCGACATCGTTTGGCTGTCGGCGGGCGATATTATCCCTGCCGATGTGCGTATTTTGTCGGCGCGCGATTTGTTTTTGAACCAGTCGGCGTTGACGGGCGAGTCGATGCCCGTGGAAAAGTTTCCAACCTTGATCGGGCCGGAAAGCCAGAATTTTCTTGAGCTGACAAACATCGCCTTTATGGGCAGCCATGTGACAAGCGGCACGGCGCAAGCCATTGTCGTGGCGACGGGGGCGCAGACTTATTTCGGCTCTTTGGCGCGATCCATTGTTGGGCGCCGCGTGATGACGAGTTTTGAGACGGGCGTCAATCGCTTTACCTGGTTGATGATCCGCTTCATGCTGGTGATGGTGCCTTTGGTGTTTGTTATCAACGGCTATACCAAGCATAACTGGATGGAGGCGTTTATTTTCGCCATGTCGGTTGCCGTCGGGCTGACGCCGGAAATGTTGCCGATGATCGTGACCGTTAATCTGAGCAAGGGCGCTTTGGCGATGTCGCGCAAGAAGGTCATCGTTAAGCGGTTGAACTCGATTCAGAATTTCGGCGCGATGGATATTTTGTGCACCGACAAGACCGGCACGCTGACGCAAGACAAAGTTATCATGAAGAAGCATGTCGATCTTCAGGGCGAAGAATGCGACACGGTTTTGAATTATGCTTATTTGAACAGCTATTACCAATCGGGGCTGAAAAACCTTTTGGACGTCGCGGTTTTAGAGCATGTCGATGTGCGGCAGGATTTGCATATCGACGATCAGGCTTATAGTAAGATCGACGAAATTCCTTTTGACTTTGTGCGTCGCCGCATGTCGGTCGTCGTGTCGAACAGCGCAGCCAAACAGCATATTTTGATTTGCAAAGGCGCGGTGGAAGAAATTCTGCACGGCTGCAACAAGGGCGAGGTCAACGGAAAGCCGTTTGAGATGACCCCCGAGCATCACGCCGAGACGCTGCGTCTGGCGCAGGATTTGAACGAAGACGGATTCCGCGTGATCGCGGTCGCGCACAAAGACATGCCGCCGGAACAGGAAACCTATGGTGTCAAAGACGAAAACGATATGACCTTAATCGGCTTTATCGCATTCCTTGATCCGCCCAAGGAAAGCGCGGCGCCTGCTATTGCCGCTTTGGAAGGCCACGGGATTAAGGTCAAGATTCTGACGGGCGACAACAATGTCGTCGCGCGGCGCATTTGCAAGGATGTGAATCTGACGGTTGACGGCGTTCTTTTGGGCAGCGACCTGACTGAGATGACGGACGAGGTTTTGGATCGCAAGGTCGAACACACGACTTTATTCGCCAAATTATCGCCTGTGCAAAAGGCGCGGGTGATTGCGGCTTTGCATCGCAACGGGCATGTTGTCGGATTCTTGGGCGACGGCATCAATGACGGCCCCGCCCTGAAAGCCGCCGATGTAGGCATTTCGGTCGATACCGCCGCCGATATTGCCAAGGAATCCGCGGATATTATTCTGCTGGAAAAAAGTTTGATGGTTTTGGAAGAAGGCGTGTTGGAAGGCCGCAAGGTTTTCGGCAACATCACCAAATACATCAAAATGGGCGCGAGTTCGAATTTTGGGAATATGTTTAGCGTACTTGGTGCCAGCGCGTTTTTACCGTTCTTGCCTATGCTGCCGATTCAGGTTTTGACCAACAATCTGCTGTATGATTTTTCGCAGACGGCGATTCCGACAGACAATGTCGACGAGGAATATCTGACCGAGCCTCGCCGTTGGGATATCGGGCATATTGCGCGGTTTATGGTCTTTGTCGGCCCGATCAGCTCGATCTTCGACTATGCCACCTTTGCCTTGATGTATTTTGTATTCCACGCCAACACGGCGGCGAATGCGGGATTGTTCCAAACGGCGTGGTTTGTCGAGTCGATTTTGACTCAGACGCTTATCATTCATGTGATCC
>CAIXLI010000033.1 GCA_903920205.1 uncultured Pseudomonadota bacterium
GTCGACCCTCTTGGGTCGACCATATCCGGCTTTAAGCCGTAACCTGAAACCACCGGCTTTAGCCGGTGGAGTATTCATTATAATTTGACCGCTTGCTTTACAACGATATACATAAGATATGAACATGCTTTTATGGTTAAAATAGTTTCGTATTACCCTGTAATCAACATGTGGGCATCTGGACATAGAACTGAGCAATGGTATAAATCGTCAAAGACGAAAGAAATCGATGATGCTCTTTTCAACACACTGAAATATACACAAGATGTTTTGTTGTAGTGTGTTCAATCTGAATTCCTGCCTGTGCAGGAGTGACGATTGTTGGATACCGTTTTTACCATAAACTTGGATTGCCCTTATGCCCGTCATCACCCGCTTCGCCCCATCCCCCACGGGATTTCTCCATATCGGTGGCGCACGCACCGCTTTGTTCTGTTGGTTGTTCGCCAAACACCATAACGGCAAATTCCTGATGCGTATCGAAGACACTGACCGCGCCCGTTCGACCCCCGAATCCATCGAAACGATTTTGGATGGCATGACATGGCTCGGCCTTGATTGGGATAACAAGGATTACGAAGGTGTCGGCTACTACTCTCAATTCGCCCAACGCAAACGCCACGCCGAAGTCGCACGGCAGATGGTCGCCAACGGCACGGCCTATTATTGCTATGCCTCGACGGCGGAATTAGATGCTATGCGCGCCGAGCAAAAAGAAAAAGGCCTGCCGCAACGCTACGACGGACGTTGGCGCGACCGCCCCGCCAGCGATGCGCCCCAAGGCGTTCCGCCGGTCATCCGCCTCAAAGCCCCCCAAACAGGCGAAACCACCATTCATGATTCCGTCATGGGCACGATCACGGTGCAGCACAGTCAGTTGGACGACATGGTTCTCCTCCGCGCCGACGGCACGCCGACCTATATGCATGCCGTCGTGGTGGACGATTACGATATGGGCATCACCCATGTCATTCGCGGCGAAGACCACATGACCAACACCTTCCGTCAGGTGCAAATTTACAAAGCGATGGGCTGGGACATCCCGACCTTCGCCCATCTGCCCATGATCCTCGGCCCCGACGGCGCGAAACTGTCGAAACGCCACGGAGCCCCCGCCGTCAGCGACTACCGCGACCGCGGCTATCTGCCCGAAGCCGTCCGCAATTACCTGTTGCGCTTGTGCTGGTCGCATGGCGACGACGAGATTATCTCACCCCAACAAGCCATCGAATGGTTCGACCTCGGCGGCATCGGAAAATCACCTGCGCGTTTCGACTTCACCAAACTTGGCAGCGTCAACGCGCATTACATCAAGCAAACGCCGGATGTGGAACTGGCGAAACTAACCGCGCCCTTCATCGCCCGCTTTCTCGAACGCCCCTTGACCGCCGTGCAAACCGACATCCTAACTCGCGCCATGCCCGACCTTAAACCAAGGGCGCAAACACTGGTCGAGATCGCGGAAATGGCGATGTTCTATTTCCACGAAGGCGTCTTCACCCTCGACGACAAGGCGAAAAAGATTCTAACCCCCGAAGCCAAGCAATCCCTGATCGACCTTACCGCCCGCCTTGAAACCCTGTCCGATTTTACAAGCGAGTCGGTCGAATCCCTATTCCGCGCCTATGCCGAAGAAAAGGCCCTGAAACTCGGCGCTGTGGCTCAACCCCTGCGCGTGGCTCTCAGCGGCTCAACAGTCTCCCCCCCCATTTTCGCCGTGGCAGGCCTGTTGGGCAAAGATGAGACTTTAAGAAGGATTCGCGCTCTCTAGCCTGTAAATAAAGCTAGAAACATCGCTGATTTTCCCATATACGCATAGGCAAGTCCGCGTTGCCGATACACGCTTTTTCAAAGAGGATCCCATGCTTGACCTGACCCAGCTTTTCTCGTCCCCTGCCTTCGCACAGGGCGCGGCAGCCAATGCGCCGGAAACCACGCAAGCAGCGCTGACGAATTACCTTCCCTTCGTCCTGATCTTCGCCGTTTTCTATTTTCTGGTCATTCGTCCGCAGCAGAAGAAATTTTCTGAACAGGAAAAGATGATCAAGGCGCTCCAGCGCGGCGACCGCGTCATAACCTCGGGCGGTATCCATGGCAAAATCGCCAAATTCGAAGGCGACAAACAACTCATGCTCGAAATCGCAGAAGGCGTGCAGATCAAGATCGACCGCGACAATGTGGCGGGTTTGGAATCCAAACCTGAACCAGCAGAAGGCGAAAAGAAAGACGCCTCCCAAGTCAAAAACTGAAAGAACTAAAAAATGGTCTATCTGGAACGCTGGAAAATCATCCTTATCCTTTTGGTGTGCGCGATAGGCGTTCTCTATTCTGCGCCTAATCTGCTCGGCAAGGAAAAGGCCGCGTGGTTGCAAGCCCATACGCCGTCCTTCTTTCCGAACCAGACCGTCAATCTCGGCCTTGATCTGCGCGGCGGCTCACACCTACTTTTGGAAGTCGCCGTTGACAACGTCGTCGAAGAACGTCTCCAATCCATCGTAGACCAGACACGCTCCACGTTGCGCGCCTCGAAAATTGGCTATACGGATCTTGGCCTTTCGAGTGGCGCGGTTCACTTTAAACTGACCGACGCGACACAAAACGACGCCGCAAAAAAAGCGATCAAGGACATGGATCGTGAACTCGACCTGACCGCCAAAGATGGCGACTTCTCGCTACGCATGACCGAAGAAAAAATTGCGGAACGCAAACGCTCCGCGATGGATCAATCGATTGAAATCGTGCGCCGTCGCATCGACGAAACCGGAACCCGCGAACCCTCCATCCAACGTCAGGGCGACAACCGCATTCTGGTACAATTGCCCGGCGTAGACGATCCCGAACGCATCAAGGGATTGTTGGGGCAAACAGCAAAACTGACCTTCCGTCTTGTCGACGAAACCGCCAATCCTATGGAAACGCATGCACCCTCTGGCGAAGAAATCCTGCCTTCCGCCGAGGATAACCGCAATTACGTCGTCCAAAAGCGCGTCATGGTTTCCGGCGACACATTGATCGACGCCCAACCTTCGTTCCAAGATGGCATGCCCGTCGTCAGCTTTAAATTCGACTCCATCGGCGGACGCCGTTTCGGCGAAGCCACGCGGGTGAATGTCGGACATCTGTTCGCCATCGTCCTCGACAACAAAGTCATCAGTGCCCCCGTCATCCGTGAAGCCATCATGGGCGGTAGTGGCGTAATTTCCGGCCACTTCACCACCCAAGGCGCACAAGATCTTGCCCTGTTGTTACGTGCAGGCGCTTTGCCTGCGCCGATCAAGGTTCTGGAAGAACGCACAGTCGGCCCTGGCCTTGGCGCGGATTCCATCAAAGCGGGTGCTACGGCAAGCCTTGTCGGCCTTGCCTTGGTCGTCGTATTTTTCGTCTTCGCCTATGGCCTGTTCGGCGTTTTTGCCAATATCGCCTTGATGTTCAACATCGCGCTGATCTTCGGGCTTTTGTCTATTTTGCAAGCCACGCTAACCTTGCCCGGCATCGCAGGTATCGTCCTGACCATCGGCACCTCGCTCGACGCCAACGTCTTGGTGTTCGAACGCATCCGCGAAGAAATGCGTCTGGGGCGCTCTGTCGTCGCCTCTATCGACGCTGGCTACAGCCATGCCCTGTCGGCAATCGTGGACGCCAACATGACAACGCTCATCGCCTCCGTCCTGCTGTTCATCTTCGGCTCTGGCCCCGTCAAAGGCTTCGCCGTAACCCTCAGCATCGGCATCATAACCTCAATTTACTCTGCCATCATGATCACGCGCTTGATCATCGTCTGGTGGCTAAAGGTTGCAAAGCCGAAGGCGATACCGCTGTAAGGCAGAGAGTTCCTTATCTCTTTTGATAAGGACTTGCGACCAACAGGTATGAATCCAAAGCAGGGTCATATTTCCGTAAAACGCGTTCGACAAAACCGTTTTCCTGCACGGATCTCAGCGTCGCATCAATAAGATACTTGAGCCCATACTCGCCCTGCGCGACGGCGAGCAGGGGGGCGGGAAATGCTCGCGCTGGAGCCTTGACCAAGACCTTCAACTTCCCTGGGTTATGTTCCATAAACCCCCGCGCCGTAGCGATTTGCAGAAACACAACATCCGCTTTCCCCGTAGCGACGGATTCCAATTCCTGAGAAATATCGCTTAAATGGGGCAGGGAGAACCGCCCTGCCTTGGGAAAGGATTCATCCGCAATCAACTGCCCCATCTCTCCGTCGATCTGGGCAATTCTAACATGAGGATCGTCGATTGCGTTGATCGACTCGTCAAAACGCGTATCGTCTGCTCGGACAAGGGCGTAAGTCGCCCCGTAATCAAAAGGAGCACTGAACAAAGCCACCTTCACCCGCGATGGCGTTTCATACAAACCGGAACAAAGCGCATCGTATTTCCCGCTCTTGAACCCTTCGAACATATCCTGAAAACCGACCTCCGCCACCCAATCGACCTTCAGACCGAGCCGGTGTCCGATTTCTTCTGTCGTCTCGACGATGGTTCCCGACAATTTTCCCGTGTTGGGGTCTTTGATGGTTTCAGGAGGATAAACGATATAGGCGCAACGCAAAGTTCCCGTGCGCAAAACACGATTCAAAGAGGATTCCTTAATGGGAGAAACCTGTCGCAATGACAAAGCTTCGTCCTTCCCCAGAGAAAACGCACTCGCTGCGACGAAAGTAACGATCAATGCCGTCGCCAGTAAATTTTGCCCTTTGCCCACAAGATGTCTCCCCCTGATTCAAACGATTAATCGACCAGCGACAACAACAACCGCAGCGCCTCTTGCACCGCCTGAAGCCTAACAGCTTCACGGCCACCTGTAAAATGGCACTGATAGTGCATCACCACGCCTTCCCGCGTCGCTACGCCGAAAAAGACAAGCCCCACAGGTTTCCCCGCGCTGCCACCATCCGGCCCCGCAATGCCCGTAACCGAAAGAGCCTTGTCGGCACGCGAAAAATTCAACGCCCCCCGCGCCATATCCTCGGCGACATGCGCACTGACCGCCCCGAATTGTTCCAAAATTTCCGCTTCCACGCCCAGAATCTCGGCCTTCGCCTCGTTGCTATAGGAAACAAACCCGCGCTCCACCACAGAGGAAGCCCGGGCACATCCGTCAACGCCCCCGTAATCAACCCACCCGTACACGACTCCGCCGTAACAAGCCGAATCTTCCGCGCCGCATAAGCGGCAATAACCTGTCGGGCAAGATCACAAATGTCAGGAGGAAACATGAGTAGAGCCTTCTCTCAGGAAAATGACATACCGATGGGGATAATGATTGACCCGTAGTGGGATGGAACGGCGGAGTTCCCTCACCGCGAGGGGGAGGGGATGTTTACGCTCTGCTCGAAACACGAGCCATTAATTTTGACCTTTCATGTTATAGCGGCTTTCGCCGGTATGACGATTAGTGATTATCCTCGCACTGGCCCCCTAACCGTAGCCCCAACAGGACAAAAGGAGCGCTTTTAACCCATTCCAGCCATACACACTGACCGCAGTTTAACCATAGATTCTTGTTCTGAAAGTGTTTTCTCTGTGTTACAGAAAGAGATTATTAAACGGTATGGAGACAATCATGTCTAATTTGGACAAAAAAATACCTTTCTTTAAAAGAACGCGCATTGTTCAATGGGAAGAGGAGACGGGGAGATATCCAACCGGTCATATGTGTTACTCTAAACGTGAAGAGAAACGGTTTATCTATAAAGATTATAGGGACTTTGTTATCGCCTTCACTTGTGCTGGATTATTGGGGTGGGGCTTCTATTCCTGCAGTCAACCACAAAAACCTGTGGGACACTCTAGCAACAACCCTACGCGATCAGTCCTTAAATTGAGCAGCTAGAACAACATTCAACCGCCTCACCGTGTTGCTCAACATGGCTAATCGCGTGTTGGCATAACGGAACGAAATGAATTCTTTTGTTCCGTTTCTGCCCCCACTCACCCGGGAAACCTAACCGTCGCCACCGCCTGCGCCGCAATTCCTTCGCCGCGCCCTGTGAAACCCAACCGTTCGGTCGTCGTTGCCTTAATGCTAACGCGGGAAGGCGAGATTTCCAGCAATTCCGCCACGCGCTTAATCATCGCCTCACGGTGCGGGCCTATGCGGGGCGCTTCGCACATCATCGTAATATCCACATTGGCGATCAACCCGCCGCGCTCGGAAACCATGCCCACGGCATGACGCACGAAATGGGCGCTGTCCTTGCCCTTCCATTGCTGGTCGGAGGGGGGGAAATGTGCGCCAATATCCCCCGCGCTCATAGCCCCCAAAATAGCATCCACCAACGCATGCAACCCCACATCGGCATCCGAATGCCCCTCGGCCTTAAGCGCATGAGGAACCGAAACGCCGCATAACATAATGGCATCGCCCGGAATCAACCGATGCACGTCAAAGCCCATGCCAGTGCGAATATCGCCATAGTTATGCCCCAAAAGGCGGGCGGCGCGGTCCAGGTCGTCAGGATTGGTGATTTTCATGTTGTCCGGATTGGATGGAACGAGGGTTACTTTAATGCCCGATGTCTCGGCGACGGCGGCATCGTCCGTCAATTGCGCTCCGGCGGCTTCTCTATGCGCCACCAGAATATCGTTGAAATGAAAAGCCTGAGGCGTATGCGCCTGCCACAAATGAGCGCGATCAATGGTCATAACAATTTCGGTGCCATTACCGCGTTTCAGCGTATCGACCAAAGGCTTCGCCGCAATCGCGCCTTTGGCGGAATCTAAAGCGCGGCGCACATCGGTAATCGTCGCCGCGTCGATCAAAGGCCGCGCCGCGTCATGGATCATGACAAAATCATGAGAACCATGTCCCGCCAAAGCCTCCAACCCCAACAGAACGCTTTCCTGCCGCGAATCTCCCCCCGCAATGGGTTCCGGCAAACCAATATCCCCCACAGCCTCGTCATACAAAGCGCGATGATCGAAATTAATAACCACGCGCACGCCGTCGATATGCGGATGGTTAAGAAACGCCAAAACGCTACGGCGCAAAATCGGCTCCCCCGCAAGCTCATGATATTGCTTGGGCAAAGATCCGCCAAAACGCGAACCGGAACCGGCCGCGACGATAAGGGCTGTGCAGGTAGTCATTCAATCCTCTTGAGGTACAATGGGAAAGTACAAGGAGGGCGCGAGAAAGCAAGTTTTTCGTGTTGTTCTCGTCCATTCCTGCCCATCGGTTATCGGTAACCGCGAATCTACTCTTACAAAACGCCAGATCAAGCCAAAACGCTTGAAAAACTGTTGACGATCACAGCCTATTTTCATAGAAACCCTACAGTTATAGAAACCCTACAGTTACCGATAATTACTGAAAACGTGCTTTTTACTTTCACTCTTCTGGGATATAACTCTGCCCAAAAGGAAACCATCAATTTAATCAAAAGGAACGTGATAATATGGAGAAGCCTCAACTCACAGATGGACAAAAAACTTTTATTGAATTTGATTGTGCTCTGGGTACGGTGGCCCCGGTTTGTGAGACCGCTTTCTAGCAAACTAAGAGAAAATCTTACCGCCTGGTTGACCGATCTCCAC
>CAIXLI010000034.1 GCA_903920205.1 uncultured Pseudomonadota bacterium
CGATCTTCGGTTGATGGGTATTTGCCTTCGTCATCAAGCAATCCTCCTTGCAAATCAACGGGATTACTCAACGAATCATTCTTTCCTTACTCCCTCGTTAACTCAGTCGATTGCCCTACTCAGTTATCCCAGAGTCAGGGTATTGTTTCCGTAATTTTAACTATTTTGGGCGATAATAATTTTGTTATTTTGTGGCATTATAAGCTGTCTTATTAGAGGATTTTATTATGTCTTATAAACAAGAGGCTTTGTCTCTTGCCGCCACGGGCAATGAAGTTTTCGACCTCTCTGTCCCCGACACAGAAAAGCTCTACAAGGCAATAAAAGCGTCTGCAAAACCCAAAGTGGTAAGTCGCGACACCACAAGCTGGGACGAAATAACCCAAGGCATAAAAGCGACATGCGCCGCTCACAAAGGCGATGGCCTTGCTATTCTTGAAGGAGCTTATGCGCATATTATTGGTGCGCTAGTCAATTTAGTTCGCAAGGGGGACATAAACGTAGAGTACGTTCCGGCACAAGGAATGAGCATTTCCACCCGTACGCCAGACTGTCTAGTTTTTATAAACAACCAAGAATTTGTTTCTGAAGAATATTTGCGCGTACAAATGGAGCGAGCCTTGGGGGTTGCAAAACATCTTGGGTTTTCCGACATGGAGGAAATGCGGGATTTCATACAAAATGCGCCACGCAATCCGGCAAACCAAACCGTGACGTTTATTGTCCCAAACGAAACCGGATTGCATTGGTTATACAATTCGGGACCCCTGAAAGATTCCCACGATGCCGCAAACGAGAAATTGGCACAGGCTGTGCGTGGGTCGAAAGAAAAACCAAGCTTTATCTTTTTCTCCCGCGAAGATGCGAACATTGACGGCTATAAACACATCCTGGCGGGGCAGTGCGAACCTGATACGAGCACCAAGAAATTCTTAGTCGATATGAAGAAAGAAGGCCTCCCCGTAGAGATCAGCGCTTTTGGGCACAGAGACAACAAAATGTCTGGCCTCAATTGTGAACTTGGCGATAGCTTCGGAACGATACCCTTGATGAGGCTTCCTGATAGACCAATGTCTAGCGGAAAATCGGGTTTTCCGGTAAAGGGGTTGACCTGAGATGTCCGCTTAAAGACTCGGAAAAGAAAAAATTGATAATTGAGCGGCCTTGCACCGCAAATTTCCTGTTTTAAGAATTACTTTTCCTCTGTATTCTTTGGTATATGTCTTTCGGTAGTTTTGGCTGCCAGCACTCCCCCCCCCCTGCTTCTTGTGTTTTAGATGCCTCATAAACTGACCCTTATCGACGGTTCTGGCTTTATTTTCAGGGCTTTTCACGCCTTGCCGCCTATGACGCGACTGGATGGCACGCCGGTGAATGCGGTTTACGGCTATTGCACGATGCTGAACAAGATTTTGGGCGATTCCAAGATTCAGCATATCGCGGTTATTTTCGATGCGGGGAGGAAGACTTTTCGGAACGAAATTTATCCCGAATATAAAGCGCATCGCCCACCGCAGCCGCCAGAGCTGGTACCGCAATTCGCGTTGATCCGCGAGGCAACTCGGGCTTATGGGTTGCCCTCCGTCGAAGCGCCAGGCTATGAGGCCGACGATCTTATCGCCGCCTATGCTAAAGAAGCCGTGGCAAAGGGCATGGAAGTGCGGATTGTGTCGTCCGACAAAGACCTGATGCAATTAATCCGCACAGGGGTCGAGATGTTCGATCCGTTGAAATCCATTCCTATCGGCGCGGAAGAAGTTTTGAAAAAATTCGGCGTGACGCCGGATAAGGTCGTGGATGTCCAAGCTTTGGCTGGCGATAGCACCGACAATATTCCGGGTGTGCCAGGCATAGGCGTCAAGACGGCGGCGGAGTTGATCGGCATCTATGGCTCGTTGGACAATCTGTTGGCGCAGGCCGCCACGATCAAACAACCGAAACGCCGTGAGGCGTTGATACAGAATGCGGAGCTGGCGCGGATTTCGCGCAAGCTGGTATTGCTGGACGACGAGGCTCCCCTGCCCGTTCCGCTTGAGACTTTGACATGGGAACGCGATCACCTCGCAGGGCTAAGCGCGTTTTATCAGGCGCAGAATTTTAAGTCGTTATTGGCGAAGTTGGGCGGCGGAGAAGTTGCGCCAAAGGCGGCGGAGAAAAATGAGGCGCCACAGACTGTGGGGCTGGATCCCGGCTTTCGCGGGAATGACGAGGTTGGGAACGAACCTTACGAATTGATTCAAACCGGAGAACGTCTTCGCTGGTGGGTCGAGGCGGCGCGGGCGAAGGGCTATGTCGCCATCGACACGGAAACGGATTCTTTGACTGCTTGCACCGCGAAACTGGTGGGCATTTCGTTGGCGATTGCGCCCGGGAAGGCTTGCTATATTCCGGTCGGGCATGTCGATCCACAGGCAGCGGCTGATGCCGGCGGCTTTTCCTTCGGCGGGGGCGAAGCGCCGAGGCAATTGGCGCCGCAAAAAGTCGTCGATATTTTACGCGATTTACTGCGCGATCCAGCGACGCTGAAGCTCGCGCATAACTTGAAGTACGACTCACAAGTGCTTGGGCAACATGGGTTGGTGGTCGAGCCTTATGACGACACAATGCTGCTTTCCTATGTGTTGGCGGCGGGGCTGCACGGGCATGGGCTGGACGAATTGGCGCAGATGCATTGCCAGCATAAGATGATTTCTTTTGATGAAGTCACGGGGACGGGAAAAAACAGAATCACCTTCGACCGCGTGCCGCTGGACAAGGCCGTCGCCTATGCCGCCGAGGATGCGGATTATACATTGCGGCTGTGGTTGGGGCTGAAGCCTTTGATCGCGCAGAGGCATCTGGCGCAGGTGTATGAGCGCATCGAAAGGCCTATCGTGCCCGTTGTCGCTTCTATGGAAAGTTTTGGCGTTCGCATCGATCCTGAAATTCTGCGGCGGCAAAGTCATGGCTTCGCGCTGAGGCTTCAAAAACTGGAAGGCGAGATTCACGCGCTGGCGGGGCATCCTTTCAATGTCGGGTCGCCCAAGCAATTGGGCGATGTGTTGTTTGCCGAGATGGGGTTACCCGGGGGCGTAAAGGGGAAGACGGGAGCTTTTTCGACGGCCTCCGATATTTTGGAACCTTTGGCGGATGCGGGGCATGAGATTGTCGCCAAGCTTTTGGATTGGCGCAGCGTCGCCAAGTTGAAGTCCACCTATACCGACTCGCTGCCACAGCAGATCAGCCCGAAGACGAGGCGCGTGCATACGTCGTTTTCGCTAGTCGGCGCGGCGACGGGGCGGCTGTCGTCGACCGATCCCAATTTGCAAAACATTCCCATTCGCACCGAAGACGGTCGCGCCATTCGACGCGCTTTTATCGCGGAGGACGGCTATGTTTTACTGTCCGTCGATTATTCACAAATCGAATTGCGGCTGGCGGCGGCGACGGCGGGAATTGCGGCATTAATACAGGCGTTTAAGGACGGCGTCGATATTCACGCGCTGACGGCGTCCCAAGTTTTCGGCATTCCGCTCAAGGACATGACTCCCGACAAACGCCGCGCCGCCAAGGCGATCAATTTCGGGATTATCTATGGCATCAGCGGGTTTGGTTTGTCGAAGCAGATCGGCATTTCGCCTTCGGAAGCGAACGAATTTATCCGCGCCTATCTCGACCGCTTTCACGAATTGCGCGATTGGATGGAGGCGACCAAAGAATTTGCTCGCGCTCATGGTTATGTCGAGACTTTGTTCGGGCGCAGGATTCATGTGGCGGGGATTCAGGAAAAAACCGCCGCCCGACGCAACTTTGCCGAACGTCAGGCGATTAACGCCCCGTTGCAAGGCTCGGCGGCGGATATTATGAAACGGGCTATGATAAGAGTTGGCCCCGCATTGCAAGAAGCCAAACTCGGAGCGCGTTTGTTGTTACAGGTGCATGACGAATTGGTGTTCGAAGTGCCGAAAGACGAGATCGACGCGACGATTGCGCTTGTCAAAAACATTATGGAATCCGCCCCCTCCCCCGCAGTATCACTAAGCGTGCCGTTGGTCGCCGAGGCGGGGTATGCCGCGAATTGGGCGGAGGCGCATTAGGGGGTGTAAGCACCTTCTACACTACGGAGATAAAGCGGGGCTTGCGCATAATGGTTGCGGCGATGGTGAGGATGTTTTCCTATGACCTTCCTTTCGGGAAAATGCTGAACAACTGCCACGGAATCTTTGGGTGCCCGTACTTTCTCAGGAACGGGTTTCCCTTGCGGCAGGCTTGCGAAGATGCCTATCGTCGCCACTCCGGCTATGACCTTAGCTGCCGTTTTCCATCCCAGTTTTTGCTTAAAGGTATCCTTCGCTAAGGTATACAAAATACTCGCCAATCCTGCACCAACCCCTATCGTAGCGATATGATCGAAGAATCCAGAAATGATCGCTCCGTCAGGAAGCCCCTGACGTTTCGCCAAGATGGCGCCCACCACCGCACCCCCACCCCCTGCAATTGAATATGCCTTCACCATGTCATCATCATCCCAATTGAATCGTGATGCGACTTTATGAATGACCGCCGCCGAAGCACAGGCACCAAAAGCAGCAACGGCAAACTCATCGCGCAGGGACCAAGCTAGCTTGCACGCCTCAATAGCGAGCCACACCGCTGTGCCAACTCCAACAACAAAGGCGAGCACCGTACCCAACGATTCAGATTCATCGTCTGTCAACGTGAAGTCTTTAGTTGCAGCGGCCCTTTTTTCCTCCTCAATCATCCCAATAACATGCCCAAGGCTTTGGGGCGTAACAACACGCCCCATTTTAGCTTTTACCATATCTTCCGCCTCATCTCGAATATCCGCCATAAAGCACCCCCGTCATCGATGAGAAAAAGTTGTTTGTCCTAAATTAATGCCTGACAAAACTATGATCGAAAGGGAATTATGTCAATGTGCCGCGCTATTTCCTTTGCTCTTCAATCGTTGACGCGGGGCGTTAACCAAGAGAAGCAGCGGACTATGTTCTCCCTCTCCCCAGCCGTGCCGTTGGACGGCGAAGCGGGGTTTGCCGCGAATTGGGCGGGGGCGCATTAGGGAAAGGGTTTGCACCGGACAGATATTTAGAAATCCAAAGAAGTTCCGGTGATGTACCGGAATATAGTTTTTCTGAATTCTTGAAGGTCTTCTCGAGAAGGAGGTTCTTTAACGGGGGTTTGGGGCATATCGTTTAGAACCGCCTTAAATTCTTTGACTCCCTCGACGTCCTCGTTCAGACGGCAATGGCCAATAAAGGCGGCGACGGCTATTCTCGTTTGCATGTCGCCCCGAACCTTGGCAGCGTACTTACAGAGACTTAATATAACGGCAAGCGAGACACACTCCCGCTCCAACATGCTCGCAAATCGTATAGGTGTCTTGCGCCAATTCCCGTCGCGCCGCGTCCTCGCCGAAGCCACAGGCGACAAGGAGTTTGATGGCAACCGTCTGCATGAGATGAGAGACGGAGAACCGAATAACCTCTCTGGGCTCCGGATTAAAGAGGCCTTGCGCCACATGGTGAAAGTCTAGCATGGGCTGTTTCTTGCCGAACAGCGTATAAAGATCGATTTCACCGTCCGCTACGCGCTGCGCATTAAGACAAAGATTATAGTATGTCTCTGAATTTTCTTCCGGTTCACCCGACATAAATACCTCGTCAATCAATCGGCAATAGAATGGGGGAAAGCAGTCGGTTATTTTGGGCAAGCTTTGACTAATTCGTTTCGCATGTCCTGTCTAAACTGATCAAACTCTCTTCGAGACATGGGTGTTTCTGGAGGGGCGTCGGGGATCGCTTGCAGAAAAGATTTTAACTCGTCGGCCGTCGCATCCGCCCCCGTTATACGGTTGCAACATGATAGCGCGGCAATAGCGATCATCGCTTGAGGATTCCTCAGACGGGCGGCGGCGTGCCTACAGAACAGGGTGACAACCAAAACTGAGGCTACATTCTCGTCAAACCCGCTATGCGCTATGACGTGGCTTACATCATCTTCTATTGCCTGCACAGCATCGAAAGGGTTGCGCCCTTGAGCGATAAAAAGGCCCGAGGCGACGACCAACGCAAACGCCATCACCTGAGGAAGAAGCGTTTCTTCATGGTTCTGGCTCCATGTGCCTTTGGCGATTTGAGAGACATCTAGCTTGGGTGTTTCCAACCCAAAACAATGATAAATATCTTCTTGAGCTGGCCCCCGAAAACTGGACAGATTTGGGCATCGAGCTAAGGTGTGATATCGCCCCTAGAATGGTGAAGAACCAAGGGGATAGAGATGGCAAA
>CAIXLI010000035.1 GCA_903920205.1 uncultured Pseudomonadota bacterium
AAGGATCGCCGCCGGACAGAACGACCTCCCAAATTTCGGGATGTTCCCGAATATAGGCCACGGCATTTTCCATCGCCTTGGGCTTTAACATACCGTCATGATGCCCCACTTGTTCGCGGCGGAAGCAAAACCGGCAATAGACGGGGCACGTATGCAAAAGCTTAAGCAAGACGCGGTCGGGATAGCGGTGCACGATGCCTTCGACGGGGCTGTGCGTGCGGTCGCCGATGGGGTCGGAGCATTCTTCGGGAAGCACCGCCAGTTCTTTTTCCGAGGGCACGAACTGGGCCGCGATGGGGTCTGCAGGGTCGGCGGGATTCATCAAAGCCAGCATTGCCGGAGTCACAGCCACAGCATATTGCGCCGCGACAGCCCGCAGCCCGGGCGTCACCGCTGGCAAAACGCCAGCCGACACCAAGGATTCCAAAGAACGGGCGGAAGATTTTTTCTTCATAATCGTTATCTTATTCGCCTTACAGGCGACATCACCTTTTCCCGATGGCAGCGACGGCGAGCCTGTCGACTCGTTCGTTTTCGGCATGCCCATTGTGACCGCGCACCCAAATGAAATCGACTTTGTGCTTGGCGCGAGCCTGATCCAGCCGTTGCCACAAATCGGCGTTTTTGACTGGCTTGTTATCCGCCGTTTTCCAGCCGCGCCTAATCCAGCCGGGCAGCCATTCCGAGATGCCTTTTTGCACATATTGGCTGTCGGTATACAGCTTGACCCGCGAGGGGCGCGTCAGGGATTCAAGCCCCATAATCGCGCCCATAAGCTCCATGCGGTTGTTCGTCGTAGGGTTCGCCCCGCCTGATAATTCCTTTTCCGCCCCGTCCACGCGCAGCAAAGCGCCCCATCCGCCAGGGCCTGGATTGCCACTGCAGGCGCCGTCGGTGAAAATTTCAACGCTTGTAAGTATATCGTTCATAGGGCTCTTTTCCTGAAAACACGGCTTGTCTTATACAAGCAGCGCCCTCTACAATCAAAGCCCTAATCTGGGAAATCAGGCCGTTAATCCTTAGCTCCAGCGAAAGAAAGACGATGAAAATCCTATTTATTACCGCCAATCGCGTTGGCGACGCGGTTTTGACGACGGGGCTTCTCGCGTGGCTGGAGCAGCGCTATCCCGACGCGTCTTTTACCATTGCCTGCGGTCCCTATGGAGCTGATCTGTTTCGCGCCGTGCCTCGGCTGGAGCGGTTGATTGTGATGAAAAAGAAGAAGCTTAACGGGCATTGGATCGATTTGTGGCGACAATGTATCGGCACAAAGTGGGATTTGATTGTCGATTTGCGGAACAGCGTCGCATCGCGCCTGCTCCGCGCCCGCCAATGCGCCACGCATGGGCAAAGCAGCGGAAAGCATAAGGTGGTGGATAATGGCGCCGTTCTGGGGCTGACCCCTCCCCCTAATCCGCATATCTGGATTGCGCCGGCAGCGGTGCGCGAGGCGGAAAGACTTTTGCCCCCCGATACCCCTATTCTTGCGCTGGGCCCCGCCGCCAATTGGGCGTTGAAGCAATGGCCTATTGAACATTTCATCGGCTTGGTCAAAACGCTGACCGCGCCGGATGGCGCCTTGCCTGATGCCTCCGTGATGGTCGTCGCTGATGCGCGCGAGCACGATCAGGTCGCGCCGCTTTTGCACGCTATCCCCGAAAATCGGCGCATCGAGATCATAGGCCGCGACTTGCAAACCGCTACCGCCTGCCTGAAACGCGCAAGGCTTTATGTGGGGAATGATTCGGGCCTGATGCATCTGTCAGCGGCTTTAGGCATTCCTACACTGGGCCTGTTCGGCCCGGGCTTTCCGCTTGTCTATGGGCCTTGGGGCGAGCGCTGCGCCTATGTCTCGACGCCCGAAAGCCGCGACGAACTTCTTGCCAGCATGGCTAACCTCTCCGCACCCCCCGCCACCCTGATGCAAAGCCTGAGCGTGGAACGCGTAGCCGCAGCGGCGAAGGATTTGCTGGCAAAAACGCCATCCTTTTAAAGTTGGTTCTTGGCTCCATACGCGGTATGCCCAATGATCACCTCGAACCCCTGATTCTTATGTCTCTTATAACCACGACACAGCAACTAGCCGATTTCTGCCTGCGGCAGCAAGGCGCAGAGTTTATTACCGTTGATACCGAATTTATGCGCGAGCGCACGTTTTGGCCGAAACTGTGTCTGGTACAGATCGGCGGAGCGGAAGAAGCCGTTGCGGTAGACCCCTTGGCGGAGGGCATCGACCTTGCGCCTTTGTTCGCGCTAATGGACGACCCAAAAATTCTGAAAGTTTTTCACGCGGCGCGCCAAGATGTCGAAATTTTCTGCAACCTGACAGGGCGCGTACCAACGCCGATGTTCGACACCCAAGTCGCAGCGATGGTTTGCGGCTTTGGCGAGTCGGCAAGTTATGAAACCTTGGCGGCCTCTTTGGCTGGCGCGAAGGTGGATAAATCGAGCCGCTTCACCGATTGGGCGCATCGGCCCTTGTCGGAGAAGCAACTGACCTATGCCTTAGGCGACGTTATTTATCTGCGCGACGTGTATTTAAAACTGAAAACCCTTTTGGAAAAGAACAATCGCGCTTTGTGGGTGCAGGAGGAAATGGCGGTGCTGACGAACCCTGCCACCTATGCCGCGCATCCGCGTGAGGCGTGGAAGCGGTTAAAATTACGCACCGACAAGCCGCGCCTCTGCGCCTTGGTGCAGGAATTGGCGGCGTGGCGTGAAACCGAGGCGCAGCGCGTGAATGTGCCGCGCAGCCGCGTTTTGCGTGACGAAGCTTTGCTGGAAATCGCCTATCACCCGCCGCAAGCGGTGCAAGATCTGGCGCGCATTCGCGGCCTGAGTGGCGGCTTTGCCGAAGGACGTCAGGGAACGGAAATTCTGAAAGCCGTCGCGCAAGCTTTGGCGTTGCCTCTCGATCAATGCCCCAAGGGAGAAGAGCGTCGGCATGTGCCCAGCGGCCTTGCGCCCGTCGTCGATTTGTTGAAAGTTCTTTTGAAACAAGTCAGCGAAGAACACGGCGTCGCCGCCAAGCTTATCGCGACAACGGACGATCTGGAAGACATCGCCACGAGCGACGCGGCGGAGATTCCCGTTTTGCGCGGCTGGCGACGCGAACTCTTCGGGACGCTGGCTCTGGCGCTTAAGCGCGGAGAGCTTGTCTTAGGCCTGAAGGGAAAAAGGGTTGTTGTGACGAAGGTCGGAACGTCCGGCTAAGCACGCCTTTTGATGAAGGCGCAGCGCCAAGGCGTCGCACATTTTTTTGTCGAGGAAGACCAGAACCTCTGCGCCAACCTCCTTTATTATTACGCCTAAAATTTCCGCAGCTAAGGGCATAAAAGGAGCGCGCTCACTTACCTGAGAACTACAGTTCTTGTAACTGTCCGTCGGTCGCACCGCCACAGCGTCAAGCGCCGCCGTAATGACTTTTTGGCCGATAAGGAATGGCATGCGGCTGTCTTCGCACAGAACATGGCTTAGGGCGCGCCAAACGCCGCCAGTGGCGCACACGACAGGCAATGCGTTGGGCACAACGACGGTTTTCTTTAAAGCGCGGCGAAATGCCTGCTTTGCCGCTTCCATGCCCATGTTTTTTTGAATCTCTGTTAGCGTAAGCACGCCTTGGGGAACGACGGTTAAGTCGTGCAAGGCTCCCTCCCTGTGGAACATGCAAAATTCGGTGCTACCGCCGCCGAACCCCGCAACCATAAGATGAGGCGTATTCGGGGAGCCAACATGCTGAATAATCTTGGAGGGCAGTTTATACATCGGGGCGCCTTGTGCCGCCTCGGCAACAAGCCTGGCTTCCTCTTCCTCGGAAATAATCTCGAAATCATACGGCAAAAAAACCGTGCGCAAACGCCCAATCTGTTTAACGGTTTTCGCCGTGCCCGCTTTCTCGACGGCCCGCAAAGCGGCGGTAGCGACGGCGCTAACATTTCCGGAAGGGATGTTGTACTCCTTAATTAGGGCGGCGATTTTTTTTAAGGCCTTTTCAGCGGCGACAAGCTTTTCCTCTTTAATCACGCCTTTGTCGGAGGTCATGCCTTCCGCCAAAGCGCATGTGAACTTTCTTTTCTCGGAGATATCAACTTCAACGACATCACCCTGCGCATTCAGCGTGTAAAGTGCGAGGCGAATTTTATTGGACCCAATATCGACCGCCGCATAACAAGGCGTGAGCGCCTCTGCGGCATTACCTTTTTCCCATGCTTTTTTTGACATCAAAATCTCTTTAAAAAAAACTAAAAAATCGAGCCAAGCATGCCAAAAATTTCCGGCACGACGTGCGATGCAGCAAAAGGCCGTCAAGGAAAAAACGACGCGACCAGCCCTATAACCACCCGTCGTGAGGGGTTGATGGTGCCCAGGAGAAGACTCGAACTTCCACGACCTTGCGGCCGCTAGCACCTGAAGCTAGTGCGTCTACCAATTTCGCCACCTGGGCTCACCAACGGCTTTCCTTGTGGGAAGGCCTAGCAAGGCTGTGGTGGTAAAACAGAAAGCGGTTCCGAGTCAAGAAAGATGACGGGGAACCGCTCTGTTTGGCGAATTTTTACTCTTCAACCCAGTAATTGGGAGCTTCCGCCGTGATATGCACGTCATGAGCGTGGCTTTCGCGCAAGCCCGCCCCCGTGATGCGCACAAATTTGGCGTTGCGCTGCAGGTCGGCGATAGTCTCGGAGCCAGTATAGCCCATAGCGGCGCGCAAGCCCCCCATCAATTGATGAATGATGCTTTGCACGGGGCCTTTATAGGGGACGCGGCCTTCGATGCCTTCGGGAACCAATTTTCCCGGGTCGCTGCCGACTTTTTGGAAATAACGGTCGGCCGAGCCGCCCGCCATCGCGCCGACGCTGCCCATGCCGCGATAGGCTTTGTACGAACGTCCCTGATACATGACGACTTCGCCGGGCGCTTCGTCCGTGCCTGCGAACATCGAGCCCATCATGACCGCATCCGCGCCCGCCGCTATCGCCTTGGCGACTTCGCCGGAATAGCGAATGCCGCCATCCGCAATCACAGGGATATTCTGCTTATGGCAAACTTCCGCCACATCCATCACCGCCGACAATTGCGGCACGCCCACGCCCGCCACGATACGGGTGGTGCAGATGGAGCCAGGACCGATCCCGACTTTAACCGCATGTGCGCCCGCATCGATCAAGGCCTTGGCGGCGTCGGCTGTCGCTATGTTTCCGGCGATGACTTGCGTGTGCGTCGAAAGGTTGCGCACTTCGCGGACTTGCTGCAACACGCGCGAGGAATGGCCGTGCGCGGTGTCGATGACGATCAAATCGACCTCGGCGTCGATCAAAGCCTCGGCGCGAGCAAGCCCGTCGGGGCCTGTGCCGATAGCGGCGGCGGCGCGCAGACGACCCTTTTCATCCTTGCAGGCATAGGGGAAAGCCTGCGCCTTTTCGATGTCTTTCACCGTGATAAGGCCGATGCAACGATAAGCATCATCAACGACCAGCAATTTTTCGATGCGGTGCTTGTGCAAAAGCGCCTTGGCGGCGGCATTATCGACGCCTTCGCGCACAGTGATAACCTCTTTGGTCATCAATTCGGAAACGGGCTGCTGAAAATTGTTGGCAAAGCGCACGTCACGGTTGGTCACGATGCCAACCAGTTTGCCGGAGGGTTGTTCGACAACGGGAATGCCGGAAATCTTGAACTCCGCCATCAGGCGCAAAGCGTCAACCAAGGGCGCAGCGGGCGTAATCGTAATCGGATTGACCACCATGCCGGATTCAAAGCGTTTAACGTGGCGGACTTCTTCGGCTTGCTCGATCACGGTCATGTTGCGGTGAATGACGCCGATGCCTCCGGCCTGTGCCAGAGCGATAGCCAGACGGCTTTCGGTCACCGTGTCCATCGCGGCGGACAGAAGAGGGATGCCGAGCGTAATCGTGCGCGTCAGACGAGTCGTCGTCTGCACGTCAGAGGGCAGAACCGAAGATGCCATAGGCACCAACAGCACATCATCAAATGTCAAAGCTTCACGGAGTTGCGCCATTCCAGACCTCTTGGTTGCTGAGTAATGGCAGGGATGTATAAGGCTAAGGCGTTGTTCAGGCAAAGACTTAATTTAGTTTCAGCGCCTCTACCAACGCTACCCATGGCGCAACCCTTTGCGACCATTGGTAATTCTCGTGAAAAAAGTCGATTTGGCGGCGGAGGCGGGCTTCGACGGCGGCGGGGGCTTCCTCGCGTTCTTGCAAAGCGTCGAGAACGGCTTGGGCAAAAGCGTTATAGTCCAGCGACATGTTGAAACGCGTCGGCTCGTCGGCTCCTTCAAGGGGGATTTGCCGTGCGAAACCAGACCCTGTTTCCGGCAAAGCGGCGCGATTGGTCGTAATCGCGTCCAGCCCCGAAGCCAGCCCCTCGATCAACGCAATGCACGAAGTTTCGGGCCAAGGATTGGGCGCCAGCATGATCGCGGCGCGGCGCATGCGACGCGCCAGTTCTTGCTGCCCCACCATGCCGATATGGGCGATCACGGGTTGTTCGCGCAGCCACGCGATATACGCGGCATCGGAGTCGGGATTGCGCGAAGGGTTCAGGTTGCAGAACATCTCGACGCTGAAATCCTGTCGCGTTTCGCGGATTTTGTCCAGAAGCGGCGGAATATGAAACGCGCCCCGCGCGAAAGAACCTGCAAACAGGAGGATAGGCGGCTGAGCCTTGGCGGCCAGAATTTCCGCCTGCGGGGGAAAGGACGCCGCGACAGCCGGATTCATGGCGTTGCGAATGATGGCTTGCTTCCAATGCGGCTGCGCCGCGTGTTGATTGATGCGTTGTTGCCATGCGCTGACAAAAACCATGCCGTCGAAAGTCTCCAGCGCAGGCGTCATAGGCGGCGCAAACACACTTTCATGCATCCAACCGATCAACGGCGCTTTCGTATGGGTGCGCACAAGCCCCACCAGTTCCACCGACCACCGCCCGCAAAAGATATAAGCGTCATAAACACCGCGCCCGATCTCGTCGCCCAAAACTTGAAAAGGAAGACTTGGTATCCCATGCGCCTGACACGGCTCCGCCACGCGGTTAAAAAAGGTGCAAGCGATACCGGCCCTCACCATCTCCCGCGCCAGAAAGCAGATAGCCGACGTCGTCCCGCCCAAAGGCTCGTCCGTCTCAGGACGGGCGGCGTCATAAGCATAGACAAAATCGACGAAAGCGAGATGCATAAGGGATTCTCAACGGACAATCCTTGTAGTATAGTCCCTCCGTCAAAAAACCAGAAAAATTCTTTGCCGCCAGAAAGCAGAATTGCGTAAGCCCCTCATAATGACCGCCCCAATTCTCACCCGACGCAAATTCCTTCAAGCAAGTCTTGCCGCGTCGCTGGTCGGCGCGCATTTTCTGACAACGGGGGCAAGCGCTTGGGCGGCGAAAGCGGCGGCTCGCCCTCTGCCCGGCCGCAAACCGCGCGCGCCTCGCTTGCTGATGATCGACCCAGGGCATGGAGGGCGCGATCCTGGCGCTATCGGGCGCGTCGGCACGCAGGAAAAAGATATTACAATGGATCTTGCGCGGCGCATGGCGGACGCTTTATCGGGGCAGCCCGGCATTACCGCTAAACTGACCCGCGATAGCGATGTTTTTATCCCCTTGGAAGATCGCGTGCGCATCGGGCGCGAAGCGCATGCCGATTTGTTTCTGTCGGTGCACGCCGATAGCGCCCCCAATGCGGGAGCGCGAGGCCTGTCGGTTTACACGCTGTCTACCAAAGCATCGGACGATTTTTCCAAACATCTGGCGGATCATGAAAACGAAGCCGATCTGATGGGCGGCATGGATTTGCCTCCGGCGGATAAGGAAGTCACCGCCATCTTGATGGATCTTGCCGCCCGCCAAACCCGCAACACGGCGCAGCACGCCCGCGCCAGTTTTGTCGAAGGGTTGGGGCGCAATCTGCGTCTTCTGGAAAGCCCCATGCGCGCCGCCAATTTCGTCGTGCTGCGCGCGCCGGATGTGCCGTCGATGCTCGTGGAAACGGGCTTTCTGTCCAACCCGCAAGACGAACAGATTCTGCGCCAGCCGCAACAACGCGAAAAGATGGCGCGGCTGATGGCAAGAAACATCGGCGCTATTCTGGATAGTTCGTTGTTCGGCTAATCCCCGCGTCCTACACGCGCCGAAGAAATCGGTCTTCCTCGGGCGTCGGCTCGCGGCCCAAGATGGGGTTGCGCTGAGGAAAGCGACCGAAGCGCTGCACGATTTCGTGGTTAGTCTCAGCGCGGGTCAGCCATTCGGAATCTTTGACGCGTTCGCGGATATAAAACAACGCAAGACGCTGATCACCGACGCTCTCAGAATTGAGGAACGGCAGATAGAACAACAGTTTGTATTGCCGGTCGATGCGGTCGTCGAAATGCTTGATGATGGCATCGCGCGCCAATTCCAACGCTATCTCGTCAGTTTCGAAAGCGCGAGACGTGTTGCGGAACATGCGGCGCGGAAATTCGTCCAGCAAAAGAAGCAGCGCAAGCGTGCCTTCGGGCGTTTCTTCCCATTTGCGCAATTCACCGCGTGACGCTTTTTCATAATCCTGCAGAAAACGGTCGCGGATTTGGGCGTCCAAGGACTCCGGCTGCTCGAACCAACGGTCGCGCCCAATCTCATAAAACCAGAAATTCAATAAATCTTCCGCTTCTGACATGGAGCCGATAATACCCCAAGAAGGTTACGAAAAAATTACCTTGAGGCGCGCCGAGCAGTTCCCGCTAGGGCAATCGACTGAGTTAACGAGGGAGTAAGGAAAGAATGATTCGTTGAGTAATC
>CAIXLI010000036.1 GCA_903920205.1 uncultured Pseudomonadota bacterium
ATTGACCGCCGCCGCAATCACGGGCGCGGATGCGATCCATCCGGGCATCGGCTTTATGTCCGAAAACGCGAATTTCGCGGAAATGGTCGAACAGCACGGCTTCGCCTTTATCGGCCCCACGCCTGAACATATCCGCCTGATGGGCGATAAAGTCACCGCCAAGAAAACCGTCAAGGATTTGGGCCTGCCCACGGTGCCGGGCTCCGACGGTGCGCTCAAGGGTTTGGACGACGCCAAGAAAACGGCGGATGAAATCGGCTATCCCGTCCTTATCAAAGCCGCGGCTGGCGGCGGCGGCAAGGGCATGAAGGTGGCGGAATCCGCCGCAGAAGTTGAAGAAGCCTATACGCTAGCGCGCAGCGAAGCGCTCGCCGCCTTCGGCAACGACGAAGTTTATATGGAGAAGTATCTCCAAAAACCGCGCCATATCGAAGTGCAATTACTGGGCGACACGCATGGCAACGCCGTGCATTTCGGCGAACGCGATTGTTCCATCCAACGCCGCCACCAAAAAGTCATCGAGGAAGCCCCCTCCCCGGGTCTGAACGCCTCTGAGCGCGAGGAGATCGGCACGCTGGCGGCCAACGTTATCCGCCGCCTTGGCTATCGCGGAGTCGGCACGATCGAATTTCTTTATGAAAACGGGAAGTTTTATTTTATCGAAATGAATACCCGTTTGCAGATCGAACATACGATCTCGGAAATGATTACCGGCATCGATCTGGTGCGCGAACAAATCCGCGTCGCCGCCGGATTGCCGCTCAGCTATCAGCAAAGCGAGATCAAGATTAACGGTCACGCCATCGAATGCCGGATCAACGCCGAAAACCCCGAAACTTTTCTTCCCTCGCCGGGCACCATCGTCGGCTTTCATCCCCCGGGGGGGCTAGGCGTGCGAGTCGACAGCGCCCTTTACGACGGCTACCGCGTGCCGCCGCATTACGATAGCTTAATCGCCAAACTAGTCGTCCACGGCGCGAGCCGCAATGAGTGTCTGTTGCGCCTGCGCCGCGCCTTGGAAGAATTCGTGATCGGCGGCATCGATACGACCTTGCCCCTGCACCGCCGCCTGATCGTCGAGCCGGACTTTATCAACGGAAATTACGATATCCACTGGCTAGAAAATTTCCTTGATAGAAAGTAAGATGGATTACGCAGGCATTTATATCAACCTCGACCGCCGACCCGACCGCCGTGCGGAGATAGAGTCCGAACTGGCGCGTCACGGTTTGCGCGACGCCTACCGCCGCTTCAGCGCGGTAGAAGGCAACGGACTCTCGTTATCCAACCCACACCTAAAAGATGGCGAAATAGGGTGTTTCTCTTCCCACACCATGCTGCTTCAGGAAAATCTTGATCAAGACATGCACCTGCATGTGATCGAAGACGACGTCATTTTTTCCTCCTCTACCGCGCAAGCCATCCACGGCATCGTCGCGCAAGGTTTGTTCGCCGATTATGATATCCTCTATACGGACGTCGTCGTCCCCCTACTGAACGACGCCTATAAAGTCTATAAAAGTTTTTACGACGCGACGGTCACGCGGGACGAATCCGGACGCATCGTCAAAGTCGCCTTTAGCGTCATTAATTTGAAGGGGCTTATTTTTGGCTCGACAAGCTCTTATCTGGTCAACAAAAAGTCCATTCGCAAAATTCATGATATGTATCATCGGGAACTGACCAGCGAGCCTTGCCAGCCAATTGATCTTTTCGTTCGCAAGCTGTGCAACGAAGGCGCGCTTAAGATAGGGTGCCTGTTTCCCTTCGTCACCTCAGTCCAGCTCGATCACATTGTCGAAACGGATATCGTCAGGCCGTACCATGAGATGTCAGCGCTCGCCACGCATCTTGCCCGTTATTCCTTCTTTATTGATGCGGATTTTGATCAATGCCAGCATTATCTCGATACATACCTGCCTGTGCCGCGTTCTGCAGACCAGCATGCAGGCATCCTCGCCCATTTACTAGCGTTTTCCTTAACCGATGGCTACCGTTCGTTTTAGGATTTCTTGCTGATTGACAGAGGCGCTTCCATTGTTCTTGAATGGGCGTGTGTCCTCTCGTTCTTATCCACTTCCTACGCCTGCAATGCTCCTGCGCGCCTATGCCGCAGGCATTTTTCCTATGGCGGAGAGCGCAGCGTCCTCGGACCTTCGGTGGTTCGATCCACCCGTGCGAGCACTTATTCCCCTAGACAGCCGCTTTCACATTTCCCGCAGATTGGTGCGCAAGCTGCGACACAATCCCTATCGCGTAACGCTTAACCGGGCTTTTCAAGACGTTATGCAAGGCTGCGCCGAACCGCAACAAGGCCGCGAGACGACATGGATCAATCAGGAAATTCTGCGCCTTTATACGACACTCCATCAGCGCGGCCACGCCCATGCAATCGAAGTCTGGGAAGACGATGAACTTGTTGGCGGCCTATACGGCGTCTCTCTGGGCAGCGCGTTCTTCGGTGAAAGTATGTTCAGCCGCAAAAAAGACGCCAGCAAAATCGCGCTAGTTCATCTTGTGGCGTTGCTGCGGAACTATGGCTATACGCTGCTTGATACCCAATTCCAAACACCGCATCTAGGGCGTTTTGGAACCTTCGAAGTCGAAAGGGATACTTATCTTGCGATGCTAAACACGGTAATCAACACGCAGGCTGTTTCATTTCCTAATAATCCCGCATGGGATCATTTATTGGCGGGAATCTTGTCCTTGCAGCCCGTCACCCAAATATCATAAATCGGATGCTCCATCGCCGAGAGAGCCGGACTTGACGCAAACATCCACCCTTGAAAAACAGGAACATCCTGCGCCCCGGGCTTGACCTCGCTGACTTCCAGATAGGTGGCGGATTCAGGCGGCGTTTCTTCCGGCAATGTCGTGCGGCATGTCTTGGCAACGATGCTTAAATTGCCGAATTGAATGGTCTTGCCGACAGGAATCCCAATCTCCTCCACCCGCGCCGTCATTTTATCGAGCGCACGCAACACGACCACAGGCTGTTCCTGCGTCGGCACGACGGCATGAGCGGCAAAGGGAAGCAACGTCACAAGGGCGATACACAGAACAAGCAACATCAAAGGACGAAATGACATCGCTTACCCTTGTGTCGAGTCAGACGACGGATGCATAAGATTATCGATCCACGCCATAGAAACCGCAGAAATGATAAGGGAGACATGAATAACGACTTTCCACAACATGGCGCGGTCGGTTAAACGGTCGGCATTGATGAACGTCTCCAGCAAATGGTTCGCTGAAATACTGATAAGAGACAAACCAAGCTTGATCTTCAGCGTGCTCGCATTGGTGTGATCGAGCCATTCGGGTCTGTCGGGATCGCTGTCGAGATGCATCCTCGACACGAAAGTCTCAAAGCCGCCAATCACGACCATGACCAAAAGGTTAGAAACCAGCACGACGTCAATCAGCCCCAGCACGATCAGCATCAGTTCGTTTTCCGAATGCGTCACGCCATGCACAATAAGATCGTACACTTCCAAAACGAACCTATAGCTATACACCCCTTGAGCGAAAATCAGCCCGATATAAAGGGGAACCTGCAGCCAACGACTGAGAAAAATAAAGCGCGAAAGAGGGCTGCCTTGTTTCATAAAATCCCTTTACGGATGCGAAGGCTCAGCAGCTTTGTTCGAAGAGCTATCGCCACGCTTGTTGCTATAGATCAATTGGCCGATAAGATCGTCAAGGCGCATCGGCGCTTGCGTGCGCGTCACGCGCCCCGTGCCATCGGTCTTAATTATCGTTTCGTCGACGCCAGGCTCCAACGACATATACTTTCCGCCCAACAAGCTTTCCGACGACACCAGCGCAATCGTATCGGTCGGCAACTGCACGGAAGGATTAAGAGTCATCGACACAGTGACCAGATATTGATTGGGTCCCGGATCGGTATTCAGCTTCAACCCCGCGACCGAGCCGACCTTAACGCCGTTGATCTTAACATCGGTGCCGTCCTTGATTCCGTCCACCATCGGGAAGTTAGCCGTCAGCACATAGCCTTTGACCTTGTGCAAATCCGCGCTTGAATAAGCGAAGGTCAGAAACAAAGCGGCAAGCGCCAAGACAACCGCGCCCAAGATCGTTTCGAAAACATTGTGTCCCATCAATCGTTCCTTCTATCGGGTTGCTTATTCGGGTTTCCATGCTTGATAATCGCCGCTCGTCTGGGGGCGGCTTTCGCCCTTCAGTGCTGGCGGCAGCCAGGCGTCGGGGGTTCCTGTCTTGTTAGCGCGATGCGGCTTCTGCCAAGCACGTTGTTCCGTCTCGATCAACGGCGCGTCAGCGGTATGGTGCAGCCATAGGTGCCATTCAGGAGGAACTTTAGTGGGTTCCGGCTCGCCTGCGTAAATCACCCACCGCTTTTGCCTGACGCGCCCCCCGTTCGACGGACGCGGCGTTCCGCGTTCGCGGTAATAACGATTGCCAAAGGAATCGCAACCGACTTCCTTGCCGCGCAGAAAAGTCTGCAGCAAAGTGCCGATTTGCGACACGCGGCGCACGAAGGAAAAGTTTTCGGAAGACGGCATTCAAAGATCGGGGATTCGAGAAAGGATAGAACGTTTATAAATGTACTCCCGCAGATTGAGAACATAAAAATGAGGCCCCGCCTCTGGATGGGGGGAGGATAAGTGTTTTTATACTGATTCCTTTGGTTTCCGCCGGTCTTAGCCCGAGAGGAAAAGGGAAAATGGGGTCCCCTCTTTCGCGGGGATGACGATTGTTATTGTTAAGAAAACCATTCAAAAAAACACCGTCATCCCCGCGCAAGCGGGGATCCCATTTGTTTTCTTCTTCGCATAGACTCAAGGAACGTTTTTCGAGAACTCCGGCGCGGGCGGATTATAATTGCCTGCATAATGGCTCAAAATCCCCTTAATAACCCCGCTATTGGTCAGCGTGGTGATGGAGGCGTTCAGCGCGTTCTCCAAATCATGCTCGCCCAAAGGAACCGAAAGCGCCTCGGCATAGACCCGGGACGGAGGCCCCTTCACAAGCATGATTTTCCCCGGATTCTTCGCGTTGAAATCCTCGAACAGGCCGAGGTCGCAAAAGGCCACATCGGCCTTGCCGGTCATAACATCCATTACAGGCATCACCCAATCGCTGCTGGGCGAAAGAAGATCAAGCTGGACCTGAGGGTAGCTTTCATGCGCAATCGAATGCGAAACATCGTTTTCGACCACCGCCATCCGCACCGCAGGGTCGTTGATCTTTTCCAGATTGTCGTCAAAACGATGATCGCCCTCGCGCACGACGACATAAAGAGCGTTATAAACAGTCGCCTTGGTCAAAGTCGAATTCTTGCTGCGCGGCCCACTCGGCCAGACGGAGGCGCACATCATATCGAACCGCCCCGCATTCATGCTTTCGATATAATCGCCCCAACCGACTTCCTCGACCCATTTGATTTTCACATCCAAAATCTTGCCGATAGCTTCCATAATATCGTGATTAATGCCGTGAATTTCTTTCGTATTGGGGTCTACGAAAAGGAAGGACGGCGTAATGGCATAGCCGCACCGGATTTCCCCTGTTCGCACAATACGCGCAAAGGTTGATTCTTTTTGAACCGCCGTTTCATTGGTTTTTCCGTGAAAAACCAATGCCATAATAACGCCGGTCACAACGGCAACGAGTATCGCTTGAAAAATCGGTCGCATTATTTTCCCCTGTTCTTGAAATGACAGGATGATTGTGCCGCGCAAGTAATAGGCTTGCTATATCTTTATATATGTATTATACATAGCGTTAGAAATAAAATTAGAGAGGAACCCTATTTTGGCAACACCGGAACAAATCAGAGCGGCACGCGCACTCTTGCAATGGAAACAATCCGATCTTGCCGAAGTGTCGGGGATTTCCCTGCCCACAATTAACAACATTGAACGAGGGGCAATATCGCCTCGCTCCGGCACGGTGCAAAAAATCCGTCATGCTATGGAGGAAGAGGGGATTGTTTTTCTCGACGATTCCGGCGTGCAGCGCAAAAAGGAAATATTCGATATTCAACAATATGATGGGCCTGAATTTATCGAAAAACTTCATGACGACGTATTTGCCTGCCTTCAAAGCAGTACGGACGAATTACGCATGTGCGCACTCAACGAACGCATGTTTCCCAAACATGTGCCGGATCAGATGATGCGCTATGCAAGATGCTATGCCCCCATCGGTTTTGTGGAAAAATTCCTTATCAAAGAAGGCGACACATTCCTTCTGGCGCCCCCCAGCGCCTATCGGTGGATTCCCAAGGAGTTGATGGGGAAAATCCCCTACATGGTCTACAAAAACCGCTTCAGTCTCATCATGTGGGAGGAAAAGCGCGTAGTTATCGTCAAAAACCAATCCATCGCCGACAGCTTCCGCAACCAGTTTGATTATTTCTGGGGCATGGGCAAAAAACTTCCTCCCAACACGCCCAATCAGCTGGACGATCCTAAATTCATCGCGGGGCTTGGCATCAAGGCGCAGATCGCCGCTCACAAATAATCACATGGAGCTCTTATCCTCTGGGTTCCGAGTTCGCACCAACGCTTTGCGTTGCCGCACCTCGGAATGACAAATTTTAAAAAAATGACGGGTGGTACAAGCCTAGCCTTAATGACTTACTCCGGCCCCCCCCCTGTTAATAACTTCTTCTTTATACCCCCCACATTTTGTGGCATAAGTTCTTCACTCTACTCCATCTTGTGGATAACTTTTGTCCAAGTGATTGCCCGCATGACTAACACCGTGAAAAAACACGAGTTTCTGTTGCCGTTTGCGCGTCTTTTCACGCGCAGCGAACGCGACGTTTTCGACTCGATTCCATTCCAATCCACCGAATCGTATGGGGACGAAGATTTTCCCGCCTTAGCCTCGCCCACGACATGGAGCGCCGAAGCCGTCGCCGTGATCGCCGAAGCCGCCTGCCCCGCTGTTCCCGCCGACCTTCGCGCCAATGAAGAAAACACCGTACCAAGCTGGCTATGGCGGCATCAAAGCCGTAGCGCACGGCGCGATGTGGAGGCAGACTTACGCGATATTTTCAACCGCGTCGTCGGTTCCGCCGCGGCAAAGGCATGGAAGCTCGGCCTCTTCACCAGCGAAAAACACGCCCGTATTTTCTACGACGAAACGCGCTACGCCCTGATGCAACGCCATATAGCGATTGCGCCGGAAGTCTTAGCACCCTTGGGGCTTTCGTGGGCTTATGGGCTCGAAGAAACAGCAAAGCCCGCAGCCAGACACACCGCCCCCGACCAACAGCTTCTTTCCAACGCCGTTATATCAGTCCAGTTGATGCCGGATCTCGACAAAATATCGATATCATTCCAATTAATACCCGTCTTGGACAAGGCATCAACATCATTCCAATTAACTCCTGC
>CAIXLI010000037.1 GCA_903920205.1 uncultured Pseudomonadota bacterium
TCACCATGCCAGGAACGCGGTAATCGAGAAGTCCGTTGCACCATTCCAAAAAACTCATCGTCAGAGCCTCCTTCGTTGTTGGAGACTCTCAGAATCACACTCCTTGTAAAACTTGCGTTAATAATTTCTGATTTTGCCCTGTTCAGGGGGATGAGGACGGTTGCTCCCGTGGGGAGGGACTGTTATAGAGATTGCCCCATTCCCCCCCGCCAAGGATTTTCCATGTCTTCCTGTGCCGTTGCTTTCCACGATTTCAAGGTCAAGGACATCTCTCTCGCCGAATGGGGGCGCAAAGAAATAGCGATCGCCGAAACAGAAATGCCAGGTCTGATGGCTTTGCGCGAGGAATATGGCGCGAAAAAGCCTCTGGCTGGTGCGCGGATCGTGGGGTGTTTGCATATGACAATCCAGACCGCCGTTTTGATCGAAACCTTGGTGCATCTGGGCGCGGAAGTGCGCTGGTCGTCGTGCAACATCTTCTCGACCCAAGACCACGCGGCAGCCGCCATAGCCGCCGCAGGCATCCCCGTTTTCGCATGGAAGGGGCTGACCGAAGAAGACTATGTGTGGTGCATCGACCAGACTATCGTGGGCGCTGACGGCTGGCGTCCCAATATGTTGCTGGACGACGGCGGAGATTTAACGCTGCATATGCATGAGAAATATCCAGACTTACTGAAAGACGTTCGTGGCGTGTCGGAAGAAACGACGACAGGCGTGCATCGGCTTTATGCAATGATGGAACAAGGCAAGCTGAAAATTCCCGCCTTCAACGTGAACGATAGCGTGACGAAATCAAAATTCGATAATTTGTATGGATGCCGCGAAAGTCTGGTCGATGGCATTCGCCGTGCCACCGATGTGATGATGGCGGGTAAAGTTGCCGTCGTTTGCGGTTATGGCGATGTGGGCAAAGGCTCCGCTGCCTCTCTGCGCTCATCCGGCGCACGCGTGATGGTGACCGAAGTCGATCCGATTAACGCTTTGCAAGCGGCGATGGAAGGCTATCAGGTCGTGACGATGGACGATGCTGCGGTGTACGGCGATATTTTCGTCACGGCGACCGGCAATGTCGATGTCATTACACTCGACCACATGCGCCAGATGAAAGATCGCGCCATTGTTTGTAATATCGGTCATTTTGACTCCGAAATTCAGGTCGAATCCTTGCGTAATTACAAATGGGAAGAAGTCAAACCACAAGTCGATGAGGTGATCTTCCCTGACGGCAAGAGGTTGATTCTGCTTGCCAAAGGCCGCCTCGTCAATCTGGGCTGCGCTACAGGCCATCCGAGCTTTGTTATGAGCGCGTCTTTCACGAACCAAACCTTGGCGCAGATCGAATTATGGACGAATGCGGGGGCTTATAAGAACGAAGTATACATTCTTCCCAAGACGCTTGATGAGAAAGTCGCGCGGTTGCATCTGGCCAAACTCGGAGTGAAGTTGACGCAGCTCACCAAAACCCAAGCCGACTATCTCGGCGTTGCCCAAGTTGGCCCCTATAAGCCGGAACGGTATCGGTATTAACGCCCTCCGTTTCCTGCCGCCATGCCTCTTTTTCAGGCATGATGCTGGTTTTGGCGCGGTTTGATCGACAGCTCCCCGTCTTGCCCTTCCTTTATGGTTAATGCCCGTGCGATAGCTATTTCCTTATCGTTCAAGATGGCTTATTCAAGATGGGTCTCTTTTCACATGCGATTCCATGGCCCCTTTGTCTCTCAATTACGCTCCTTTTGCGGCTGTCGCGGCAGTCGTGTTGGCTGCTGTCCTTGTTCTTGGTTTTGATTTCGGTATGCAGGCTTCAACCCTGGTTATTGTCCTTCTGTCGGTGGTGACGGCGGGATTGGCGTGGATGACATTTGTTCTTAACGGTCAGTTCCGCCAGCGCGATTCTCAAGCGCGACATATGCGCCAGATTGCAGAACGGATGCAGGCGATGTTGGCGGTCGTTCCCGAAGCCTATTGCGTCTTTACGACCCAGGGGCTTCTGCGGGAAGCCACACGGGTTGCGCCTTTGCTTGGCGTTGAGAAAATTGCGCATTTCGAAGATATTGTTGCGGCGATCGGCGAACCTCAGGATTTTGTGGTCGCTTTTCGCAAAATGCAGATGACGGGCGAAGGCTTTTCGTTGCCGATCGTGGCGCTGAAAGAAAGCAAGACGACCCAAGTTAGCGGTTCGCGCATGCGCTTTGGTCGGGAACCTCTCTTGCTGGATATTCTTTGGTTCAGTGATAACCCGTCGGCGGCACAGGCCGTCGAATACAAAAACGTCGAATTGACTCAAACTGCCGCTAAGCTTGAGACGGCGCGCGCGGTTTATGATGCGCTGCCAATCCCCATGTGGCTGCGCGACAACGAACTGAATCTTACGCGTTGCAACCGCGCCTATGCCAAGGCGCTCGATGTGTCGGAGGAAGATGTCATCCGCGATCAGCATGAACTGACTTCTGCCACGGCGCGGGGCGGCAGCGGACGGGCGGTGGCAGCCAAGGCTTTGGAAGTCAACGCGCCGCAAACCGAACGCCGCCATGTTATTGTTTCGGGCAAACGGCAATTACTGGAAATATCCGAAGCTCCTTATGAATCGGGCGGCGTCAAAGGCGTGTTTGGATTCGCGGTCAATGTTACGGCGGAAGAAGACAAGGACACCGAGATTGAGCGCCACGCCGCGTCCCAGCGCGAAGTGCTGGAACATCTGGGGAGCGGCATTGCGATCTATGGCCCCGACACGCGGCTTGAGTTTTACAACCGTTCCTATTTGCGCCTGTGGCACGCGGACGAAGCGTTTTTGGACAGTAAACCGACTTTCGGTGAAATCCTCGAAGATACACGCACGCGTCGTGTTGCGCCGGAACAAGCAGACTTCCCGCGCTATAAGCGCGAACGGCTTGCTTTATTCACTTCGCTTTTGGAGCCGCGAGAAGACTTGATGTATCTGCCCGACGGCACGACTTTGCGGATTCTTGTTTCACCGCATCCGATGGGCGGTCTGATCTTTGTGCATGAAGACGTCACCGATAAACTTGCGCTTGAATCTTCCTATAATACCCTGATTGCGGTGCAAAGAGAAACACTGGATAATCTCGCCGAAGGCATTGTTGTGTTTGGCCCCGACGGCAAGGTCGGGCTGTTCAATCCGGCCGTCGCGCAGATATGGCAGGTTTCGACCGACTATCTTGCCGCAAGCCCGCACATCGCCGATATTTTGGAAACGACCAAGGCATTGCATAGCGTCGAAGGGGATTGGGGCGAGTACAAAAAAGACGCGGTCGCCTATACGCTCGACCGCACACCGCGCAAGGGGCGCATGGCGCTGACAAACGGCGTCGTGTTGGAATATGTCACGGTACCTTTGCCTGACGGCGCGGTTTTGAACAGTTATCTGGACGTCACAGATTCGATTAAGGCGGAACGGGCGTTACGCGCCAGCAATATGGCGCTGGCAGCGGCGGATCGGTTGAAGTCGGAGTTTGTCGCCAACGTGTCCTATCAGTTGCGCACGCCGTTGAACACGATCATGGGCTTCTCAGAAATTCTTACCAACCAGTATTTCGGCTCGTTGAACGACCGCCAGATGGAATATACCCGCACCATCATGGATGCGAGTAAGAAACTCCTTCTGCTTATCAACGATGTGCTCGATCTGGCCACGATTGAGGCGGGGCGCATGGCGCTCGATCACGAAAGTGCGTCGGTTGCAGGTCTTCTGAACGCCGCTAAGCAACTGACGGCGGAATGGGCGCGGCAGCAGTCTTTGGAAATCATTATCGATTGCCCGTCGGATATTGGCTCGTTTGAAGTCGACGTTCATCGCATGAAACAGGTGTTGTTCAATCTTATCAGCAACGCCATCAAATATACGCCTGCCGGTGGACGCATTACGCTCGAAGCGCGGCATTTCGGCGAATGGATTGCGGTGACGGTGGAAGATACCGGCATCGGCATTCCCGAAGGCGATTTGGAACGCGTGTTCGGCAAGTTCGAACGCGCTAACCCCCAAGCGCGGCAATCGGGCGCGGGGCTTGGGTTTAGCCTTGTCAAAAGCTTTGTCGAACTACACGGCGGACGCATCGAAATTACCAGCGCCCCTCACCAAGGTACGCGCGTGACCTGTTTCATCCCCGTTCATGCGGTTTCGGCGGACAAATATGCTGCCGGATAAATTTCCTCTGCCCGATCTTTTGGCGACCGAGGCTTTGGCGGCGATTATTGCGCCGCATCTTCGCCAAGGCGATGTCGTGGCTCTGACGGGCAATCTTGGCGTCGGCAAAACGGCTTTTGCCCGAGCTCTGTTGCAATCGATGGGGGTTAACGGCGATGTGCCAAGCCCCACTTTCACGCTTGTGCAGACTTATGAAATTATGGGGCTGTCGGTTTCCCATTACGATCTGTATCGGCTGAAATCGATGAACGAACTTGATGAGCTTGGCTGGGACGATGCGTTGGCCGATGGCGTGACTTTGGTCGAATGGCCGGAACGGGCGGAAGGGCGGCTGCCCGCTAACCGACTTACTCTCACTTTTACGCTTGCACCGGACGGTGCAAGAAATTGCGCCGTGGAAAAAGGCGGGGATTGGATACAACGTTTATGACGCCGCCAAAGCCAACGCCTCTTGCGCGTCAATCGAGCCGTTATAAAGGGCGCGACCCAGAATAAGACCTTCGATTCCCGCCGCGCTGTGGGATTTCATCTCGGTGAGATCGTGCAACGAATGAACGCCGCCCGAGGCGATGACGGGTATCGTGAGCGCGAAGGCGAAGTCGATCATTGCTTCCAAATCGATCTCGCTCAAGGCGCCGTCGAGATTAATGTCGGCGTAAATTACCTTGGTAACGCCAGCCTCCTCCACACGTAGCGCGAGGTCGAGCGCCTTGAGAGACGAGGTGTTCGCCCATCCCGTGCGCGCGACATAGCCGCCGATGGAATCGATCTTGACGGCAATTTTGCCGGGGAAACGCGCCGCCGCCTCGCGTACTAACGCGGGGTTTTGCTGCGCGGCGGAGGTCAGGACGATGCATTGTGCACCCTTCTCCACCCAGGTCTCGATGGCGCGCATATCGTGAATGCCACCTGAAAGTTGAAGCGGAATTCTAATTCTTTGAAGGATCGCCTCGATGCAGGGGGCATTAACGGAAGATTCGGAAAAAGCGGCATCCAAATCGACTACATGCAGCCATGGGAATCCGGCTGCCTCGAAAGCGGCGGCTTGTTCGACCGGATCGGGATGCACGATCTCGCCTTGCCGCGTTTTGCCGCTGCTGCGGCGGGTAAGGGGCGAAACGGCTTGGTTTCTGATATGAAGGGCAGGGTACAGGATCATGGGAACTGGCATTACCATAAAAAGAGGGAAGAAAGCACCCCTTGTTTCCTGAAAAAAGCAGCCTATCTATCCTCTCAGGTATAGCCCCTAACCCGAGCCCCCCGAATCCCCAATGAGCGACACCCCTCTCTGGCATGGCACGACGATTATCGCGGTGCGTAAAGGCAATAAAGTGGTCATCGCAGGCGATGGACAGGTTTCAATGGGATCCACCATCGTCAAGGGTAATGCGCGAAAAGTGCGCCGCCTGAAGTCTGGTGCCGCCGGGGATGTGATCGGCGGTTTTGCGGGCGCGACAGCGGATGCTTTCGCGCTTTTTGAACGCCTGGAGGCCAAATTGGAAAAACATCCGGGGCAATTGATGCGTGCTTGCGTCGAAATGGCGAAAGATTGGCGCACCGACAGATATTTACGGCGGCTGGAGGCCATGATGGCCGTGGCGGATGCGACGACCAGTCTGATTTTGTCCGGTACCGGCGATGTTTTGGAGCCCGAAGATGGGTTGATAGGCATCGGATCGGGTGGCGCCTATGCTTTGTCGGCGGCACGCGCTTTGATCGATTTGGACTCGATGGACGCCGAGGCGATTGCGCGCAAGGCGCTTAACATAGCTGCAGGCATCTGCGTTTACACGAACACCAACGTTACTTTGGAAAGCATAGAGCTGACATGACCCCTCTTTCCCCACGCGAGATTACAGCCGAACTCGACCGCTTTATCGTCGGGCAGAACGAGGCTAAACGCGCTGTGGCGGTGGCTTTGCGTAATCGCTGGCGGCGCCAGCAATTGCCGGAGGGCTTGCGCGAGGAGGTCGTTCCAAAAAACATTCTGATGATCGGCCCCACGGGCGTTGGCAAAACAGAAATTGCGCGCCGTTTGGCAAAATTGGCGCAAGCGCCGTTCTTCAAAGTCGAAGCCACGAAATTCACCGAGGTCGGCTATGTCGGGCGTGATGTCGAACAGATTATACGCGATCTGGTCGAGGTCGCCATTAAAATGGTGCGCGAGCGCATGGGCCGCGACGTCGATCCCCGTGCCGAAAAGGCCGCAAAAGAGCGCGTTCTAGATGCGCTTGTCGGTGAAAGCGCTACGCCTGAAACACGGGCAAAATTCCGCGCTATGCTGGAAAACGGGGAACTTGAAGCGCGGGAAATAGAAATTCAAGTCCAAGACAACGCGTCAAGCGGCATGCCGCTGTTCGACGTTCCCGGAATGCCCGGCGCTCAGATGGGCATGATCAATATCGGAGAAATGTTCGGCAAAATGGGCGGCGGCCCACGCACCAAAACGCGCAAAGTCACGGTTGACGAAGCCATGGACATCCTTCACGCGGAAGAATCCGAAAAATTGCTGGACATGGATAAGGTCGTCGAGGTGGCGATAGACGAGGTCGAACAAAACGGCATCGTGTTTTTGGACGAGATCGACAAAATCGCCGCACGGTCCGATAATTTTCGCGGCGGAGGCGATGTCAGTCGTGAAGGCGTTCAGCGCGATTTGTTGCCGTTGATTGAAGGCACGACTGTTTCAACAAAATATGGCACGGTGCGCACCGATCATATTCTGTTTATCGCGTCCGGCGCATTCCATCTGGCGAAACCGTCGGACTTGTTGCCGGAATTACAGGGGCGCTTGCCTATCCGCGTCGAATTGAAACCGCTGACGCGCGAAGATTTCAAACGCATTCTGGTTGAACCAGAAGCAAGCCTTATCAAGCAATACAAAGCTCTGATGGAAACGGAAAAGGTGACGCTCGATTTCACCGACGACGCAATCGACGAACTCGCGCGTCTCGCAGCCGAGGTCAACAGCAGTGTCGAAAATATCGGCGCGAGGCGTTTGCACACTCTGTTGGAAAAACTTCTCGAAGAAATTAGTTTCGACGCCAGCGATAAACCCGATTCATTGGTTAATATCGACGGAAATTATGTGCGGGAACGCCTTGGCGATTTTGCTCAAGACATCGATTTATCGAAATTTATCCTTTAATAACAACAAGGTGTAGTTTTGTTGCCGGATTGTCGCGTCTGACTCAAAAGGTTTCCAAAAGTTAACTATTTACTAGAAATTAATAGTTTCAGAGTGTAATGTAGCTTATAGAGTTGATGCATATTTTACGGATGAGGTTCGTTATGTTCACCGCTCTTTCTAAGGCCCATCATCGCCAACTGGTAGAAGCTCGACGTCACTTAGGATGTGATGAGGCGGAGGCGGCTCTATTAGAAATCATTGATGGCGGGGGGCGGCGTTTTTCTCTTCTTGATGGCGACACGTTTCCTGGGCTCCATCTGTTTGTCGGGGATCGTGCTCGGGTTGAAATGATTGAACAAGGCAAGCATCCCGATGCGCGTAACGCGCTTCATTCTTCTTTATTTTCTCAATGCGTTCCGAATTAAGGAGGGCTTATTTCCTTTTAAAGCGCGCTTCGGCGCGCTTTTTGTTTGTTTTCATTTGATCCTCCCTCTGCTTTTGTCTAGCCTCATCTTTCCCTCCTTCCTTCGAGTGTCCCATGATTCAGCGCCGCGCCGTTATTGGCAGTTATGCTTTGGCCTTTATCGGTCTGGTCGATCAGATCAGCAAATGGCTGGTTCTTGAGCATCTGGACGACGTTCAGCGCACAATCAAAGTGACGCCGTTCCTTAATCTCGTTTTAGTTTGGAACAAAGGCGTGACGTTCGGTTTTATGAGTCACAGCGGTCAGGCGTATATGCCCTATATCCTGATCGGCGTGGCGGCTATCATCCTGTTTTTGCTGGGGCGGTGGCTGTGGAAGACAGGCTCGACCCCCGTTGCTTTGGCGCTCGGCGCGATTATGGGCGGCGCTGTCGGCAATGTTATCGACCGTTTCCGCTATGGCGCGGTCGTGGATTTCCTCGATTTTTATTATCACTCCTACCATTGGTACGCTTTTAACGTCGCGGATGCCGCGATCGTCACGGGCGTTGCGCTTCTGCTTATCGATGGTATGGTACGAGGGAAGTAACCTTACCCAGTGCGAGAATCCCATGTCCTTGTCACGTCCCTTATTCGTTCTTTCCCTCCTTGGCATGTCGGCGCTGTTTTTGTCGGCATGTGGCGAGATACGCGAAGATTTGGGTTTGGGGCGCAATCCCCCCGATGAATTCGCGGTGGTGGAACGCCCCCCCCTTTCTATGCCGCCGGATTTCGGCCTGCGTCCTCCACGTCCGGGCGCATCGCGCCCGCAAGCGGTTGATACCGCCCAGCAAGCCAGTACGGCCTTGTTTAGCGGCAATGCCTCCGCGAAGACGCAGGCTCCGTCAGAAAGCGAGAAGGCTCTTTTGACCGCAACGGGCGCGAGCAAAGCCGATCCGAATGTCCGTGACATCGTTGATCGTGAATCGGCGCAGAAAGTCGTGGCCTCGCCGCATCTGGTCGACCAACTGTTGAATTGGCACGAAGATCAGAAGCCCGCGACAACCGTCGATGCCGCCGCAGAAGCTAAGCGCATCAAAAAGGCTCAGGAAAGCAATCAGCCTGTGACGGGAAGCGCAACGCCCGTGATCGAAAAACAAACCACTGGCTGGTTGGGATTATAATGCGCGTGCGGCAGAAAGCCTTTCTCGCTTTCTGGCTTCTCGTGGCGACGCCTGGAATCGCCCGCGCTGACGTTTTCTATCCTTCCAATTTTACGCTTTCGAACGGTTTGCAGGTTGTTGTCGTGCCTAATCGGCTTGCGCCGGTGGTCAGCCAGATGGTGTGGTATAAAGTTGGCGCTGCGGACGAAGTGCGAGGCAAGAATGGCCTCGCGCATTATCTGGAACATTTGATGTTTCGTGGCACAGAAGACATCCCCGCCGGGGAGTTCAGTAAAATTATCGCAGGGCAGGGCGGACAGGACAACGCGTTTACGTCGTACGACTACACAGCCTATTTCGAGGAAGTAGCTTCCCCCCGTTTGTCGATGATTATGCAGATGGAGGCGGACCGCATGCATAATCTTCGCATCACGCCGGAAACAGCGACGCCTGAACTTCATGTCGTCCTCGACGAACGTCAGCAGCGCACCGATAACATCCCCGAAGGGCGCTTTGTCGAGAAGCTCGACAGCCAATTCATGCCGCATTACGCCTATGGGCGACCAGTGATCGGCTGGAAACGGGAAATTGAGAAACTTTCCGTATCTGATGCGCAAAAATTTTACGAAACATATTATGCTCCCAACAATGCTGTTGTCGTAATTTCCGGCGATGTCAAAGTCGAAGACGTCATGCGTCTTGCCGCCGCGACTTATGGGCGCGTGCCCAGGCGCGAGGTTCCTCCGCGCCGCGATCTTGGCACAGCACCCCGAGCCAAAGGGCGCGATTTCACCAAGGTCGATGCCGGAGTCGAACAGCCCCAGATCATCTGGCGTTTCGTAGCCCCATCCTATGCGACGCAGAAAAACGGCGAAGCCTACGCCTATGAAGTTCTGGCGGCAGCCCTTGATAGCGGCGAAGTCGGCGTTTTGTACAAGAAGTTAGTGACGGAGCTTGGCGTTGCCAGCGCTGTAGAAACTAGCTACGACCCCGATGCGCGGGGCGAAACAAGTTTTTCGGTAGAAGTTTCTCCGCGCCCGGGACAATCATACAAAAAGCTTGAACAAACCTTACGTGACTTTGTTTGCGATCAGGCAAAGACAGGGCTGGATTCAGTCGCTGTCGAAAACGCTAAACAACGGTTACAGCGCGCGGCGATTTTTGCGCGCGAAGGGCTTATGATGCCGGGATATGCTTTCGGCATGGCGCTGACGACGGGACACAACGTTTCCGATGTCGAGGCATGGCCTGATCGTATTAACGCTGTGTCCGTCGATCAGGTCAACGCGGCGTTGCGCGAGCTCGCCGCGACGCCGCGCCAAATCATGGGGGCGCTCTTGCCTAACCCTCACATTTCATCGGCGGCGCGTGAAGCCGCGCAACCCATTCTCAGCCATGGGGCGGGGATCAGATGATGTTTTTAGGTGAACGAGAAGACTGTCGCAAAATTTCCACAAGGGGAAGGGGGCCTTTTCTTGCTTTCCTTTCCTTTCTGCTTCTTTCCTCTCCCGCGCATGCCGTCGATATTCAAAAGGTGGTTGGAGAGAAGTCCGGTGTTAAGGCGTGGCTGGTCGAAGACCATAAATTGCCGATCATAGCCATGCAGTTCGCCTTTCAAGGCGGTAGCGAACAAGACCCCGCCGATAAGCAGGGGCTTGCGACCCTAACGATGCGGGCTTTGACCGAAGGCGCGGGAGCTTTAAATGCCGCGGATTTTCAGCAACGCCTTGCGGATCGGTCGATTACGCTAAGCTTCAGTGCCGAACGAGACGAAAGCGACGGAAGACTTAAGTGCCTTAGCGCGGATAAACAAGAGGCCTTCGATCTTCTCCATATGGCGTTGACTAAGCCACGCTTCGACTCCGCCGCTATCGAGCGTCTTCGTGCACAACAATTAACCGGCATACGCCAGCAATTTTCTGACCCCAATTGGCAGGCGCGGTATGCTCTTCTGTCTCAAATTTTTGCAGGCCACCCATACAGCCAAAGGCATCTCGGCACGACGCAAACATTGCAAGCGATCAGCGGCGACGATGTAAAGGCTTTTGCCGCTCGTCATTTGGCGCGGGACAGTGTATCCGTTGCCGTTGCAGGGGATATGACCCCCGACGAACTTTCTGCGGCGCTTGACAAAGTTTTTGCCGATTTGCCGGAACATGCGCATACGACTCCCATTGGGGACGTTGCTGAGATTACACAGAGCCCTACGATCATTGTGCGACGCGAGGGCACGCAAACCGAGGCTTTGTTTGCAATGCCCGGTCCCAAGCGCGACGATCCCGATTACTATGCTGCGGAGATCGTTAATTATGTTCTGGGTGGCGGCGGGTTTTCTTCGCGTCTGATGCAAGAAGTACGGGATAAGAAGGGGCTGACCTATGGCGTTTCGACGTCTCTCTCTCCCTCGCAACACGCTGGGCTGATTATAGGCCAAGCTGCGGTTGACAACGCCAAAATGGTCGAGGCTTTGGACACGATCCGCGAGACGATGCGCCGTTTCCACGATGAAGGACCGACGGCGCATGAAGTTTCTGCGGCGAAGGATTATCTGACGGGTTCGGAACCAATGGCTTTGACCTCGACCGATAAAATTGCCGCCGTTCTGGTTATGATGCAGCGAGAGAAACTGGGGCGCGATTACCTTGATCGCTACGGCGAGATTATAGGCGGCGTGACCGATAAAGAAATCACTCATGTCCTTGATCGCTGGTTTAATCCCGATAAAATGACCTTGGTGATGGTTGGCAAGCCGGAAGGCATCCTATCTGCGCAGACAAAGGATACGGTTAAACAATGAGTCTCACTTCGACCTCCGCTTGGCAAGCCTTAACTCGCCACCGTGACGCCCTTTGCGCCCAAGGGATGGATACTATCCTGCGCGACGCTGCGCGGCTTAAGAATTTCGATATAGCCTTCGACGGACTACGGCTTAATTACGCTTTTCAGAACATGACGGCGGAGACGCTGACCCTGTTGCTTGCTTTAGCGGAACAACAGAAAGTTCAGGATTGGCGTGCGCGCATGTTCGGCGGAGACAAGATCAATACGACAGAAAACCGTGCCGTTTTGCACACGGCTTTGCGCTGCCGCGAAGATACGCCGATTCTGGTTGATCGCCTTGATATCATGCCGGAAATTCGCGCTACGCAAAACCGTGTCGCGGCCTTCGTCGATGATGTGCGCGGCGGCGTATGGAAGGGCATAACTGGCAAGCCGTTCCGCCACATCGTTAATATCGGCATTGGCGGTTCCGACTTGGGGCCGCGTCTAGCGGCGCAGGCGCTTCGTCCCTTCGCGTCGGGTTTTGAAACGCATTTTGTTGCCAATGCCGACGCCTTCGACATCACAAGTGTCTTACAAAAAGTCGATCCGGCACAAACCTTGTTTGTCGTAGTATCCAAGACGTTTACGACTCAGGAAACTTTACTGAACGCCCATGCTGCGCGGGAGTGGCTTGTCCAAAAACTGGGTGAAGAAGCGGTGACGCGGCACTTCGTTGCCGTTTCAGTGAACAGTGCCGAGGTCGAAAAATTCGGTATTCACGCCGACAATATGTTTCCCATGTGGGATTGGGTCGGTGGCCGATATAGTTTGTGGTCCGCCGTCGGGCTCAGTGTTGCTTTGGCGATAGGCAATGATAATTTCCGCGACTTGCTTGCGGGGGCCGAGGCAATGGACGCGCATTTTCAATCCGCGCCGATGGCCGCCAATATGCCGGTTATTCTGGCACTACTGGGCGTTTGGAATCGAAACTTTCTCGGCTCGGCGTCGCTGGCGATCTTGCCGTATTGCGAAAGGCTGCGCGATTTGCCACGCTATTTGCAACAGCTGGAGATGGAAAGCAACGGAAAGTCCGTTACGCGCGGGGGAGAGACCGTCGACTATAAAACAGTGCCAGTTCTTTTCGGCGATTGCGGCACCATCAGCCAGCACAGTTTTCATCAATGCTTGCATCAAGGCAGCGACCCTATTCCTGCCGATTTCATCGGTGTTGCCAACGACGATTTGAACAGACCCGAAAGTCACCGCGCCCTGCTGTCGAATTTGGCGGCGCAAATGGGAGCTCTCGCGTTCGGGCAGAAGCAGGCTGCTGTGCCACAGGACGTTTATCCAGGGGGCCGCCCTTCGAACCTGGTTTTGCTCGACAACCTAGATCCTCGCCGTCTGGGCATGTTACTGGCCTTGTATGAGCACAAAACCTTTGTTCAAGGCGTTTTGTGGGATGTTAATTCCTTCGATCAGCCGGGTGTAGAACTTGGCAAACGCATGGCAAGGGGTTTAGAAAAAGACGCGTCCTCTGGAGCGCAGGTATCAAACGATCTTATTGGCCAGTTCTTTAAGACTATTCTACCTTAACCGGATAAAGACTGGCTTGTCACATTTTCTGCGCCGTAAGGTTTCCTTAAAGGTTCGCGGGGACAATCTAGTCTTCATTGTCGTCTTGCAAGGACATCATGACGAACGAGGGGCCTTTACGACTCATCAAGATCACGCAGGGCGAATTGGATGCCTTTGCGCGCAAGCACATGATGTTTCGCGCTGCTCGCGTCGGCGGTGCGCGTGCGATGCTGTCCCGTCACGATTTATCGGGACTTAAGCTGGAGCATTACGATTTTTCGCATGCCGACATGACGGGCGTTTCTTTGAACGGCGCTAATGCGCGCGGCGCTGTGTTTGATTATTGCAATTTTTTTGGTGCGGATCTGCGCTGTTGTAATTTACAAGGAGCCAGTCTTGTGCGCGCGGATCTGCGTGGCGCATTTTTACGCGGAGCAAACCTGATCGGTGCCAATATGGCGGGGGCGGATTTGCGCGAGGGCTTTCTCGCCTCGACGGAATCCGATGGCACAATTGTGCCGCTCCACCGTGATCGTTCGGCATCGGAAAGCGGCGGGGCCGATCTCAGCGGCGCAAACCTTAGCGAGGCGCGGCTGTCCGGCGCAGTTGCCACAGGAACAAATTTCAGCGATGCGACGATGCGTAGCTGTAAAATCGTCCGCGCCAGTTTAGAAGGGGCGAATTTTTCAGGCGCGAATTTAGAAGGCGCCGATCTTAGCCAGTGCGATTTGAACGCCGTTAACATGCGCGGCGCCGTTCTGGTTAACGCCGCGCTTAATATCGCCAGTTTAGAACACGCCAGTCTAGCCGGCGCTATGACGAATCTTCCCCTAGGCCCCACAGCCAAAGATTTGCCCGAACGGCTCGACGAGCTGTTGCGCAAACATGCTGTTTGGGTCAACTCTGACGGTATGCAGGGTGCGCAGCTCGATATTAGCGGCCACGATATGCGAGGCACGACCTCTTTTGTTAGAGCCACTTTGACTCTCTTTAAGGCCGAAGAGGCAATTCTTTATGGCCTAAACCTGACCGAAACGGAGATGCAGGCTGCCTATCTGCGACATGCGGATATGCGCCATATTACGGGGCAAAAAGCCGATTTTCGCGGGGCCGATATGACGGGGGCACAATTGACCCATGCCAATTTGCGCGAGGCTCGGTTTGACTCCCTTATTTCGCCGCAGGGCAAAGCAATTAGATCAAATTTGTCGAACGCTAATCTGCGTTATGCTGATCTTTCTGGGGCAAGCTTTCGTCAGGCCAAGCTGAACGATACGGATTTGTCCTGTGCCAATCTTTTGGGGGCGGATTTAACCGGCGCTGAAATGACCGGCACCATCCTGACGGGGGCGCGTTTGAACGAAAGCCAGCAAGCTCTTCTTGACAGGGCCAAAGAGAAATAGGGGGCTTTACGGTGGAGCTTGAGCGGCTAAAAAGCTGCGACGAATCTTTTCGTAGTGTTACGGATTGGCTTTTTAACCATATTTGTTATGCTAGACTAAGTTCCCTCTCCTGTCGGTCTAACAATGTCCCGATTCTCGCTGAAAAACATTCCCTCATGGCCCGTCGCTCGAAAATCGCGTTGGGCGTTGGCGGCTTTGCAGCAAGAAATCGTCGGTGTCGCGCAGGATTTCTGGAAAGACGGATGCTGGGAGAAATCAGAGCCTTTGAGCGGGGTTTCTCAGCAGGAGCGTTTCGAGGCGGAGCCAGTTCAAGGATATTCCCCGGGGGCGAAGACTAAGGAATCCTCCTATGAGGTTTCAAAGACTCAAGACGGCTATTGGCGCGCTGCCCCAGGCGAGATTTCGGAAAGAATGTGGGGCAAGGGTTCGGTGTCTCCTGCCGACGACTATATCTCCGAGCTCTTGATCCGGCCTTTGGGGATCACCAAGGATATGAGCCTTCTCGATCTTTCCGCTGGATTAGGGCGGCGCATGCGAAGGACGACCGACGAATTCGGCGTTTATATCAACGGGCGTGAACCGGATCCTGAGATTGCTGTGCGCGGCATGGCTCTTTCGGTGGCGGCTGGGCGGAGTAAAAAAGCTGCTATCGCGGCCTATGATCCTATGAATCTGATCGAATCGCGGAGTTACGATTGCATTCTTGCGCGAGAGACGATTTATCGCGCAGTGGACAAAGGAACCTTTGTCAAATCGATCGTCGCTTGCTGCAAGCCCAAGGCGCAAATTTCATTTACCGACTATATCGTTAATCCCGAGTCGCGCGATCAGCCCGCTATCCGTGCGTGGCGGCTATTTGAACAAGGCGCGACCCCTGTGGGCTTGGTCGAAATGGCGGAGTTGTGGGCCAAAGCGGGCATAAGTCTGCGCGTTCATGACGATCAAACGGATTATTACAAAAAGGAAGTGAAGCGGGGGCTTATGCGGTTCGCCGAATTCATGGCCTCCGGCGTCAAGCCGGATGAGGAAACCCGAAAGGCTATCGACAAGCGCATAACGACGTGGGCGCATCGCATGGCAGCGATAGAACAGGGCATGCGGTTTTATCGCTTCTATGGGTTGAGATAAGGGGCTACTTTATAACTTCTACCTGATGCGGGTCGGTGAGGATTATTGCGGGGGTGGAGTCATGCTTAATCCAGCCGCGCACACGCATCGTTTTCCCTTGCCAGGATAGAGCATCAAGGCCTTGTTTTTTAAACGCGCGGAGGTTATGCGCGGCAATCATCAGTGTAAGCCCAGCGCCACGATCCGTGCCAAAAGTCACATAGACTTTGTTCTTCACGCGCTCAGTATTGGTGACTGTGCCGACAATAAAGCCATACTGCCCGTAAAGATTTTCCGCATCGCTCGCCGCAACATCGAGGTGATCTCGCCAAAAGCCTCGTTTAGCCAATCGCGCCGCATGTTCAGACTCACACCAAGAATCTAGATGTGCATCGTCCGTGGCCGGATACACAAAAGCCATTCCCGCTTGCAGCAATCCGTCTTCAAGCGATTGGGGTTCTCCTTGAACCGAAACAACCGCGACAATGCGTCCGTAACGGTCTGTCGTTGCGTCTTGCATGCCTAGGGCGCGTCCTGCTACGGCAGATTCTAAAAACGCCTTGGCATCAGGCGAGGCCGCCTTAATGCCTGCCAAGCGCAGCACGGCCGGAGAGAGCTTTATCCGCTGTTGCGCCTTCATCGGCATAAGACGATGCTGCTCCAAGCAACACTGTCAGAACTAACGCCACGCTAACACGACAAATCATGGATTTGTGTTTTGTGACTGTTTCTTGTCCAGCCCCTCGTCGCCGGACGTGGCTTCGGGGAGTTTATACTTTGCCCCGTCGCGCAGTTTATCGGTTCCGTCGGTCACAACTTTGTCGCCCTCCGCCAGACCTTGGGTGATTTCGATTTTGTCTCCTTGAGAAACACCTAGTTTGACAGGACGCATTTCGACGGTGTTATCGGCCTTTGCCAAATAGACAAAAGTGCCGACAGCACCGCGCAAAATCGCCGCCTGCGGGGCTAGTGCTACGCCCTGTGCCGTATCGACCTTGATCTGAATATTCACAAATTGATTAGGAAAAAGGGCTTGATCGGCATTGTCAAACTGGGCGCGCAATTTGACAGTTCCTGTCGATGCGTTGATGGCATTATCGACCGCCGTCAGTTTGCCTTCGGCAAGCTTGACGGTTCCGGCGCGGTCATAGGCATCGACTTGTAAGGAAGCTCCTGCCGCCAGACGCTTCATCACGGCGGGAAGCCTGTCTTCTGGCAGCGTAAACACGACTGAAATCGGATCAAGCTGGGTCAGCGTGACGATGCCGTTCGCATCCGAGGTTTGAACATAGTTCCCCGCATCGACCTGCCGCAACCCCACGCGCCCCGTGATCGGCGCGACGATGTGGCAGTACGAGATGTTCAGATTCGCGGCGTCAATTTGTCCCTGATCCGTTTCGACCGCGCCCTGATATTGTTGTACCAAGGATGCCTGCGTATCGACTTGCTGCGTCGAGATAGAATTTTGCGCAGCCAATTTCTGATAACGCGCCAAGTTCGCTTGAGCGTCTTTCAACAAAGCCTGATCTTTTTGCAAAGCGCCTCGCGCTTGCTTGAGCGTTATTTGATAGGGGCGTGGGTCGATCTGGGCCAGAAAATCGCCTTGATGGACAATCTGCCCTTCCTGAAAGGAGATTTCTTGCAAAATTCCGCTAATCTGGGCGCGTACCGTAACAGAAGCCAAGGGCGTGACGGCGCCCAAAGCGGGATCAATGATATCGATATCGCCTTTGGTTATCGTCGCCAAACTTACCGGCACGGTTTCTCCATGTGGCGCGTTTTTGTTAGCGGCAGAATCCGTGCCTTGACGTGCCCACCAGATGCCGCCCCCGATCAAGGCGACAAAAACGAGAATTGCCAGTGTTTTGCGTATACGGTGTGGACGGGGAGGCGAGGGATCGTTCATAAATCACCAAAAGGAGAATTTGGGACAGAATAGAACTTCCTCATTAATCCGTAAATCGGACATTTGTGTGGTCGCCTATAAAGCCTCTGTCTGTTAAGAGGTAGCAGCTTCCAAGCAAGGAGGACTGCCCAAAAAACGCATGATTGAAGATAAATAAGCAATTTTCACGATAGAACAAAGCCGTAATGACGTTTTGAGGGACGGTAAATTTTTTTACATTATCCTCTCACAGCGCAGGGGATAATGTGTTAACTAGGGCGGGCATAATCCTGCTGGATTTTTGCATTGGCGCATGTGTAGTTTGGCGCGGTTCCGCCCCACACTATAGGCGGAGAATACAGAACAGGGAGGCCATCATGAATTTAGCCCGTTGCCTTTTAGGCGCGGCTTTTGTCGCTTTCGCTGTTCCCGCTTGGGCGGGGGCCACCTGTTACTCGCCTGAACAAATGCAAGCCGAGCAATTGCTTCGTCTTCATTCCGAACTGATGGTCATAACTGTGACTTGTCGCCAAGGGTCTGAAGGGCAAGACCTTCCCGCCGCCTATGGCGCGTTTACGCAAAAGAACATTCATCTTTTGCACAATGCCGAACAAACCATGATTGCCTATTACAAGGCGACAACCAAGGGGGACGCGGTTGGGCATCTCGACCACCTGCGCACGCTTTTGGGGAACGAGTTTGGGCAAAAGGCCGCCGATATGTCCGCGCCGAACTTCTGTGCGGCCTACCGTGACAAAGTTTTGTACTTTGCCGGCGCACCACAAACTGATGTCGATACACAGGTTAGGCGCATGGAAATCTCCGACCGTTCCTATGCCAAGTCTTGCGGCGCACGGAAAACCTTTGTGGCGAAGAAGGGCGGCTGAAGGCCGTTTCTCGTATAATGCCGTATAGATTATTCCCTAGAAAAACGACGGGCGATCGCATGGTTGCTCCTGCCTTTACCGACATCCCTCAGAACTCAGGTATTGTGGCGCGGTTGCCCGAGTCTGCTCGTCCCTATGCGCGGTTGATGCGCCTCGACAGACCGATAGGGACTTGGCTTTTGCTTTTACCCTGCTGGTGGGGCATCGCGTTTTCGGCGTCGTTTATGCCCGATCTTTGGTTGATGTTGCTTTTTGGTCTTGGCGCTGTCGTCATGCGCGGCGCGGGGTGTGTGGTCAACGACATCTATGACCGAAAGATCGACAGGCAAGTCGAACGAACGCGTACGCGCCCCCTGGCAAGCGGGGAGGTTGCATTATGGCAAGCCGTTCTCTTTCTTGGTTTATTGCTGGCGATAGGGTTAGGCGTTTTGCTTATGTTCAACCGCGCCACGATTATTTTGGGCGCTTTGTCGTTACTGCTGGTTTTTACCTATCCTTTGATGAAGCGTGTGACGTGGTGGCCTCAGTTATTCCTCGGATTGACGTTCAATTGGGGCGTGCTGATGGGGTGGTGTGCGGCGACGGAAGAGATAGGACTTGTTCCCGTCCTCGCTTATATCGCGGGCGTTTTCTGGACGTTGGGCTACGATACGATTTATGCCCACCAGGACAAACGCGACGATGTTTTGGTCGGCATCAAATCGACCGCTCTTTTGTTTGGCGACAAATCGCAGCGTTGGGTCGCGTTGTTTTATGCTTTGGCGATATTTTTTCTAGCGCTTGCGGGCTGGGCGGATGGCGACGGGGTCGGGCGTGGCTACGAGTGGGGGCTTCTGATCGTGGCGTGTTTTGCCGCCGTGCAATTGATCCTGTGGAAACCCGACGATCCCGAAAACTGTCTGCGTCGCTTCAAGGCTAATAGGGACTTCGGTTTGATCGTGCTGGCAGCAATTATTATAGGAAAGATGATATGAGTTTCGATCCCGTCGATTTTATCCGCACGCAAACGCAAATACTTCCTCCCGCAATCATTCCCGAAATTAAGTTGCATCTTGCGACCGAGGTTACGCCTTTATGGCAGATGACCGAGGAACGGTTGCGCCACGCCGATTTGCCGCCTCCTTTTTGGGCTTTTGCGTGGCCAGGGGGGCAGGGGGTGTCGCGCTATATCCTCGATCATCCCGAACTTGTAAAGGATAAGCGTGTGCTGGACTTTGCGGCGGGCTGCGGCATCGCGGCGATTGCGGCGATGAAAGCGGGGGCAAAAAGCGCACTCGCGGTCGATATCGATGCGCTGGCGTTGCACGCGATCGCGCTGAATGCCGAGAAAAATAACGTCGTCGTTGCGACCAGCGACGGCGTCGATTTAACAAAGCCCTTTACCAAAGCTGACGTTATTTTTGCAGGCGATATTTGCTATCAACAGGCGATGAGCGCGAGGCTGACGCGCTGGCTGCGATTGTGCGTCGAGAGGGGAACGCTCGTTCTTCTCTCAGACCCGGGTCGCGCCTATGTGCCGCAAGAAGGAATGGTCAAACTCGCCAGCTACGATGTGCCGACATCCCGCGATCTCGAAGACCGCGATATGCGAACGGTCACGGTGTGGAGGATGGAAGAGGTTCAGGCCCTTTCTGAGGATTAGGGGGCAGAGGGGTTTCCTCAAAAGAAAGTTTTGCTGGACGTTGGCCCGTCCAGCAAGCGGGATCAATAACCCTTATTTCAGCCGAAACAAGTATAGCCCCCGGTTGGGGGGGATAGGTTTTTTCTGAGTAGTAAGAACGTGGATCAAGGAGATAGGACAAGAATTTTTGCGCCGCCTCATCCGCCGTCTCCCCTTTCGCCGAGAGCATTCCTGTGAGAGGAGGGGAGGTTTTTTCGCCATCGCTGTAGCTTGCCCATATCCAAAAACCTTCGGCAATTGCATGATAACCAGACTCCTTGCCAAAATTAAAGCAAGTAAAGTCTATAGGAAAACCTATGTCTTCTATGAGAGCTTCAATGGCGGCGGCAGGCCCCTCTTGGCTCGCGATTTCTTCATATTTATGACGAGAAACAACAATATCCTCGCTGTGAGCTTTGGGCATATTCACTTCCCTATATTTTTTGTCTGCGCATAAGATGTGCCACAATAATATGAAACTAATCCCCGAAAAAGAAGAAACCTGTATTGTTAATGGAGAGAGCGCGGCATTATGACGATTATCGGAAAACGCGGTATCGTGGCGCTCTTTTGAATTGCTTTCATGGAGACCCCATCCCTACAATACAAAACAGCCTATCGCCGCATTTCATTAACCATAATTGTTTGAAAAGAATCGAGACGAAAGATTGCCTAAGAATTTTTTATTTAAACTTTGTGGGTATGAGGTATTTCAACGCGTTGGAAAAACCGTCGCCTCTACATACGCGTTCAAACAAGCGGCTTCTTTTATCGCCAAGAGTGGAGAAAGCGCTGCCTCTTTGGTTAATATAGTCTCCTTGTCGCTTCAAGAATTAAACGAAGGAGTTAACGCGGGTCTTTCCTTATGGCTCGGATCCAACGTCTTTGTTTGGGGCTTCTCTAAAGTTCTGAAGAAGACCAAGCATGCCAACAAGGCTGAAGCCGCGATCGGCACTGGTTTGTCTGTCACCAACATCGTAGGCGGCGTAATTATTGTCGTAATCGCCTTTCAACAACACCCTGTTGATCTAGGCGCTATGGGGTATGGGGCTATGGGGGTTGTCGGAAACTCACTTGGTCTTGCTGTTCGTCTTTTTGTTCGCCCCGAACACGGCAAGAAGACGCACGCCATTTTAAATGCCGCATGCCTCGGGTTGCGCTTGGTGTCCGCCGCTCCGTTGATCATGGATGGCTTGGTCAACGGGACGCCGTATTTTTCACAAAATTTGTCCAATGCTTGTGCGCATATACATGACGCGGTTTGCGCCGCCCCCTCTGCCGTCGCGTCTCTGCGGGATTTCGCCGACGCTGCGAAAGAGATTGCCTTGCATCGCGTGTTCTATGGGACGATCAGTGCCATCGCTCCCGTATTCTCGCAGGGATTTGTTTATTTGAACAACAAAGCCCGCAACGCACCCGTTGCGATGTGATCGAAGAAAGTGCGAGAGGTTCGATTGCTGCGCTGCGAAAGATTTGTGCGGAGCAATAATTCACGAAAAGTTTTTGTCAAAAAGAGTTATTCGCTCTGTTAGCGCAAAATGAGAATGTCCTCTTTCTGCAAGTTTAAAATGTCCTCTTTTAGGCGAGAAGCCGGAGGGGGGACAGATGGGCGAAGGGGCGTTGGGGATGAGCGGAACGGAGCGGGAACGAGGGTATGTGATCCGGCTGGTTGAGGAGAAGAAATTGAGGCAGCGGGAGGCGGCGGAACGGCTTGGAATAACGGCGCGGCAAGTGCGGCGGTTGATGCGGGCGTGGCGAGCGGGAGGTGATGCGGGGCTTGTGTCGAAGCAGCGGGGGCGGGTATCTCCGAGGCGGACGCACGCGGAGAAACGGGCGAAGATTGAGGCGTTGCTGCGCGAAAAATACCCAGATTTTGGCGCGACGTTGGCGGCGGAAAAACTGGCCGAGCTTGACAAAATAACGGTGTCGCACGAGACGGTGCGGCAGATGCAGATCAAACTGAAACTGTGGAAGCCCCGACTGCACAAGAAGAAATACATTCACCAACCGCGCGAGAGGCGGCCTCGATTTGGCGAGCTTGTGCAAATCGACGGCAGCCCGCATGACTGGTTCGAAGGCCGCGCTCCGCGCTGCAATTTGACGGTGTTCATTGATGACGCGACAAGCCGTTTGATGGCGCTGCATTTCTCGGAGACAGAAACGACCGAGGCCTATGTGACGGCGTTAAAGTCGTATGTTTTGGCGCATGGAATGCCGCTGGCGCTGTATTCGGATCGTCACAGTATTTTCCGCGTCAATGCTGTGGATGCTGCATCAGGCGATGGAAAAACAGAATTTAATCGCGTGACTGAACGCCTGAAGATCGAACAAATCTGCGCGCATTCGCCTCAAGCCAAAGGCCGCGTTGAACGAGCCAATCAGACGCTTCAGGATCGGCTAATCAAAGAAATGCGGCTGCGGAATATCTGCAGCATTGCCGAGGCCGAGGCGTTTTTCCCCGCGTTCATCAAGGCTCATAATGCGAAGTTCGCCGTGCCCGCGAAAGACAAAGCCGATGCGCATCGTCCGTGGACGGGCACCGAGAAAGCGTTGGATGATATGCTGGCGCGGCGGCAAATGCGTACGCTGTCGAAGGCTTTGACCTTCCGCTACGACGGCACGATGTACTGCGTGAAAACGGACGGCGCTGGCGTGGCGTTGCGCGGTGCGAAGGTGACGCTGTATCACTTTGCGAGCGGCGCGATGGAGGTGCATTACAGGGGCGGCGGCGGGGACAGAATCTTGCCCTGCACCGCGTTCAAAACCTACCCCGTGCCGCCCCCGACCGTGGACGAGAAAACGCTGGATGCTCGCGTCGATGCCTGCATCGCCAAGCGGCATCCTCCGTTTCTGGCAACGACCTTTCTGACCCATCCGTCGGCGCGACAGGCCTGTGGATAAGGGCGGGTGCCGCTAGCGCACAACCTGAGGGGTGCGCGTCACCCGCCCTTACCCACAGCCCCCATCTCCGTCCCAAAAGAGGACATTCTCACGTTGCGGGAAAAAAGGACATTTTAACTTTGCGTTGACA